>JAUZSQ010000092.1 GCA_030949325.1 Sulfurovum sp.
CGCAAATACCCCATCACTCTTGGCAATAATATAGGCTTTTATCTTTTTAGAAGTAGAAATACGAGAAAATAAATCCCCACGCCCCACATCTTCACGCACCATGTCTTTTAGAAATTGTTGTTTTTGCATTTTTTTGTCCTTTTGGTCTTGGAATTTTTCAATAAATATATTTCAACTCATTCGGGAATACTTTCATCCTTATTATTCTTGAAAATACATAACCAAAATAATTAATAGGACAATAGGAATGAATAAATAAATAGAAGTTAAATATAAAGCAATAAAAGATAACATATAAGGCATTATATAAGCAGATAATGTTGGTTTTGTAAAAAACATTTTTACAATGATAAAAAGCCTAATTATATTACCTCCAAAACCATCAATTTTTATAAGCCTTTTTCCTAATACTGTGGTAATACCATTAACCGTAGTCATCTCTGCTCCCGTACATGCTTGAAATATTATAAAGCTATCTTTAATAGAATTATCTACAAAAAATCTATACAATTTAGCTATATTAATATTACAGACTTCAGCCTTATACTTTTGGGAGCTTTCTTCTCGTTCAACAATCCAATAACGAAATAAAAACCACAGTAAAAATATAACAACGGAATAAACTAGAACATTTTTATCTTTAAAACCAATATTTAACACTTCAATTTTAGCTGTTCCATTACCTAAGATATAACCACCAGCTAAATAATATAAAATGATAGAAATAGATAAGAGATTAAGATTACGCCTTTCAGGTGAGCTATCAAACATTGTCATATATAATTCCTTTTTTTAGTATAATATTTATTAGGGTTATAGAAGAACTCTATGTTCTTTCACAGTCTCTCTGCATAGGAATACATACAACAGAGTTTTACTTTTTAAGGACGACCAAATTCAATATCAGAAATAACTAATTTACTATCATCATATTTAAATTCCACAGATATAGCTTCTGAATCTCCACCCTCCACTTCTATTGGAATATAAATGTATCCATCTTTACTAGGGTCTGCATTCTCTTTTACATCCTGACTATTAACAAATATTTCTTTAACATTATACATATGCTCGGTCATATTATTCATCATTTTTTCAAGTGTTACAACTGAGTACAATAATTCACCAAAAGTACTTTGAGACTTTAATTCATCAGATAAATAAGCATACGCTAAATCATATTTTTTTTCTACTAATAAGTTTACAACTCGTAAACCAAGTTCAATTTGCTCTTTATCTTCTTTACTCAAACTATCAAAACTCATATCAAATTCCTTCTCAATTTTAAAATATAATAAGACTTAGGCGTGAAGAATACACTCTAAACTATCCTACTACTTAATCGCCAACATTCGTTCCAAAGCCTCATTCGCATATTTTCGTATCTCTTCTTCTATAAATATCTCATTAATAGGCTTATTATCTTCTATGGATTTGAGCGTATTATACAAATCTTCTAATGTGGTTTCATTCATGGTTGGGCATTCGGGTTTGGTGGAAGACAGCACATAGGTATTGCCTTTACGCATACGGTTTACGAGGTTGTATTCTGTGCCTATGGCTACTTTTTGTGCTGGGTCAAGCTCGTTTACATATTTGATGAGCTGTGAAGTAGAGCCTGAGAAGTCTGCTACAGCCACCACACTAGGGTCACACTCAGGATGCACGGCAATTTTGATATCAGGAAATTTATTACGATAAAATTCTACATCATCTACCGTAAAAAGTTGATGCACAGAACAAAAACCGTTAAAACAAATAATGTCTGCTTCTTTTGGGTCACACTCTTTTCCGTCTTTTTCTACACCGATGACACACGACTTGAGTCCCATTTGGATGGCAAAATTTTGTCCTAGACATCTATCGGGTACAAACAGTATCTTTTTGCCCGTCTCTAAACCTTTTGCTATAATCTTAAACGCATTGGAAGAGGTACAGACGTATCCACCCATTTCTCCTACTTTGGCTTTGACTGAGGCATCGGAGTTTATGTAAGTAATAGGCAAAATATCTTCTCGTGCTATGCCTCTGTCTGTCATGTACTGTACAGACTCTTCAAAGTAAGAACCATCCATCATACGAGCCATGGCACAACAGGCAATTTTGGGCATGAGTACACGCTTTTGTGGGTCTATGATTTTGACCGATTGCCCCATAAAACCTACACCACAAAAGACCACCCATGTATTGTCATCGGCTTGGCATCTTCTGGCTAATTCTAGGCTGTCTCCTGTAATGTCTGCCATCTCAAAGACTTCGTCACGTTGGTAATAGTGTGCTACTACGGTGACATCTAATGTTTGCTTCATTCTATTTATTTCTGATTTAAAATCTATCATCATTTACCCTTTACGCTTAGTATAGTATGGATTTTAGCTAAATTCGGCTAAAATTGCAGTATAAAATTTAATTGTGGATAAATCATGGACTTACTAACGAATCAAAATATATTACTCTATCTCGCTGTCTATCTCATTTCTTCTATACCTTTTGGATATATACTTGCCAAACAGTTTGCAGGAGTGGACATCAAAAAAGAAGGTTCTGGCAATATCGGGGCTACAAATGTCTTGCGTGTTGTCAAAGAGACAAACCCCACACTTGCCAAAAAACTAGGGGCTATTACACTCTTTTTGGATGCGATTAAAGGGGTGCTAGTCATCATCGTAGCCATGATGCTTGATGCTCCTCAAAGTGTCTTGTGGACGATTGCTGTCTTGGCTGTCATGGGTCACTGTTTTTCAATCTTTTTGTCTTTTGAAGGTGGCAAAGGTGTGGCTACTGGATTTGGTGTCCTGCTTATCATGATGCCTATTCCTGCACTCATTGCCATTGGGGTATGGCTAGGTGCTGCGAAAGGTCTAAAGATTTCTTCCCTGTCTTCACTCATTGGACTTTTAGCATTTATTATAGCTTCGTATCTGCTTTATCCCCAAGTAGAAGGTATTGGTTCTCATGCACCCATTTGGATTATTGCTTTTATCATTAGTTACAAGCACACGCCCAATATCGTGAGACTCTTCAAAAAAGAAGAAAGCTAAAGTCTAAGCGATGACGATTCATATCGAAGCCTTGACCTTTGATGTCATTATAGGATTACTCGATTTTGAACGTGAGACTCCCCAAAGTGTGATACTCAATATTCAGCTAGATTATCCCTATGAAGCCCATGCATTTATAAACTATGCACATATCGTTTCCCTAGTACAAGCAACACTGCACAAAGAACGCTACGAACTCCTAGAAGAAGCACTCTTGGGTCTAAGTGTCTTCTATATAACAAGTATCCACACATACAGAAGCTTTATATTAAGCTAAGTAAACCTGACATACTCCCTACTTGCAAAGTTTCCTTAAGTAATACTTGGAATTTTTAGTATTCTTGATAAATTACCTTTTTTTATGCTATAATATTAAAAAAAATAAACTACCTTAAAGGCTCATAACATGAGAATATTGATTATAGAAGAAGAAGTCTCTTTTGGGAATAAACTTTCTGAGGTCTTAGTAGCCGATGGATATCAAGTAGATGTGGCTGAAAATATTGGAGATGCCAAGTATTACCTTGACATTAGAAATTATGACCTTGTACTCTTGGGCTGGTCTGAAGAACAAGCACGTATCAATCTTGTCACTACTATCAAAAAAGATGCCCACAAAACTTCTGTGATTGTACTCTCTGAACGTACAGATAAAGAGAAGTGAAATTCTTGCACTCAAATCAGGTGCGGATGACTTTATCAGAAAGCCTTTAGACAATGAAGTTTTATTGGTGCGTATTGAAGCCAAGTTACGTTTTGGAGTATCCAATATTATTGAGATAGAAGACCTTATTATCAACCCTGAAGAAGAAAAAATTATCTACCAAGGCAATGAGATAGAACTCAAAGGAAAACCTTTTGAAGTCCTCACACACCTCGCCATGCACAAAGACCAAATCGTCTCCAAAGAACAACTTTTAGATGCTATTTGGGAAGAACCTGAACTCGTCACTCCCAATGTCATAGAAGTGGCTATCAATCAAATTAGACAAAAGATGGATAAACCTCTCAATATTACAACCATAGAAACCGTAAGAAGACGAGGCTATAGATTTTGTTTTCCTAAAGAAATTTCTTAAAAAATTGTTTTTTTTCACATTTTAATCTAGTAGTAAGTTATCTTGGGATATAACTCCTAATAAATAAATTAGAGTGCTAAAAGTACTCGCATAAGGGTCAATATGGCATTAGTAATAACCGATGAGTGTATCGCATGTGATGCATGTAGAGAAGAGTGTCCAAATGAGGCAATTGAAGAAAATGATCCCATTTATCTGATTGACCCTGATATGTGTACAGAGTGTGTAGGTCATTTTGATGAGCCTCAGTGTATTGCAGTTTGTCCTGTAGATTGTATTATTTCAGACCCTGACAATGTTGAAAATATTGAAGAATTGATGTTTAAATACAATAAACTTCAAGAAGAACTTGAATAATATACCTCTTTAAGGTTTGTTATTTCGGCTAACGAACCTAGGAGGAATCCACCCCTGTGACTGTACAAAAAACCAACGAAAAAACCCTAATTCAAAAACTTGACCTTGATGTCTATATCCAACAATTTCATACCTTTTTAGCCAGAGAAAAATCCCTTGATATGAAAGGTGATATCAATCAGCATTATGCCTATATTCAAGCACTCTCCAAAGTACAATTTCCCACACCTCCTTTAGTACCTAACCTAGACAACCCCCTGCGAAGAATCCAAAAACAAGCCATACTTTCTTTGGATGAGATTTATGCTTTTGTAAGTATGCTCTCGTATTTTAATACCTTAAAGACTATAGGATTTACCCAACCTCTTACTGCTTGGATACAAGGGATAGATATTCCTATAGAAATGATAGAAGTCATAGGCTATTTTACCCAAGAGGGAGAGATTAATCCCCAAAAAGATGCTCAACTTCATCAAATAGAACAAGCCCTAAAAAGCAATACCAAAGAGATAAAAGAAACACTCTACAAGCTCACCCATCATGCAAAGCTTAGAGATTATCTCGTAGATACACAAATACATTTCAATGGTGGAGAAGAGACATTGCTGGTACGTGGTGGATATAATCATGCTATCAAAGCCACTGTAGTTTCTCGCAGTGCTGGAGGGTTTTTCTATATTTTACCCCAAAGTATTGCACATCTCAAAGAAAAAAAATCGCTCTTACTCTCCAACAAAGAAGAGATTATTTATCAATATTGCAAACGTATTTCAGCCCTGTTCTTTCAGTGGGAACGTTTTTTACATTTTGTCAACAAAGAGTATGACCGTTTTGACCACTATCAAGCCCGTGTAAGTTTTGCTAGGGCAAAAGAGTATCAATTTATACGCCCTAGCCAAACCAAGCAAATAAAACTCCAAGATTTTGCACACCCTGCGATTGAAAATCCTGTGCTTATCAATATGAATTTTGACAAGCACATTATGCTGGTTACGGGAGTCAATGCTGGAGGCAAGACTATGCTTCTAAAATCCATGCTTTCAGCTGTCTATCTCTGTAAGTACCTCTTGCCCTTTCAATGTCACCCAACCCAGACGATAGTCGGACACTACAAACATATAGAAGCCGTCATAGATGACCCTCAATCGGTCAAGAATGACATCTCTACGTTTGCAGGACGTATGCAAGAATTTGCCAAGCTCTTCCAAAAAGAAGATGCCATTGTAGGGGTTGATGAAATAGAGTTAGGGACAGATTCTGATGAGGCTGCGTCTTTGTTTAGGGTGATGCTAGATGCCTTGCGTCAAAGAGGTATCCATTTTATTGTAACCACGCACCACAAACGTTTGGCTTCACTGATGGCAACAGACAAAGACGTGGAACTCATCGCCGCACTGTATGATGAAGCACGTCGTCTGCCTACGTATACCTTTTTGCAAGGGAGTATTGGTAAAAGTTATGCCTTTGAGACAGCCCAACGCTATGGTGTGCCTTCGAGGATTGTGGACAAAGCCAAGGAAGTGTATGGAGAAGACAAAGAAAACCTCAATGAACTCATAGAAAAATCTACTTCTTTAGAACGTGAAATGCGACTTAAAATTGCCCAAATAGATACACAACTCCTTGCTGTAGAACAAGGTAAACGTGACCTAGAAGAGAGTGAAAAATCCTTACAAGAGCAACATAGAAAAGCCATAGCTACTTTGGAAAATCGTTACAATGCTGCCACGAAGAAAGCACAAGAAGCACTCAAAGTCAAAGAATCTACAGAAGGCAGACGCTTACTCACCATTGCCCATAAACGTAAAGACTTTCCAAGCAAAGCGCTAAAACACGCTAATGAAACGATAGAAAGACCCTTAAAAGCAGGAGATAAAGTCAAATACCGTTCTCATAAAGGAGAATTACTCTCCTTTCGTAAAAAAGAAGCCACCATACTCATCGATGGACTCAAAATGCGTGTCCCTCTGTCGCAAGTCAAATACAGAGGCGATATACCCAAAAGTAAATCAAACCTAGAGTAGCCAAAGGTACGGTAAGTATAGAAAAATCAGGAGCATCTGTCTCCATCAAACTTTTGGGGATGTATGCTGATGAAGCACTTGATACTGTAGATAAATTCCTCGGCGATGCTTTGGTCAATGGGCTACATGAAGTACAAATTATTCATGGTACAGGAGGAGGTGTACTCTCCAAACTCATAGGAGCATATCTCAATACCCATCCCAAAATAGACAAGTTTTATCGTATGCAAGGGAATTTGGGGATAACCATTGTCCAGTTGTAGCTAAGTTTTAAGTCCAAAAGGTATAATGTATATAAAATATTTTAGGAGCGTTATATGAGTATTAAAGATGATGTAAACTATGTCAAAAAATCCTTAAGCAGTGATGAAAAAGTATTAGAGAGTGCTTTTAAACTAGAAACCCTTTATAGAAAACATAAAGTCAAACTTTGGGGTCTAGCCATTGCTCTTGTTGTATTTTTTTGGAGGTAGAGCCATTGAAACCTCCATAGCAGAAGCCAAACTTGTCACTGCCAATGATGCATTTATCACCTTGCAAACTACACATGATGATGCCAAAGCACTACAAATACTCAAAGAAAGTAACCCTGCACTCTTTGAGCTTTATAGTTATTCACAAGCCCTTAAATCCCAAGATATAAAGACCTTGGAGACCTTGAGCCAAAGTAGCAACACGATTATTGCAGATGTCAGTGGCTATACCGTGGCTACTTTACAAAAGAAGCCTGTAGAATCTGTACTATACAATGAATTGGTACTACTACAAGAAGCCTACTTAGCTATCAAAGCAGGAGATAACAAACAAGCCAAAAGCAAATTAGAAGCCATTGATGAGCGTTCGGCACTGGCAACTATTACAGGATTTCTTAAACATTCACTTATCAAGGCAAACTAATGAAACATTTACCTCTTTTCTCCTTACTCTTGGCTATCACACTCTTTTCAGGGTGTAGCTCTAAGCAATACTTTGAACCAGAGAACACCTACTCTGCTTCTCATGCTTCCCAAGGCTATGGTGCCAATGTGATAGACTTAAGTCGTAACGGAGGTACACTCAATACAGGGTCGTATCTTGGAAAAGCTGGTATAAGTCAGATAAAGCTTGGAGAGGGATATAGATTTATCAATGAAAACACCCGATATATACTCGCATCCAACAGTATAGGTACATTAAAAATTATCAACAAAAGTACACAAAAAACCTTGCGTACGGTAGCACTCCATACCCCTATTGTCTCTGCTAGTATAAACAATGGTGTCATTGCTTATATCCTCAATAACAATACCTTTGGTATCTATCTTATGGCTAAAGACCAAAAAGTCATTGAAAGCCGTTCTGAAAGAACCTACGCCATTGATACAAGAGCTGCTAGTCCTATGTTTGTAGAAAACTTGGTAGTCATGCCTATGCTTGATGGCAAAATTATCATTGTCAATATCCATGATTCACAAAATGCCAAAGTGGTCTATATCTCCAATGAATCTTCATTCAACAACGTAATTTACCTTTCACGCGTCAAGAATACCATGATAGCCTCTACACCCACACGCGTCATTACCTTAGGAGGTACAGGCAAAAAAGAATATAAAGCCAATATCTCAGAAATAGCTGTGGAAAAGAATAGAATTTATCTCTTTACCCAAGAAGGTCATATTATCGCTCTGAACCTAGCCTTAGAAGTCATGCATCAAACACAGTTTAAATTTGCACATTATGCTGTAGGAACTGCTATAGATGGCAAAGTCTATGCACTTGACCAACAAGGTTCTCTCATTGTACTCAACAGTACACTAAGTCAATCTAAAATCTATCACTTAGGAAGTATCAACGAACCTGTCTTTATCACAGGAAATATACTCTATAAAGATGGTAAACGTATCGAACTTTCAGCCTTGGGTTATGAGTAATCCTAGTCCTCTTCTTCTGGCATTTGAGGAGTACCTTTTGTCACCAAAGCACTTGATAGTCTAACTATCAATGCTTATCTGACTGACCTTACACAACTTGAAACACATACACACAAAATACTTACCAAGCTTGATACTACAGATATTCTGAGTTTTTTGGCTACCTTTGCTAACAAACGTACCCTAAATCGTAAACTCTCTTCCATCAATGCCTTTTTTACTTTTTGTCATAAATATGAATTTGAACATCACAAAATCAAAATCCCTATGGCAAAAATCCCTCGTAACTTGCCTAAATATGTCAGCAATGAAGAGATACTCGATGGTCTTAATCTCATTGATAGAAGTACCCTACTTGGACTACGTGATTATGCCCTTATTCTCTTTTTGTATGCCAGTGGTTGTCGTATCTCTGAGGCACTTTTGGTACAGCGTATGGACATGGTAGAAGGATGGCTCAAAATTCGCTTTGCCAAAGGAGAAAAAGAACGCGTTGTCCCCCTAGCCCCTGTAGCGATACAAGCCCTAGACAAGTATCTCCAAGCCCAAACTATATCTAGCCCGTACATTTGGCTCAACTACAAAGGAACACGCTTAAGCCGTATTTCTGCGTTTAATATTGTCAAGAAATATCTAGGAGTCTCTCCCCATGTTTTACGCCATTCTTTTGCCACTTCACTCATTGTGGGAGGGGCTGATTTACTCGTCATTCAAGAATTACTCGGTCATGCTTCACTAGAGACGACGCAAATTTATACCCATATTCAAAAACAACACTTAGCAGACACGATGCATACCTATCATCCATTGGGTTAACTTTGGGTATGATAGCATTATGAAAAAAATTGTCGATTACCTCCAAAATAAACATATCATTTTTAAGTCCCTCAAAGAGGTATTACCCAAAGAGATTGGCTCTCGTAAAAATCTGAAACTCTATGTGGGTGTAGATTTAAAATCCTATTATGCTTCTCTCTTTTGTATTAGCAAGAAGAGTCGCTTCTTACGCAAAGAGGCACAAGAGCTTATACTTTTGCATGAAAAACTAGAAAAACATATCGATAGCCAAATCAAAAAAAAGTACCTCATTATTGAAGCCCCACTTTGTTCTAAAGCCAGAGCCATGCTAGAAGCACAGCAATGGAAAGTATGGCATGAAGCCTAAAGTACTCTTAGCCGATATTGGTAACAGTACTTTTCATATCTATGATGGTACTAAGGTACAACATTATAGCTATAAAGAGGCCATAGAGAAATATCAACATCTCCCCCTCTACTATATCTGTGTCAATCATTCCTTACAAAGCCAAATCGGTCAATTTGCACAGTGGCATAATCTCTCCTCTTTCATCCACATTCAAGGAGAGTATCCTACTATGGGCATAGACAGAAAAGCCTTGTGTTTGAGCTACCAAGAAGGGGTATTTGTCGATGCGGGGTCTGCTATTAGCTTAGATGTTATGCAAAAGGGTGTGTATCAAGGAGGGTGTATTTTACTAGGATTACAAGCCTCTATAGAAGCCTACCAAAGTATCTCCCCTAGCCTAGAGACAAGCCTAGACAAAACCGTCTGTCTATCTCGCCTAGCTACTACAACCAAAGAGCAGATAAGCTATGGTATAATCGCATCTATAAAAGCACTTATACAGACACATAATCATGGTAAAACACTCTACTTTACAGGTGGAGATGGTCTTTTTCTTTCAAAGTTTTTTGAGAATGCCGTGTATGATGAAACCTTGGTCTTTCAAGGAATGCTAAACGTAATGAAGGAATCAAAACTATGTTAACTATTGCCCTCCCAAAAGGTAGAATTGCTGAACAAACCCTAGAAATATTTGCCGAAATTTTTGGTGGAGAGTTTAAATTTGAAGGAAGAGAACTTATTTTAGATATGGGTGATTTTCGATTTCTCAATGTACGAAACCAAGATGTCCCTACCTATGTAGAACATGGTGCTGCTGATATTGGGGTCGTCGGTCTTGATGTCATTACAGAAAAAGAGCTTGATATTATTCAGCTCCTTGATATGCAACTGGGCAAATGTAAAGTCTCTATAGGTATCAGAAATGAAGATGAACTCGACTGGTCACGCCCCAATATCAAAATTGCTACGAAGATGGTCAATATTACCAAAGATTACTTTGCCAAAAAAGCTGTTGGTGTAGAAGTGGTCAAACTCTATGGCTCTATCGAACTCGCACCCCTAGTAGGTCTAGCTGATGCTATTGTTGATATTGTAGAAACAGGCAGTACCATGAGAGAAAACGGTCTCAAAGTAGCCGAAGATATTATGGACTCTTCTGCACACCTCATTGCCAATAAAAATAGTTTTTATGCCAAAAAAGAAGAAATTATTGCACTCTATGAAAAGATAAAAACCGTTGTAAATAACCGTGCCAAATAATACAGACCCTCTTGACCTCTATGCCAACATAGAAGACCTCTTGGGTCTCAAAGAAGCATCTCCTAAACTCTATGCCCATTATCTACTCTATCTCCAAAGTATAGACTTTGATTCACTCCTCGATGTAGGCTGTGGTTCGGGTGATTTTCTCGTACAAATGCAAAAAGCTCTCGATATTCCTCAAACCAAAGGCATAGACCTAAGCCCTCTTATGATAGAAAAAAGCCTTGCCAAAGGCTTAGATGCCTCATGTAGTGACTTGTGTACTCTAGCAGGGAAATATGATGTTATTACGGCTGTCTTTGATATGCTCAATTATCTTGACAAAGAAGCCTTAGGCACTTTTTTGGCTTGTGTATCTGCTCATCTCCCTCGTGGGGGAGTCTTTCTTTGTGATATCAATACGCTGTATGGTTTTGAAAATGTAGCCGTAGGCTCGTTTATTGTAGATGATGGTTCACGATTTTTGGCTATTGATAGTGACTTTGAAGCAGGAGTCTATCATTCTGAATTTACCGTATTTACCCAAGAAAAAGTAGGATTTAGCAAGTCCCAAGAGACGATTAAGCAGTATTATCATGAGATTGAAGAGCTTAATTCATTGGCATTGAGTACTAACCTCAGCCTCATAAGTGAAGATGAAGTATTTTTATATGATTTGGAAGAAGCAGACAAGCACTTTCTTGTCTTGCAAAAAATCTAAATCATATTAAAAAGTATAAGTCATACCTACATTGAGTGAATCAATCCTAATATTGGCATCATTACCACGGTAGTTCGTATAGTAATCATCATAAAGTGCTACATAATCGATAAAAACTCCAACATTGTCTGAAAAAGAGACATCCGTACCAAGACCCCAAGAGAAACCATCAAAAGCATCATTACCTTGTTCAAAATTATTACCATCAATACTATACGTCGCTTCGGCATATCCTAATAAAGCATAGACATTAAAAGAGTCTGTTGCAGGTAAAAATAACTTGGTATATAGTCCCCAAGTATCCACTTGTGCCGTCAGACCATCACCAAAGGTATTTTCCCAACTTTGGTCACTCATACCTACCCAATATCTACCTTCAAAGGCAAAGTATGGGTTAATTTTGTACCCTACTTGTAACATCCCTTGAGAATAATCTTCATCCGAAGATATTTCATAGACATCTCCGCAAAATCTTCTTGGTAAGATGCCCCTAATATCCCATACGCTCCACCAATATAAAATTCATTGAGAATAGGTGTTGGGTTACTTGAATCTGCTATGGAAGCTGTACCCAGTGCCAAAATAGCAAAAAGTGAAAGGCGAAGTTTTTTCATAATATGTCCTTAAAATATAATAATAAGAGAGTATAGCATGATATTTATTAATATTTAATAACAATAGTATCAAAGTTCTACGAGAACCTCACTACTCCCCTCGTATCTGATAGCTAATATCTCCTGCACCAAAGGCTGTGATTAAATCACTAGAATACTGACGAATAACCTTAGCATCACGCAGGACTTTGACGATACCATCTTCTTTGGTGATGCTATCTGCCATGAGTAATTTGTAGCGAGAAAATGCTCCTTTGAGGTCAATCTTCATCTCAAGTTCTCCTGCTGACCATATAGGTAAAATGACCAATTCATCTACCCCTGCAAAACATTCTACAAAAGCTTGAAGGTTGTCCATCGTCCGTGAATACTTATGGGGTTGCCAAATCACAAAAATCTTGGAAAACCCTCGTAATGCTTTATACGTTTGTAAAGATTCCATGGTGACTTTTATCTCTGTAGGATGGTGTGCATAATCATCAATGACCACACAATCCTTACAATTTTGTACAATATCAAAACGTTTTTTAATCCCCTTATAGGCTAAAAGGTTAGACCGTATATCTTCTACATCTTTACCCAATTCCAAAGAAGCCAATATTGCCAAAGAAGCATCTAAGGCAATATGATTGCCAAAGCCAAAGACTTCAAACATCCCCAAGTCCAAAAGGCTAAACTTCGTATGAGGCTCACCCTCTACCAAGACAAATTCAATATTATCTATATCTTTAGAAGGATAAAGCTTGATACTTTCCATCTCCACAGAAGCCAAAAATGTATCTTCAGCATTAATCACACGCACTTTTGCCAAACGCAAAAAGTTGGTATAAGCCCCATAAAAACGCACTTCATCATATTCGTAATATTCCATGTGTTCAGGCTCTACATTGGTGACAATCGCCAAATAAGGGTTAGAATTGAGAAAGCTCTCATCACTCTCATCGGCTTCAAATACGACTTTGTCATTGTCACGATTACGCACATTTGAGCCAAATTCTTTAGAAATAGCCCCAATGAGTGCATTAGCATCAGACAAAATAGCAGAGAGCATCGCAGAAGTCGTACTCTTGCCGTGTGCGCCTCCTACAGCATAGACTTCTTTATCGCCCAAAATAGACTTCAAGGCATCTTTACGCGACAAAAGCTCAATACCCAAAGCTTTGGCTCGTATATACTCAGGATTATTCGGACGCACAGCTGCTGAATATATCACTCTATCTACCCCCTCTACAGCGTCTTCATGGTGAGGTATCGTAATTTTTGCAGAAAAGTTCGTCGCCAAATCATCGGTAATTTCACTTTGTTTGATGTCTGAACCCGAAATTTTATGCCCATCATTGACCAAAAATTTTGCCAAGGCAGAGAGTCCTATGCCACCTATACCTATAAAGTGTATTTTCATTGGCTCTCTTTAAACATTTTGAGTTCTGCTTTTGCTTCTTTGATTTCTTTGGCAAATTTATTGAGTACATCGGCTCTAGGTTCGCTAAAAGTTTGGATAAAAAATGCCAAAGGGTCATTTTCATCGACTGCTGAGACATCGACTAGGTTATCAATAAAGTCTTCAAAGGTATGCCCTGCCATCACAGACGCTGCGTGTATCATCATCGCATCTTGGAGTACAGCATGGTCTATGGTATGATGCAATATCAAAAATATCTCTTTTGCTCCTTTTTTGTCCTTTTGGCTATAGCGTTCAATCGCGTGTTCATAGATAGCCCTAGCCGTAGCTAAGTCTTCGGCTTCTTTCATATCAAAGCTTTGTGCATCGCTGAGTTTTTGGGCTAGTCTATCAAAAGCGTTATTGACAATAAAAGTAAAAATCTCATTAATCTCTTCTTCGGGGGCTTCGATAATAAGCTGAGCATCCAAGAGTTGATAGCCTTTGGCAATGCTTTGCTCTGCTTTACACTCTACTTCAAGTTTCGCAATATTTGCCAAGAATTCAGGGTCTTTTTTGAGTTCTTCTACGTGTATTTCTGCTTCTTCTTTCATTGGTTATTCTCCAGTGCCATTTTGATGCGTTCTAACGCTTCTTTTGTCTTGTGTACCTCATAGACTAGAGCTAAGCGTACATAACCCTGCCCTTCTCCTTCTCGTCCCAAAAATGAACCTGGCAGTATTTTGAGGTTATAGCTTTGATAAAGCCTCTTAGTAAACCCTATTTCATCTTCTACTTTGAGCCAAATATAAAACGTAGCCTCAGGTATGGCTACACCCAATATCTCTTTTGCCACTTCAAAATTGGCTCGATACTTGTCACGAAATACTGCCACATGGGTTTGGTCTGCCCACGCTACAGCCGATGCTTCTTGCAAAGGCAAAGGCGATGCACAGCCTATATATGTACGATACACCATATACGATTTCAATATCTTCGCATCTCCTGCTATAAATCCTGAGCGTAAACCAGGGGCACAAGAGCGTTTGGAAATAGAATTAATCACCAATATATTGTGGAAGTCTTCATTACCCACAGCCCTACTAGCATTGAGCAAAGACGGCAAAGGTGTATCCAAATATAAATCAATATAACACTCATCATTGAGCAAAACAAAATCATATTTAAGTGCCAACTTTACCCATCTTTGCAAGGCTTCCATAGGTATCACTGTACTCGTAGGATTGTTAGGAGAATTGAGGATAACTAAATTGGCACGAGAGAGTACCTCTTCATCTATCTCAGGTTGAAAATGATTTGACACATTGAGATTGAGATAATGTACCTCAGCATGACTAGCCTTACTAGCCCCCTCATAGATTTGATAAAAAGGATTGGGAAAAACCATCACAGGATTCTCTATATCATCCAATAAAAATTGAGGAAAGTTAAACAAGACTTCACGCGTACCAAAAGTAGGAATAATCTCTGCTTGTGCCAAACTCAAATCAAAACGCTCTTGATTATATTTGAGCATCGCATCACGCAAGACTTTCCCTCCTGAGGTTTTGGGGTATTTATTCAGAAGTGATGCTTTGGTTCTTAGTGCATCCAAAATAAATGATGGAGTATCAAATTGTGGCTCTCCAATAGTCAAAGAAAGAGGTGCATAATCTGCGTTGGGTTCAATATCTTCTAACAGAGTGTTGAGTTTTTCAAAAGGGTAAGCTTCAAAGTTCATAATAGCCCTACATATTTTAGGAGATTATAACCAATCTATACTTTACGCATTCCTAGTATCCTCTTTCACTTCTTTCTATAAATTGCCGTGGCATAAGCAAACATCTCGATAGAACCAATACTTCCTTTGGCACTTTTGTTGATGGAACTTGCTTCTAATTTGAGATTAATAATCTCACTTGCACCTTTGGCATCTTCTTTGAGTCTCAAAATGGCTTCGCGTCTAGCCCTGTCAATTAGCGTTTCATAAGAGCTTACATTGCCACCAAAAATATTGCTAATAAATGCCATAAACCTTTTGAAATAATCTACAGAGATAACCACATTGCCCACAACCAATCTCGTGGTGCGAATATTATCAGGATTGATAGGGTTTTTGAGTCCAATAGTGGGGATATGCTTAAATAGATTTTCTCTTCTTCTGATAGATTTATAATGGTTTTTTTCTGCAATAGAACCAAAGATAAATCCCAATAATAAAAGTGTTAATACAATGATAATATCAATCATTATGCAATCTTTACAGCCGTACCATAAACATAAAGTTCTGATGCACCAGCAGCGACAGATGAGGTAGAAAACCGTACATTAAGTATGGCATTTGCACCCAAAGATTGAGCCTCTTTTTTCATCCGACCCATTGCCTCTTCTCTTGATTCGTTCAAAAGCTCAGTATATTCTACAAGCTCTCCACCAAATATATTTTTGAGACCTGCCATCAAATCTCTACCCACATGCTTGGCTCTGACTGTAGAACCTGAAACCACACCAAAATGACTAATAATCTCACGATTTGGAATACTCTCTATATTGGTAATAATCATCTAAAATCCTTGTTTTGATTGATTATAACATAGAATATTTATCTAAGAGACTACTTTCACTTCTTTTGAGGTTTCGATGATTTCACTAGGGAAAACATAGAGTATATCTCTAATATTTTTTTGTACCGAAATAGAAGCATAAAGGCTTAAAAAGAAAGACATTAAATAAAATCCTTTTCAGCAAAAGTAAAAAGCATTCATAGCCAATACTCAACAATATGGCAAAAAGAAAAGAAAACCAACAAATCAAAAAATAGATATGCGATACGGGGATATTTTCCATTTATCTCTAAGGGTTTTTTGTAAAGAAACAGCTGAGAATAAGCCAAAAAACAATACAGATAGATAATACCCTTTTTCATTTAATTCCATGTTGGCATGGCCCCTAGGATAAAACCTAAAAATCCTGTAGCAAATGCAATCCATGATGCCCAAATAAACGCCGTTGATGGTGTATTCATTTTATACTCCTTTAGTAATTGAATACGGTAGTATATCATACAAAGTATAAAGTGATGCTTTACACTTTATACTTACCTTGTCATACTATCCCTCGTTCCCATCCGTCCTCGGTGGGAATGCATATAGTCAGTTCAATTAACTCTCGTATGCATTCCCACGCAGGAGCGATGGGGAGGGAACGAGATGTGCCTCTCTTATTTTATTTAGGCTATAATCTACAAAACACTAGGGAAACCCTCATGAAAAAAGAAAGCCAAATTAGCTATAAGCCTAATCCTCACTACAAGCCTCTTAAATTCCTATACTAATTTGACCGAAGCTCAGACACTTCAAGAAGAAGAGGGTTTTTATCAAAAGCCTTAGAAGTCAAAAATAGCATAGAAGCATACCTTTCTACACAACTAACTCAAAAGAAAAAGTGCTATTATACAAGTAAAAGAAAAAGACATGCGAATCAAAGACTAAAAAAAAGATATGAGAAGTTAGTAAGAGGTGAGATGAATACAAAACATAAGCCAAAGTGGAATGAACCTAGTATTAGAGACTGATGGATGGAGTCAAGTCCAAGCGTCATGGCGATTTATAATAATGAAGAAGTAACAATTCCCTCCTCCAATGACCCAATCATAGAAGGAGTGGTATAGAGCAAAGTAACAAAGAGTAGGTAACTATACCTTGTTGGCCTATGATTGGTCACATTTAGGACTATAAAAGCATGCAGAAACAGGAACTTTGGCCGGAAGCCAAATGTGTGTGTATTATTGCTATTATTGTATAGTATATGATATATAGTATTTATATATATATATGTATATATGTATAA
>JAUZSQ010000094.1 GCA_030949325.1 Sulfurovum sp.
CAGCAAATACCCCCTCACTCTTGGCAAGTATATACGAGCGTATCTCCTTTGAAGTAGAAATCCGAGAAAACAAATCCCCCCGACCTACATCTTCAGCCACAAGGGCTTTTAAAAAATCTTCTTTTTGCACTTTTTTCCTTTTAGTTATTATTTAATACAAAAACCCAAACAACCACAAGGGCAATTTATTAGCAAATCCAATCTCCATATCATCTGCTACTACAAAGCTATTGGGTATATCTTTTATCTGTCCAAAACCTTTATTTTTACCCCCGATTTCAAAAGTGTATTTATCTTCACAATAAAAGTCACCTACTTTAGGATAAGATATCGTATGATTCTCACTTAACATATTGAGAAAAAACTGTTCTCGTATCGTGCCTATTTCATTCGATTGACAATAGCTAAATGTTAGATTTGGATTGTTGAGGTAAAGTTTTTGTGGTTTAGTAAAAACCGTATCCCCTTTCGCTTTACTTTTCACAGAGCTAAATATATTCCCCATCGTGAGATAATGTATGTATTGATAGAGTGTATTTCTATTGATACCTATCTTTTTCGAGAGGGTTGACATATTTAATTCATAAGGCTTAGACTGACATATTAGATTTACCAATTGTTTGAGTTTTTGAATATTTTGAGCTTCTATATTAAAAATGATGGGTAAATCTGACTCTATCACCGTATTGACCGTGGCTTCTAACTTCATACTATAGGTTTCTTCATTTTCAAAATAATAAGGAAAGTATCCTGATTGTAAATATTCTTTGAAGTATTCAAATGGTTTGATTTCGCTTGTGATGTCTGCTCTGCTATCTTGCTATGCTGCTCTACTATTTCGTCTAGTGTATAACTTCTAAACTGTTTATCTAACTTAAGTTCCAAGAACTCTCTAAAAGATAAACCTTTGACCCTATATAACACTGCTCTACGACTCAAATCAGCTTTCTTATGTTCCAACTGTAAAGCACTTGAACCACTAAAAATCACTTGAATATCTAAAAAATCATATATTTCTTTTAACTCTTTCTCAAAATCTTTATATTTATGAATCTCATCAATAGCCAGTACTTTCCCACCACTTTTATAAAAGGTATCTGCGATATCATAGAGTGAGACAGAACTCGTGATAATACTATCGGCACTAAAATAAAGCTTTTGAGATATGGGTACATCTAAGCTATCTAAATATTGTATGATAAGCGTTGTTTTGCCAACACCACGACTACCTAGTATCCCTATCATCTTATCTTTAAAATGAATTTTATTAAAAATATATCTTTTGTAACTATAATTTTGTATTCTAGATATTTGTATATATTTTTCAAAAAGTTTAGTCAGCATGAAAAGCCTTAGTGTATAATACATTAAACATAATCATAATTTATTGCTTATTATATTAAACATATTTAACACCCTACACAATCGCCAACATACGTTCCAAGGCTTCGTTCGCATATTTGGCTACTTCTGGTTCGATGAAGATTTCGTTGATGGGTTTGTCGTCTTCTATGGATTTGAGCGTATTATACAAATCTTCTAATGTGGTTTCATTCATGGTTGGGCATTCGGGTTTGGTGGAAGACAGCACGTGGTATTGCCTTTACGCATACGGTTTGACGAGGTTGTATTCTGTGCTATGGCTACTTTTGTGCGTGGGTCAAGCTCGTTTACATATTTGATGAGCTGTGGAGTAGAGCCTGAGAAGTCTGCTACAGCCACCACACTGAGGGTCACACTCAGGATGCACGGCTGGAATTTTGATATCAGGAAACTTATTGCGATAAAATTCTACATCATCTACCGTAAAAAGTTGATGCACAGAACAAAACCGTTAAAACAAATAATGTCTCTGCTTCTTTTGGGTCACACCCCTTTCCGTCTTTTCACCACCGATGACTCACGACTTGAGTCCCATTTGGATGGCAAAATTTTTGTCCTAGACATCTATCGGGCACAAACAGTATCTTCTTCTTGCCCGTCTCTAAGCCTTTTTGCTATAATCTTAAACGCATTGGAAGAGAAGTGCGGACGTATCCACCCATTTCTCCTACTTTGGCTTTGACTGAGGCATCGGAGTTTATGTAGAGTAATAGGGCAAAATATCTTCTCGTGCTATGCCTCTGTCTGTCATGTACTGTACAGACTCTTTCAAAGTAAGAACCATCCATCATACGAGCCATGGCACAAACAGGCAATTTAGGGCATGAGTACACGCTTTTGTTGGGCCCATGATTTTGACCGATTGCCCCATGCTCCACTACCACAAAAAGACCACCCATGTATTGTCATCGGCTTGGCATCTTCTGGCTAATTCTAGAGGCTGTCTCCTGTAATGTCTGCCATCTCAAAGACCTTCGTCACGTTGGCAATAGTGTGCTACTACAGCGCAGACATCTAATGTTTGCTTCATTCTATTTATTTCTGATTTAAAATCTATCATCATTTACCCCTTTACGCTTGGTATAGTATGGATTTTAGCTAAATTCGGCTAAAATTTGCAGTATAAAGACCCCAATTGTGGATAAATCATGCGACTTACCTAACGAATCAAAAAATATATTACTCTATCTTTGCTGTCTATCTCATTTCCTCTATACCTTTGGATATATACTTGCCAAACAGTTTGCAGGAGTGGATATCAAAGAGGTTCTGGCAATATTGGGGCTACAAATGTCTTGCGTGTTGTCAAGAGATTAAACCTTTTACTTTGCCAAAAACTAAGGAGCTATTTTACTCTTTTTGGATGCGATTAAGGGGGTGCTAGTCATCATCGTAGCCATGATGTGATACTCCTCAAAGTGTCTTGTGGACGATTGCTGTCTTGGCTGTCATGGGTCACTGTTTTTCAGTCTTGTCTTTTGAAGGTGGCAAAGGTGTGGCTACTGGATTTGGTGTCTGCTTATCGCGTGATGCTATTCACTGCACTCATTGCCATTGGGGTATGGCTAGGTCTTGCGAAGGTCTAAAGATTTCTTCCCTGTCTTCACTTTCTCATTGGACTTTTAGCATTTATTATAGCTTCGTATCTGCTTTATCCCCAAGTAGAAGGTATTGGTTCTCATGCACCCATTTGGATTGCTTTTATCATTAGTTACAAGCACACGCCCAATATCGTGAGACTCTTCAAAAAAGAACTAAAGTCTAAGCGATGACAGATTCATATCGAAGCCTTGACCTTTGATGTCATTATAGGATTACTTTCGATTTTGAACGTGAGACTCCCAAAGTGTGATACTCAATATTCAGCTAGGTGAAGCCCATACATTTATAAACTATGCACATATCGTTTCCCTAGTACAAACAACTACTGCACAAGGAACTACGAACTCCTAGAAGAAGCACTCTTGGGTCTGGGAGTGTCTTCTATATAACAAGTATCCACATACAGAAGCTTATATTAAGCTAAGTAAACCCTGACATACTCCCTACTTGCAAAGTTTCTTAAGTAATACTTGGAATTTTA
>JAUZSQ010000095.1 GCA_030949325.1 Sulfurovum sp.
CAATTGTCTTTAATGTAGATTATATTGGGGCATTGTTCGCTTGCTACTTTCCTTTGGGTACTATACCAGCTAGGTCTATATGTACCAGCCTTTTTTGTTTGGTAATCTAATCTTGCAGATTCTAGCATGGTTTATCTTTTAGAGATATTTTAGGCAAAGCGCTACCTTTTTGCCTATTTGTCATCATTGCTCTCATACTCATCCTTGAGCCGTTATCAAGTCCACTACACTCACCTCCATGATAGAAAAAAAAACTCTATCAAAGAACAACATCATTTATAGCAAACACAGCCCTACCAAGCTCATTATCACAGCCAACAAAGGACGTATCCAATGTTATATCAATGGTGCTTTACAGTTTGACAGTATTGATGGTTCACCGTTACCATGAGTCCTTTGGTACATCCTTGTAATGAGCATGATGTAGTAAATCCCATGAAGAAGTACTCATTTCATTGGTGGTGGTGATGGATTGGCATTACGCGAAGTACTCTCAAGCCTGGACAAGGTCAAACACATCACCCTTGTGGATTCGGACGAGGCAGTTACCACACTTTTCAAAACCCACCCACGCCTAAGTACCTCTCAATAACCATGCTCTACGATAGCCCGCAAAGTTAGCTGTATTCAATCTAGATGCATGGAAATTTATAGGAAGATTCTCATAGACCTTTTCTATGATGTCATCATTATTGACCTGCCTGACCCCAATACTATTTCGCTCAGTAGGCTCTATTCTAAAGGCCTTTTTATCACCTGCTCTCTTCTCACCTCTCTCGTTCAAGTGTGCTATAGTCACACAAGCGACTTCTCCTATCTTTTCTCCTGATGCCTTTTGGTGTATTGCCAAAACCTTAGAAGAATCAAACTTCAAAGTATTGCCTTATCATAGCTATGTGCCTAGTTTTGGAGAATGGGGATTTATCTTAGCATCGCATCTTAAGCTACCCCTAGAGACTATCACAGCCAAAGCTAGTTTCAGATACATTGATACCCAAACGATGAATACGATGAAAATATTTGACAAAGACAGCCAAAAAGAGAAGTCAAAAGCAATAAGCTTAGTAATCATGGACTAATTTATTATTATTCCCAAGGGTGGAATCGCTGGTATGACTAAGCATAGCTTTTTGCCTTCTCCATGTTTTGTACTCCAAGAAGCACGTCTTCAAGCCAATTTACGTATTTTTGAAGCCTTGGGAAAGACAGCATAATATCGTATGGCTTTATACTCTCAAATGTTTTCATGAGCCACAAGGTTTAGCACTCATAGCATCGGTTTTCTCAGGATGGAGTGTAGGCAATGTAGAAGAACTCTCTCATATCCTAGCCCTAGATAAGACCCTAAAAAATGCACATAAGCATAGCTATGCCCCTGCTTTTTATCCCCATGAAGCACTGCCTTTGGCAAAAGCCTCTCAGACGATGAGTTTTAATTCTCTTTCTCAATGGGACAGTTACGCAGAAACCCTAGCCTCTTGGACTTCGCTAGGATTACGCATCAATCCCAAACTCCAACTCAAGCAACCTTCCTATTGTGACAGTAGCCATGCACAAAGTAGGTTTGGCGTAGATACTCAAAAGTTTCAAGAAGCCTATCAACAGAATCCTACACGGTTTAAAGTACTACAAGGCTTACATTTTCATGCCTTTTGTCATCAAGAAACCCCTGCTCTTGCTCAACTCTTTGCTCATATCTTGCTACACTACACATGGCTCTTACCCTCATTACAATGGCTCAATCTAGGAGGAGGTCAAAACTTTACGGCTGATGACTATGATAGTATAATGTTTCATGAGACGATAGAGGATTTTGAAATACAATATCCTCACATTACGCTCTACTTTGAACCTGCTAGTAGTGTGGTTGAAAATACAGGCTATTTTAGATGTAGCATACTTGATATTATAGACGCTGATATTCCCAAAGTGATTTTAAATACTTCTATAGAAACACATCTCTTGGATGTAGCCATTACCCAGCGTACCCTTGAAGTTAGAGGCACTTCTAGTACTCCTACTGCTTATACCTATGAACTTACAGGCATGAGTTGTATCGCAGGAGATAGCTTGGGAGTCTATCACTTTGACTCACCCTTAGAGCAAGGAGATACGCTCATTTTTGACAATATGATAGGCTATACTTTGGTCAAACAAACCACATTTAATGGCATACAAAAAGCCCCCTTTATTCTAGCATAGACAATCTCAACATAAATCCTGCTATGCTCGTATAGCCTACTTCTGTAAATTCTAACTCGCCTTGCGTATCATAAATAAATGTCGTAGGATACACTTGGACATTAAAAGACTTCGCCCATACACCTTCTTGGTCATTGAGTACGTTAAAGTGTAAATCATGCTCTTGCATATACGCCCTTAGCACCTCATCGCTCCCTGAGTCTATAGCAATACTCAACACTTCATAACGTGCCGATACAAACGCTATATTACTCGCTTCTAGTTTACAAGTAGGACACCATGTAGCCCAAAAATGTATCAGCAAAGGCTTAGATTTACTCAAATCATACATAGAGCCATCAAGAAGCTCTGACACTCACATGAGGGCGTTGTAACGAACTTAAAGAAGCAGAACGATAGTAGCTTATGACATTACTCAGCACGATAAGTATCAGCACTCCTATCAATAGCTCTTTGAGTATGGGTTTTAGCTTCTGAGCTATCTGCGTGATACTAATCATCCAAATCTACATCATCCCAAAACTCGTTATAGTTCAAATTGGTCATAGCATTCTCATCATTGATATTTTTGTCCATCATGGCTTTTTGTACGGTATCAAAATATTGTTCTAAGGCTTCTTCCAAAATGCTATTGACATCTTTTTTAAGAAGGCTAGAAAAAAGGTGTAGGTTTTCTACAGTACTGTGCTTAAAGTGTATTTTTAGAGGGTCATTTAGAGGTTTTTTCATAGATTGATTGTATCCAAAAGTTACTTTAATCTTAAAAATGATATATTACTTAAAAGTGAATAAGGAAAACTATGCTAGTCACTCAGATTGAACAACAAGTAGCCTCACTCCTACAAAACCTCAAACCTATTCAATACAATGGTATCATCCTCTATCTTATCTCCCAAGAGACCCTTAGAGAGTTCTTGGATTTAGAGCTTCAAGTACGTCAAGATGAACTCGACAAAGGCATCAAAAAGCACAACCATTTTTATGATTATGCCAAGATTATCAACGCTGAGCATCCTGCTTTTAAATATACCTTGTCTATGAAACATAAGAAAAAAGAAATATTTAGTCCAGACAAAGTCTCCAAAGCACTGCCTTCTGAGTTTGAAATATGGAAAAGTAAATCACGATTGGCACTCAAAAAACAGATAGAAGACCAAGACAATAGTATCACAGACTCCCAAGCCATACAACTCAAAGCCACACTAGAAAAAGAGATTGCCTCTTCACAAGATCAAAGATAGATGAAGTCATAGCCAATTTTGCACACTATGAAGTAGTCATCTCTAGCTTTGAGCAATATACCTACTACCCTAGCCTCTACTTTGTCATAGAAGCACAAGGTGACAGCAAAGCCAAAGCCCTAGATACACATCTGAGAAAAGACGTACCCAATCTACTATGGTTTGAAGATGATAGACCTTATACTGACTTACGTTCCAATGACAAGATGAGTAGGATTATTCAAACCTTTGATAGGTATTGTGACAATATTTATATCAAATCCAAAAAAGAAAGCTAAGACCATGTATAGCAAAAAGAAAACACGCCTGTATATCTGCGAACTCTTAGAAGACCCAGCCGTATCTTATCCCTCGTACTATTCCCTTAGTAGCACCATGCATAGCAATGAAATGCTCCACTGTGCGATTATAGCCCTACATAGTTTTGATTTTGAGTATTATGAGATAGCCAAAAGCTATGAAGATATTTTTGCCATGCTCGACTCAGGGACTTTCCCTATCTACAAAGAGAAATATATTGTAGGATACTTTGGAAACAAGCTCATGTACCTAGAGTCCAACGGATGGAAGGGAATGCCCTCCACACAAGACCTATTCAAAATGGAAAATTGGTTAGTCTGCTAACGATAGTCTGAGAGTCTAGCTCGACTGACTTGTGTACGTTGATGATCCTTATGGTTCCTGTCTCTCTGGATCGTTCTGTCTCTATCTCTATAATCTTGCCTATCATGTGAACCATATTTAGTATCATTACGATAAGACTTACGATTCTTATATTGTGTTCTATTGTTATAATGCCCATAGTTCCCTACTTCTGCACGATAACGCCGACCATTATGATATCTGTATCCATTGTTATAATAATGTCCATTATTATATCGCCTACCATGATAATGATAATACCCACCAGAATAATACCCACCATAATAGTACCTACCACCCCTATAATAATACGGCTGATTATAATGATAGGGATAACTATACGCTTCCGAAGCCACCACTAGCCCAGCTACCACACCCGTTGCCAATGCCTGTTCTTGAGGCGTACAAGCCGTAAAAACCAATGAAGACGATAGCAAAGCCATAACGGTAAAGCGTTTTATTTTTTTATGTAATATCATCTATATCCTTTCGTTGTATCTATAGTAGAGTTTAGCATAAAATATTTAATAACTCGTTTTATCAACCCCGTCTTGAATATAATCATAGCCAACACCTTAGATAAAGGTGTGTTGAAAACGGCACCCTACGGTGTATGATATGACACACACTCACCTACTAATGCAAAAAATGTCTCACCGTAGTAAAGTAAAGTGAAATACCATGCTCATTAGATGCATCAATGATTTCTTGGTCTCTGATGCTTCCTCCTGGTTCTATAATGGCTTTGATTCCTGCTTCTGCTGCTGCGTCTATACTGTCACGGAAAGGGAAGAATGCTTCGGATGCCATGACAGCTCCAGATACATCTATGTCCATCTCTTTGGCTTTTTTCAAGGCACATTGTGCAGCGTCCACTCTACTTGTCATTCCCATGCCTACTGCTACCATGGCTGAGTCTTTGACATAGACGACACAGTTTGATTTGGTCAGACCTGCTACTTTCCATGCGATTTCTAGGTCTTTCATTTCTTGGTTTGTGGCTGTGAGTTCTGATTTTTTGTGGGCATTGTGTACTTCATTGTCACAAATACAATCAGAGTTTTGATAGACAAATCCACCATCTACATGTTTGAAATCATGGCTGTCTTTGCTCATCACCAAGTCTTTTATTTCCTAAGGCTTTTCCATTTTGAGAGAAGAGTTTCAGACGCTTTTTCTTGGCGAATACTTCTAAGGCATCTTCATCAAAATCTACTGCCATTACTACTTCTAAGAAGATTTCATTCATCTTTTCGGCTAAGGCTTTGTTTACGATACCATTGACCGCAACCACACCACCAAAGGCAGAGACTGGGTCACAACGCAAGGCTTCGGTATAAGAGTTAAAAAGTGACTCTTTGAGAGCGAAACCACAAGGATTACCATGCTTGACAATACATACAGCTTCTTCATCACCAAAGCTTGAAGCGATTTTTAATGCTCCGTTTACATCGTTTACATTGTTAAATGAGGCTTCGCCTTTGACTTGTTTGAAATTCTTTGTAAAGTGTGTATCAAATTCATAGAGAGCACCTTTTTGATGAGGGTTTTCGCCATAACGTGTTTGGAATGACTTTTTGCCTGTAATAAATTGATAATCACCAAAACCATCATTAAATCGTCCGTTCATATAGTTGGCTATCATGGCATCATAAGACGCTGTGTGTTCAAAGGCTTTTATCATCAAGTCGCGTCTAAAGTCTAGGCTGTCTTCTTGATGTTCAAGAGCAGACAAGACGCTATCATAATCGCTTACATCTGTGACAATAAGCACATCTTGGAAGTTTTTGGCTGACGAACGTACCATGGTAGGTCCTCCAATGTCGATATTTTCAATAATCTCGCCAAAATCTTCGGTGCGTTCTATGGTTTCTTTAAAAGGATACAAATTCACACAAACCAAATCTATGCCTTCAACACCTAGCTCTTTGGCTTGTGCTACATGGGCTTCGTCATTTCGCTTGTACAAAATACCACCATGCACAAAAGGATTGAGGGTTTTAACACGCCCTTCAAAACACTCTGGAAATTTGGTGACTTCATCAATTTCGATCACTTTTACCCCTGCGTCATGAAGCTTTTTGTGTGTGCCACCTGTGGAGATGATATCCCAACCCATTTTTTCTAAGCCTTTGGCAAACTCTATGATTCCTGCTTTGTCACTAACGCTTAATAATGCTCTCATTGATAACCTTTTGAAAATAACAAGGATTATAGTTAAATTAAATCTTCGATACGCTTAAAAATAAAACTATCTGTTCCAAAAAGGGCTTCTACTGAAGGCGTATTAGGTGCAGTGTGTAATTGCATAGGGGTATCAAATTGTATGATTTTACCCTCTTCTATGTAGGCAATACGGTCACTCAATAAAATAGCTTCTTTGGGGTCGTGGGTGACAAAGATAGCTGTTTTCTTTTGTGAATGGATAATCTCTTTGAGTTGGGCGATGAGTTTGAGTTTGAGCATTTCATCTATACTAGAAAAGGCTTCATCAAACAGTACCAAGGGACTCTGCCTTGCTAGTACCCTAGCAATCGCAATACGTTGCTGTTGCCCTCCACTAATATGATGGGGATATTTTTGTCCCATACCTTGCATATTGACCAAATCCAAAAGCTCTGTCACGATAATTTTTGTAAGGATTTTGGCTTCGCACTAATACCAAAGGCTATATTTTTAGCAAGAGTCAGATGAGGGAAAAGTGCATAGTTTTGAAAGACAAACCCTATATCTCTGTTTTGGGGTTCGCAAAAAAATTGTTCTGAAAATATCACCCTATTTTGATATTCCATACAGCCTTTATCGGCTTCTTCAAACCCTGCGATGATATTGAGTATCGTACTTTTCCCTGAACCACTCTTTCCTAGAAGTGAGATAATCTCGCCCTCTTGAATCTCCAGATTAATATCCTCAAGTACCTTATGGCTTCCAAAGGCTTTACTCACATGCTTTAATTCCAACATCTTAACGCTCCTCTTTCTGTTTGGCATTGCTAAGCAATACAGGGATAAAACACAGTAACACAATCACCAAGGCATAAATCGCAGACTCTTGTATCATGCTGTTTGTCGCATATTCATAGGTCTTGGTGGAGAGTGTTTCATAGTTGAAGGGTCTAAGTACCAAGGTCAAAGGCAATTCTTTGATGACATCAACAAAGACTAATAAAAAGGCAAAAAGTAAAGTCTTTTTCATAATAGGGAACTCTACGCGTAAGAGTGTTTGCCAATAGTTTAAGCCCAAATTGCGTGAGGCTTTGGTGATATTGATACTAATCTTTTCGTAACTCGATTCCGTCATATTGAGTCCCACTGCCAAGAAGCGTACCACATAACCAAACACCATCGCTATCAAGGTACCCGACAAAAGCAATTCATCCAAATCCAAAAGGGCAATCAAGGCATGGTCAATGGTAGAAAACAAACTCAACACTCCCACACCAATCACCACACCAGGGATAGCATAGCCAATACCTGAAAACTTGGTTAGGTACTTGGTATAATTGTTCTTATGAATCCTTACAGTATAAGAGATAAAAAATGCCAAAAATACAATAAAAAATGCCGAAAAAGAAGAAGAGACAAAGGAATTGAGTATCGAGATAGCAAACTCCTCATCAATGACATCCCTAGCATATCGGTAGGCATAAAATACTATCCAAATCATAGGCAAGATAAAACCAAAAAAGACAGGAATAGACAAAAATAAATAGGCTAAATATTTCTTGATACCCAATAAAGGTACTTTTTTTAATTTCTTGCTAATAGCTTCACTTTTATACGTACTAGAACCTCTTGAAAACTTCTCTATTGCCAACAAGACAAAAATAATACTCATCGCAATCATACTCAAAAATGCCGAACTCTTAGGGTCATTGAGTCCAAACCATGCACTGTATATCGCCGTACTCAAGGTATCTACGCCATAATAAGAGACCGTACCATATTCATTGACTACTTCCATAATAACCAAAGAAAGACTGCCAATAATCGCAGGACGAGAAAGGGGAAGTATCACTTGATAAAAAAGTGCTGTACGACTCTTGCCTAAAGACAAAGCAGGATACAAAAGAGCCGAAGAACTTTTGAGAAAAGAAGATTTGACAATGAGATAGATATAAGGATACAAACCCAAACTCAAAATCACTGCTACAGAATTAAAATTGAGTATATCAAAATAATGCTTTTCGACTATGCCTAAGTCTTTGAGCCACAAATGCAAAGGAGAAAAAAACCCAAAAATATCACTATAAATATAACCCAATATATACGTAGGTATCACAAAAGGCAATGCCAACAAAATAGAAAAAAGTGTCACAAAACGAAACTCATAAAATACCGTAATATACGCACTCACTACCCCAAAAATCAAAGATAAAATAGAAACAAAAAATATGAGCTTTAGCGTATTGAAGATATAATCTTCTAAAACTGTGGCTTTGAGATGTTCCAAAGTCTCAGAATCACCCCCAAAAGCATCTATCAATATCATCGTAATAGGCAGAAGTATCAAGAGTGTAAAAAAGGTACTTCCTAGAGTATATTTATTGATGAATACTTTTTTCACGCCTTATTTATCCCATCCGATACGGTGAAACATTTTGACGGCTTCTTTGTTTTGGGTACCGATTTTGATATAATGAAGTGTGGTCTTCTTTAAATATACCCCATGAGAGCAGTAAATCTGATACCTTCGCTTCAGCATTGACAGGATATTCAAAATTGACTTTGGCAAAGGCTTCTTGTGCTTCAACCGATACCAAAAATTCTATAAATTTAACAGCATTGGCTTTGTGCTTGGCATGGGCTACAACTCCTGCACCAGAGATATTGATATGTGTGCCTCCCTCATCCTTGCCTTGATTGGGGAAAAATATGCCTACAACTTCTGCTGTAGCTTGGTCTGAGATACTTTTACCATGTTTCATTTGACCGATATAATAGGTATTGGCAATGGCTACATCACCCAAACCTGCAGCGATAGAACGTAAACTGTCCTTATCTACGCCTGTAGGTTTACGTGCCATATTGGCTTTGATACCTTCTGCCCATTGTGTGGCTTTCTCTTTGCCATCTTTGACGATAAACGATGCCAAAAGAGATTGATTATAGACTTCTGTAGATTTGGTAATGACGATACGTTCTTTCCATTTGGGAGCAGTCAAAGCAGAGTAAGTACTGAGTTCTGACGCTGATACTTCATCAATATTATAGGCAATCACCCTTGCCCTTTTGGTCAATCCAAACCATAGATTGTCTTTGTCACGCAAATACGCAGGAATGGTTTTGTCTAAAAAATCAGAATCTATAGGCTGAAATATCCCTTTGCTACGTGCGAGTTCTAGCATCCCTACATCGGTTGTGAGTAAGACATCGGCTTTGGTATATTTACCCTCTTTTTCTATACGTTTAATCAATTCTGCTGAACTTGCTTTAATGAGATTGACCTTGATTCCTGTTTGCTTGCTTAAAGCGTTTGTACAACTTTTTATCGACAGCATAATGCCTATGGGAATAGACATTGACTACCTCAGAAGCATAGACAAAGCTACTCCATAAGAATGTTATACTCAGTAGTATTAGTGTTTTTTTCATATTTTTGCCTTTTACTTTTTATCTTAATCTTCTAAAGGGATAAGATGTTCATATTTCTTATCCGTCAATAACTTCATAAATGCTACCAGTGCCTTGACTTTACGTTCTGTCAAGATTTTGGCTTCTTTGAGTAACTTCATATCTTCTTCATTGACCTTGACCTCTGCTTCTGCCCATACTTTACCCGTCTCAGGGTTCAAGATACGTTCTTTATTGACATACTTATCATAGAATTCTACTACCGTAGAAAGCTTCTGAAATACCCCATTGTGCATATAAGGAGCTGTTACAGCTACATTTCTAAGCGTGGGTACTTTGAATTTCCCATCATATTTGAGGTCAGATACCTTGGGGTTGTTCAGTAAACCATGGTCTATAAAAGTCTTAGGATTGACCACATTTTTTGCCATCAAGGCATGATTTTGAGGTACACCAATATTTCTATACTCATAATTACTAAAGGTCTCACCTATCGCATCTTCTTCTTTGAGTAGATGACAAGATGCACAATTGTTATTGTTGTTAGAAAAGAACAAGGTACGTCCCAAATCTTCTAAGACCGTAAGGTCATATTCATCGCGTAAAAAACGGTCATATTTAGAATCAAAAGGTGCAAACTGCTCTGTGCTTTCAAACTTTGCAATCGCTTGTGCCATCTTCGCATAGGTTTTATTACTATCTTCAAAAATATCTTTGCCATAGAGACTTTTAAACGATGCATTATAGCCCTTATCCCCTTTGAGTCTATCTGCCAAAAAAGCTTTATTGGGGATTTGCATCTCTACAGGGTTCGTAGGAGGTCCTCCTGCTTGACCTTGGAGATTGGATTCTCTACCATCTAAGAATTGCCCACCAATATATTGACCCTTTTCTGTGTCATAATGAAACTCAGGAGAAAACATTGCATAAGAAGCCGTAGGAGCATTTCTATCACCGATGCTTTTGAGGTCATTACCCAATGACCCTGCCCCTGCTACCCCATTGTCTCTATCATCAATAAAGGCATGGTCAGGGTTGTGACAAGTCGCACACGATTGGGTTCGGTCTTTGGATAAAATCGTATCAAAAAAGAGTTGTTCCCCCAAAGCAACTTCTGTTATTTTTACTTTTTCTTCTATAATAGTCTGTGCATAAGTGCTTACGCCAAATAGCATCATTGCTAATAGTACGGTTTGTTTCATCGTTGTTTCCTTTGGTATATCGAGATAAATGGGTGTATAAGCAATGCACTTAGTGTAGTAAAGTTTGTTGTTTCTACCCCTATAGCACTTTTGGGGGCTTCTTTGGCTTCTTTGGAGTATTCGACTGTGCCAAAGAGTGTATCCCATACTGCCAAATAGCCACCAAAATTACGATGGGTATAGCGTACTTGATGGTGTAACTGATGCTGATACGGAGAGATAAATAGACTCTCTAGTCTTTTGGGATAGCCCAGTTTGATATGTGAATGTCGTAAATTGCTTCCCATGAGTGTAAAAACGTAAAGAAAAGCATTGGCACCCATAATTTCTATCAACCCCACATACCCAGCAAAAAGATAGACAAACACCCCAGTCACTACGCCTACAGACAGAGCATATCGCAATCCAAAAAGGATATTTTCTATAGGATGTACCCTATAAAAAGTAAGGGGTGTGAGTACCTTTGCACTATGATGTACTTTGTGAAATTCCCAAAGCCATCCTGTGTGTAACCATCGGTGTAACCAATAACGTGTAAAATCACTCACAACAAAGAGGCTAAAGGTAAACATCAACATCACTTCTGCCTTGGAAAAGTACGTCACCCTCACAAAACCAAAGAGAGATTCTAGCATCTCATAGCTAAAGAGTATCACCGTATTGATAGCCACAAGCCAAGGAAAAATAAGCCATGTTTTGATAAAAAATGAGAGTACAAAATACTGATAATCCAAGACAGCACTAGGATGTAACCATAGCTTCTTACTGCCTTGTATCTTGCGTTCTTTGGGATGCCAATAGAGGTATATTCCTGCGATGACTATAGAAGAGAGTACAAAATGCCAATACAATCGTTTGTGAGATGCAAAAAGTGCCTCAAAGGCTTCTATATACTGTATATCCAACACTTAATCTCCGTCTGCATCCAATATTTTGGCTGTAATCTTTAATTTACCAATAAGCGTAATATAATACGTTGTATGCAATTTTTTGAGTGAAGAATACAAAGGTTTGGCTGTAGAAAAATCCTCATCTTTCACATTTTGGCTATTTTGCAATGCAAGTGCAAGATACTTTTGTGCTGAGGCTAACTCTTCTTTGACCCCATAGCCTTCTATCATTGTCCCAAAGTTGGAATATACCTGAGAAGAGAGTACAGCTTGGTGTGTGGTCAAAATAGCTTGTATCGCTACCATTGAGTTAGCCGATAGGCTATATTCTCCTCTGCTGTTATCTGCGTCACCCTTGAACTTCCTACTCAACCCAGCAGGGTCTCCTACTCTCCATTCTTTCATCTTGTAAGAGTTTTCTATAAGGGCGTTAAGCATCATGGCATTGCTTGTTACCTCATCAGCCATAAAAGTTTTTTGCTCTGCTAGATAACCTCTATGAATCTCTTGTATATTGACAAGTATTTTATGGATAATTGCCAAGGCGATACTTTGTACCCTTGGTGTTTTTAAGTCTTGAGCAAACAAGATATATTCTAAAGCATTAATCGTTTTATGAGAATTTTTATAGAGTGCATATTGGACTTCTTCTTTGGAGGAGAGTACCAAATCCAATTGCACCCTAATGTCTTCTTTGCCTTGATGAAAAATATCAATATAACGTGGACTGTCCAAATAGTCATCATTTAAATCCCCAAGGATATAAAAGCCTTCTACCTTTTTCCATGCCGTTATCAATGCCCCAAATCTTGCTTTAGATGCATTGATATCAGACTTCAGTATAGATGTTTTGAGATTTTGGGCTGTAGACACAGCTTCTTGGCTATGCTGTAAAATCACATTTTTGTAGATAGATGCGAGTGCATCCTTAGCCATCACATCATTGGCTATCAATAGATTCATACTCAGTATCAATCCCCATATATATTTCATCGTTAAGTGCCTTTTTGTAAGTGATAATCATTATTATAACTAATTAAACCTTACAGTATGCATAAGTTACAATTGCTCAATATATGCCAAGATTGCCTCTCTTTGGGACTTGGATAATGCCATAAATGCCTTACGACTTTTCAAGGCTTCTCCACCATGCCACAAAATCGCTTCTTCTAGGCTTTTGGCTCTCCCATCATGTAAATAATCTGCCTTTTTCCTAGCGTCAGACTAGATTTACCTATCCCCCACAAAGGAGCTGTCCTCCACTCTCTTTGACTTGCATCAAACTCACTGCGTCCATCAGACAAGCCCTCACCCATATCATGCAAAAGCATATCCGAAAAAGGACGTATCACATAGCCATTGTCCAAAGTAAATGCAGGTCTATGGCAGTGGATACAAGACAAAGAAGTAAAAAGCTTTTCTCCCTCTTTTTGGCGTATGATAGACTTGGGTACTTTGAGGTTTTGTAAATAAAAGGCTATGGCTTCTAACCTATGTTGGGGTAAATCCTCCCTAGTCAAACCCATATCCTCATGCCCTGCCATCGCCGTTTGGTCTAAGACTGAAGCCACTGACGCTTTACTTGTATATCTCCCTACCCGAAAGTCATCATAGCTTGGGCTATACACCCTATTGGCTTTGCCTGAAATCCCATCACCATTGCTATCGTCTCTGTCTTCATTGGCAAGGATTTGTGCATCGCTCAATAATTCAAGTAAACCCAACCCTATCAAAGCAGGAGCCAAACGAGGACTAATAATCGTACCCTCACTCAAAGCCCCATACTGCAAATCCCCTATCATCCTCTCTGTCTCCGTACGAGGTTGTGAAAGTTGCACCTTTGTGCCATCAGGATATGCTATCTCTTTATCTACATATACTAAACGAGGCTTAGCTTCATAAAGCACAGCCGAAATACCTTGCGTACTAATTTGCCCTCCATACGCAGAGGGGGCTATAAAGCCATTATATTTAAGTTCAGATTCATGTGCCATAGAACCATTACTCTCAATGGAGAGTTTGAGTATATACGCAGGACTTATATTGCCCCTATCCTCATAGACAGAGCCTACACCATTGTTGGGATGACAAGCAATGCAAGTATTGGCATTGTACAAAGGACCCAATCCATCTCTAGCTGTCGTTGAAGCTGGTGATGCTACCCATGGTATATGGTAAAATGAAAACCCCAACATAGCCTTATCTTGTGCCTCATCATTTAGACCTTCAACTTCTTGCATCAGCACTTTATTTGTATTGATACCCGTAGTATAGATAGAATCCATAGGCTGTGCCAAAGCACTAGAGGCTAGAAGAAGCCCCCATATTACGATACTATAACTGTGTCTCTTGGGCATCTGTCACATCATCTACACTCAAATTAATACCGTTGGCAGTAGCAACTATGACCATCATATCACCCAATTTACGCATTTGGTTTTTGAGTGTGACAATACGTCTTGCATTTTTGTTATCAGGCTGTATTTGATAGTCAAAATGCTCAGTCGTTCTTGCCAATGCATCTATCTTAGCAATACGTTTTTCTATTTTTCCCATGAGTTTCAGTAGCTTCTCTTTAGACTTCATATCCATCGCATCCAAAAGTGACACACCATAGATTTTGCCCTCATAACTACTGCTCAATACATTTTTGAATCCTTGATAATTCATCGCAATATCTCTATGTGTATTATCAGAAAAACAAGAATGTTCATCTTCTTCAGAGGGTGTGAGTACAGCTACAGCTATCCTCTCGTTGGCAAGTTCAGATTTCATAAAAACACCCATACTGGATAAAAGGATTTTGAGAAAGTCTGTTCTCTTGATATTTTTGTCGCTATCTTTACCCTCTAACAGACCCAATAACGCAGCACGATAACAACCACTAGCATCTTTGCTACAGTCACTACTTAGCACTCTCGACCATCCCAAATTAACAGAACGTACATCTTGGACTAACTTTTGAGTCACAACATTCAAATACGCTATTCTCCTAAGAGCATGGGCATCGCTGGTATAATCGCTCACAGGTCTTTGCCCTGCCGTTGTCGCACCATGGCTCACCGTATCTTTGACAAAGTTCGCATAATCTTGGTCTTGCCCCCAAAGCAAAAACTCCACAGCATGATAACCCGTAGCCACATTGGCATTGCCCCCATTTTCATTCAAAGCCGTCAAGGATTCTACTGTGATAGCTCTCACATCTACCCCTTTACTGTCCATACCTTGAGGTGTAAATATCCCTTGGGTATCAATGATATTATTGGCTGTTTTTTGCCCTTTAGCATCTATCATATAGTCAATCATATTCTCATCCAAAGGCCAAGCATTCAGCTCTCCCTCAACCCCACCATACATCTCATACACCCAACCCTCTTGAGCATCAATAGGACCCTCTACCAAGCGAAATATCTCCGTCTGACCATAAGACTCTCGTGAACGTAACCAAGCAGTCTTGGCATGGTCTAACCCTTCCTTCGTAGGCTTGGAAGTAAAAGCCTTCACTGCCTTTTCCAACGCTATCACATCTTCTAAGACCAAAGCATAATTATCCGTAGCAATATTGGCATACGCCATTAAAACATCATCACTTTTATTGCCTATCTCTTCTGCCATCACAGCCATAGAAAATACCGTAGCTACTAGCAGACTTAACATCGTTCTTTTCATTATATTTCCTTATATATTGATAACAAGTATCAGAATAGTAACCATATTTTGTTAAACTTGGGTGAAAGGGGATAATGATTTTGATGAGAGTAGCAAAGCTACAAAATATCCCTCAATACCATTGCATAATGAAGTACCACAAGATTTAACAAAAATATCCCCATAGACGAAGCTTTAGACAAAAAGCGTTGTAAAGGAGTTTTCTCTTTATGTAATGACCTCATCGAAATAACCATATGAATCACAGTAAGTACAACAATCACCCCCACAATATAAAGCTTAATTCGCAAGGCATCTATGACTTCATTGGTAATATTAGAAAACAAAATAGTCAAAAGACCGTTATTATAAATCATAGTAAAACCAGTAAGAAGCAATACCAACAATGCACCCGTCTCAAAGTATCCATAAATAGGACCAATACGAGGATAAACAGCCTCTTGGTCTTGCTTGTCTCTAAGGCTCACACCTAACACAAACATAAAAAATGCCCCACCTATCCACGCCATGGCAGAGACTAGATGTAAATGTATTGCCCAACCCATTAACGCCTCTTTGCTTCACTATACAAAACCACATCTTTTATCACAAGCTTTTGAATAGCAGAAATTAAAGTTTCCATGATTTTATAATTTGGTTTTTGGTTTTTGATTGGGAGTGAAATTTTATCTGTTTGAATTTTTCTATTACTTATACTATCACCCCAAGAATATTTATACCCCAAACCTTTATTAACACAAGTTGCTAAATATAGTTGATTTGATTTATTTATTTCTCCATTTTTTAGATATAAAGCTAAATTATGACTATCATTTGAATAAAAATCTTTTTCTTGATACGAAACAACAAAAGTTTTACCTCCAATAAAAACACAATTTCCTTTATCAATATAGTTTTTATTATAAGAGATATATGAACCTACGCCATTATTTTCACTACTCGCACATAAATATGGTACTTCTCCACTATTTTTAATAATATCTCTTGATAAAATATTTCCAGAGTTTTTTACATTAAATATATCTATAACATTAAATTCATCAAATCTTTGATTCTCAAAATCCCTCAAAACCTCCTCTTCTTCATCCGTCAAAGTATAATTTTTCAATCCACTAACTTCTAAATAAGCATCTAGTTTTTCTATGCGTTCGGCTTCTATTTGGTCTATAAAACTCTCCATAAAATCAAAATCTATTTTATTGTTTTTTGTTGGTAATGAAATATTTAATTTATCTGCATCTTTTGCATAAAAATTTTTTCCATAGTGAAAATCTCCTGTATAAGATTTTTTATGAATTGCACTCGTTATAAAAATAGATGCAAATTTTGATAATTTTTGAGTATGAACAACTGCTATATGGTCATCTCCTCCATATTTATAATTTCGGTATTTTGCTGAACCAAACATATCTATCGTTGTGGTATTTTCTGAAAATATAGTCACATCATTTTCAATAAATGCTGAAATTCCCTCATCTGTTTCACCTGCTGTAACAAATGGCAAAGTTCCTAATATCCTATCAGAACTTTTTAGTCGTTTCCCACGGGTAGACTTTCCAAATAATTCTTCAAGATTAAACTCACCCCACTCAACGCTTTCTAATTGCTCGTTGAGTAGGGCATTTACTTTCCCTCATCACCTCTTGATTTCAAAATATTTGTTACTTCCCAAGCCAAATAATCACTTACGGTCTTTTTAAAATCTTCCAAAGTAGGCTTTGTATCAATAGGGGCTGATTGATTCCAATCTGCTCCACTTTTTGGATCTATTGTTCCCTCATAATATTCTTGGTCTGTAAAAATATTGAGTTTTTTAGTTCCAAATCGTACCAAATTTACAAGCTCTTCATAGCGTTCTTTGGCTTGATGTGTGTCTTTTAGATTGTTGGTGGATTTCTTACGGCTCGTTCTTGTATATCCATCATTAGAAAAATCTATAAATTTTACGGTTTCGTCTTTGTGATGTGCTTCATTTACTTTGAAGACATAGATATTCGTCTGTACACTTGATTTGCCTATGAATATATCTATAGGCATTTTGATACTTGCGATAAGTGTGTGTTTGGCTAAAATCTCTCTATTGAAATCTCTTGCCTTTCCACTTCCTGCTGAATTTTGAATAATAATAGACCCATAACCTTTGTTCATCATGCCTAAGGCTCTTTCAACAAAAATCATACCATTTCCCTCTGCTGAATAAGGAGGATTGAGGACAAAGGCATCGGCAGGGAATTTATTGTCTGTATTTCCAAAACCATAGTTTCCATCAAAATCATCGAGTGAATCTTTGTTTAAAATATTGGAACTTCCATCACCCATCAAAATCATATTGAGAATGGCTAACATATAAATATTTGATAAAACTTCCAAGCCCAAGAGTTGTTCTGCTTTGATTTGTAGCTCTTTTTCTCTTAATGCATCGGGTGATTTAATATTCTTTTGTGCATCGTTTAACATTTCATTCATGGCTGAAACCAATAATCCTGCTGAACCCGTAGCAAAATCCCAAACAAAAGAATCTTTATTGACGCGTGAGAGTTTGACCAAAAGCGTAGCCACATAAGAAGGTGTGAGAACGACATCATTGAGCTTGTCTTGTGTAAAGCCTAGCCAAGAATACATTTCATTAAAAAGTTTTCCTGTAAAGTCTGTGGTTAAATCTATTTTATAATAGAAACCTAAATCATCTACCACTTTGATAAACACTCTTTTGAGCTGACTTTCCTGCTTTCCCTTTTCAACCTTATTGATGTTTTCTGTCAAAAGGGTATTTTGTAGCGTTCTTAAAATGAGTTCTTTCTTATCTTGTGGTATATCTCTTTCCTCTAAAAATTCTATGATTTTATGGATGAGTATATCCCCATCTCTTTCACCTTCTTTTGTAGAGGATTTTAATTCAATTTTTTCAAGCCTTTGTACTTTACCCTTTACGCCAATGGTAGCAATAATAGCAGAGGCGACAAGATAGACACGGTCATTTTCTCCCAGACCTTTTTCATTTTGATAAATATCATTATTGAGTCTGACTAAATTGCTGTCAATCTCTCTTTCTCTTTGTTCTTTGATAAATTCAAATTCTTCTTTATCTAGTTTGAGGTTTTTTACTTTTGCGATAAATCCGTCAAAGTTTTGAGGGGCTAAAAAAGAAAAATCTGTATAATTATCCACTTTCTGTCCTGCTCCTAAGTTGGAAGTAGAAACAAAATAGACAGCGATTTGATGTTTAATATCGCCTTTGACATCTTTATAACCCGTCATCGCAATAGTGATAATATCTGTATAATCTGTATAATGTAACAAAGCATTGGCATAGTGGACTGCACCATTGACGGCATAATTTTTTATATTATTAAAGTGTGCTTCATTTTTGGCATTTTTGTTTTCAACTTGTCCATTAGTATCAAGCTTTTCTAACTTGCCCTTTACTCCCTTATATTCAATGAGTATAGGGAAAGAGTTATCATCCTTATCTTTTAAAAGTAGTTTTGCATCAGGACGATTTCCACCCTTTCCACCACCTTTTGAAAAATACTCATTCAGTGCATTATCTATTTCATACGTGAGTTCTTCTTGTTCAAGTTTATAGTCTAAGTCATACGATTTAAGCCATCCATTGGCTAAGTCTGCGATATTTGGTTCTATTGATTTTGCCATGTAGTTTTTTCCTCTTAACTGTGTTATATTCTTTTTGATTTTTGAGTTATTATAGCGTATCTTTATGTAGAGTAAGCATCCTCTTAATCTTTGTTTAAAACTATCTATATATAATATAAAACTATATAGATAGGAGATATAATGACCATAGGTGTATCAGAATTACAAAAAGATATAGGCATTATTCGCAACCTTGGAGAAACGCTTTATATTATAGACAAAAAAACCAATGAAGTACTCGCTACTGTTTTTCCCAATAAAAAAATGCCACAAGAAAGTATTACCCAAAAGCTTGGTGGTGTATTTGCCAATTCAAAACTAGAAGAAAAATATCAAGACAAAGTAGAAGATGCCATCAGCGATGCCTACGAAGCAGAGATGCTAGAAAAATACGGAACAGCCCATGCAAGATAAAGTCTTATTAGATGCCAATATTATCATACGCTTTTTTGAAGGCTCTCAAGCCACAGATTACCCTAAAGCTCTACAAATCATAGAAGATATAAATCAAGGCAAAATAAAAGCACTCTTATTGGATTTAATCATCGCCGAGATAGTCTATGTCACAAAGCGTATTTACAAAAGAACAAAAAAAGAAATATCAGAAGTACTAAGCGAATTTATCTTGATGGAAAACCTCTATGTAGAAAATCAAGCCATTAGCTTAGAAGCTGTACGCCTATATGCTGATAAAAATATAGATTTTGCAGATGCTATACTCTGTGCAAAACAAAACTTAGAAGGCTATAGACTTGTGAGTTTTGATAGGGATTTGAAGAGGTGTTAAATATATCAATAGCTTTTATTTTATATAAATATTCATCTTTGCTGGGTTTATGATTGGGAGGGAAAGAACTTCATGTTGAAAGAGAAATTTTTTTAACTGCATTTATATCTACTGTAAATTTTTTGACTATAAGGTAAACTCCACTTATCAACTTCAAAACTCAATAAAGATGATTTATTGAGTCGTCTAAATTCATTCGCTATAAAAAATGACATAATAGGAGGTACAGCATTACCAATTTGTGCATAACAAGCCCCATTGCTTCCTTTAAAGATAAAATCATCAGGAAAAGATTGTATTCTTGCACATTCTCTGACTGAAAGTCGTCTATGTCTATCAGGATGTGGGTGAATAACAGCTCCACCACTCCTGCTTCCTCTTCCCGTAATAGTCGGAGAGGGTTTATCCCAATCTAATTGTCTATTTCCTACATAATTATTTATCTTTACTTGTGTTTATTTCCTATATGATTTGGAATTTCTAAGTTATATTCTCTGGGTAAATCAAAGATTGCATCTCTTAATGTTAATTTTTCTTCCACAACTTTAGAGGGAAAATTCGGTTCTTTTTCTACATCGTTTCGTGTACCAAAAATAATCACTCTTTTTCTATTTTGAGGTACGCCTAAATCTGACGAGAGTATCGTCTCATATTTAACTTTATAGCCAATACCACAAGAGATAAAACTTTCCAAAATCACATCATGAAAAAAATCATTAAATTCTTGGCCACTTTTGATACCTGTCACATTTTCTACCACAAAATATTTAGGTTGTTTCGCTTTAAGCACTCTTGTATATTCAGAAAAAAGCTGATTATAGTCACAATTTAGCTCCCTACTCTTTCCTTTTGCTACAGTAAATCCCAAACATGGAAATCCACCAATAAGAATATCTCCATCAGGAATATCATCAGTATCTATATTATAAATACTATCATGTACAATATGTTCACCTATATTGGCTTTATAACTCTCCACAGCTTCTTTGTCAAAATCGTTTGCCCAAACAATCTCAAACCCAGCTTGTTTAAAGCCCAAATCTAATCCACCACAACCTGAAAAAAGAGATATAACTCTCATGAAAGGTCTCCATAATTTTTATCAAAATTTTCAAAAAGTGCTGTCAAATTTGTAAATACTTCATCTTTTATATTCTTATTATCGTTCTCGTGAAAATACTTAATATAATTTATATGTAAAAGTTCATCAAAGTCATTGACTTGTTTCATAATATTTGTATCCAACACAGAAAAATCTAAAACTATTTTTCTACTTGTTGAAGTGATTAATCTTTCTCTGTCAATTCTTATACTGTTGCCTTCCCACCTATTTAAAATAGTTAATAAATTTTCTATATCATAAGAGTTTTCTTCTATGAGTTTTGTAAACTCTGAACCTTTGATAAAATAAAGTTCTAATTTTGTACTATCTTTAATAGCCAAAATTATGTCATCAGCAAAAATAAAATCAAACATTTTAACAAATCGTTCTCTAAACTCATCATATTTATTATTTTTTTGAAGATGTTCAAATAGTTTTCTAAGCTGTGATTTGGAACCTAGTCCCATACCATTTTTATCTGACTTTCTTTCAGTTAGAGACTCTAAAATATCCAAACCATCAAATAAAATCTTCTTTTCAAACGAACCTAAATTAATCTCTTTATTAGATTTTATGAGCGTTTTAACAGAAACACCATAACTATTATTAAATAATATATCAATTTTTTCTCTTTTATTTCCTGCTATCTTATCTTTTGAAAAACCAAAATAATCAGGTACATCACTTGCACTATTTTTCCTTGATTGTGTATCTGTAAGTTGTCCATTAAGAAGTATGGCTAATAAATCCTCAAAAACTCTCGCAGATGTCTTTCTTTTGGCTACCTCATCACTCACAATAAAATTATATAAATAATTGAGGATATAGAGTGAATGAAACTTTTTCTCTCCCTCATTTGAGATAAAATGAAATAAACCATACATATTATCTATATTATTTGTCTCTAAGACTACTTGATTTGATTCAACCATATATTCTCTAATGCGTTTAATGCTATTTAGTTCCTTATGCATATTTTAATTCCAATACTGCGATATTTGGTTCTATGGATTGTGCCATTTGTTGTTTCCTATTAAAATATTTTATTTTTCATCTTCTACCTAAAGCGTCTAAACACGCGTTCAAAATCTAAACTTAGCTTACAAGTAGTCTCTTCAAAATCATAACTTTCTAACAAAAAATCACCTTCTTTATCATATTTTGAGCCTTTAAGCTTATATACTTTGGCTCTTAAATCGTTGGGATAGACCAAAATATAATACTTTACTTTCTCATTTTCATAAATTTCAAACTTATATTTTTCATCTCTTTTGGCTGTGGATTTTGAGATAATTTCTACAATGATTTCGGGGGCTTTGGTCAGATAACGCTCATTGGTTTCTCCACAAGTGAGTGCAATATCAGGTTTTAAAATCGTATCATTGCTCACTTTATAGTCTATCTCTCCCAAGACTTCACAAGTCTTACATGCTTCTAACTGATTATAAAGTTCTGCAATAATGACTGTAGCGATACTTTGATGTATTCGCATAGGTGCAGGGGACATGGATAAAGGGATACCGTCTATCAGCTCCCATTCTCCCTCCCAATGTCTATAATCATCATAAGTATACGTTTCAATTACTCTGGCTAAGTTTGGCATAGGCTCTCCTTTTCATAGGTATATTTTTATTATATCATCTTTGAGATTAGTGTTGTGTATGCCCCAAAGTACATAAGGATTCGGCATTCTCTTGGGTAAGCAAAACCAGTTCATCAGCTTTAATTGCATTCCACTTTATAGCATTTGGCACAAGATACACTTCTATATTTTTTGCTTTAAGAGTCAAAAATGTTTTATATCCCAAGGCTTTGAGATAAAGCGTATTGATATTGAGCGTATCAAAATAGGCAAAAAATTCTGGTGATTTGGATGTTTTGTGAGGATTGGATTCAATCCTAAAACCCTCATCGTCCAAAAAAAACAAAAGAATGCCCTTTTCTAAAACGGCTTGAAATGCTTGTATGGTCTTCATCTACAGGAATTAAAGTCATCAGCCTAAGCATCCAACTTCAACACAGCCATAAACGCTTCTTGTGGCACTTGCACTGAACCAATAGATTTCATGCGTTTCTTACCTGCTTTTTGCTTCTCTAAGAGCTTTCTTTTACGCGTAATATCTCCACCATAACATTTAGCTGTGACATTTTTCCCCATAGATTTGACCGTACTTCTTGCAATAACATCATTGCCAATACTCGCTTGAATGGCTACTTCAAAGAGTTGTCTTGGTATGAGTTCTTTCAGTTGTGCTACAAAAGCCAAACCTTTGTTTCTAGCTCTATCTATAGGTACAATGATAGAAAGTGCATCCACAATGTCCCCTGCTACTTTAATGTCTAGTTTGACAAGTTTCCCTTCTCTAAATCCAATAGGGTCATAGTCAAAAGACGCATAACCTTTGGTGATGGATTTGAGTTTGTCATAGAAGTCCATAACGATTTCATTCATGGGAATATCATACTCTAAAAGCACACGTGTTTCATTCAGATAATCCATCTTAATCTGTACACCACGACGGTCGTTAAGCAGTTTAATCATATTTCCCAAATATTCTTGGGGAACTAAAATAGTGGCTTTGACATAAGGCTCATAAATCTTTGCAATTTTTTGAGGTTCAGGCAATTCGCTTGGATTTTGAATTTCTAATTCATCCCCATTGGTCTGTGTGACTTTGTACACAACCGTAGGTGCTGTAGCAATGAGCTCTAGATTAAACTCACGCTCTAGTCTCTCTTTGACCACTTCCATGTGAAGCATTCCCAAAAATCCTGTTCTAAATCCAGAACCCAAAGCCATAGAAGATTCAGGTTCAAAACTAAGCGATGAGTCATTGAGTTTGAGCTTATTAAGGGCATCTCTAAGGTCTTCAAATTTATCTGTCTCAATAGTATAAATACCTGCAAAGACAAAAGGTTTGGCAGGTTCAAATCCATCTACTACTTCGGCTGTGGGGTTTTTAGCATCCGTAATCGTATCCCCTACTTGCAAAGAATCCACAGTTTTAAGACCCATGACTACAATACCAATCTCACCTGTGTTAATCTCTTCTGTTTTAATGGGAGCTACAGGATTTGGATACATCAAAGACAGTACATTATGGTTATCTTTTGTTCCCATGACTTTGAGCGTTTGTCCTTTTTCTATGCGTCCATCAAAGACACGCACCAAAGCCAAAGCACCCAAATAATTGTCAAACCACGAATCATAAATCAAGGCCTTAAGAGGTGCATCTGCATCTCCTTGTGGTGAAGGAATACGCTCTACAATAGCCTCAACAAGCTCAGGTACACCTAGTCCCGTCTTCGCTGATACCAAACAATGCTCAGTAGCATCAATCCCTATGGCTTCTTCTAGCTCCATAAGTACTCTATCGGGGTCAGACGCAGGTAAATCTATCTTGTTTACCACTGGTAAAAGTTCAAGGTCATTCTCTATGGCAATATACACATTCGCAATGGTTTGGGCTTCCACACCTTGGGCAGCATCAATGATAAGCAACGCTCCATCACTCGAAGCCAAAGAACGACTCACTTCATAAGAAAAATCCACATGCCCTGGGGTGTCAATGAGATTGAGAATATAATGCTCACCCTCTTTTTCATACTCCAAACGTACTGACTGTGCCTTAATGGTGATACCACGCTCTTTTTCTATGTCCATCGTATCCATAATTTGTGCAGACATTTGACGGTCGGACACTGCCCCACACTCTTGGATAATACGGTCTGCTAAAGTAGATTTACCATGGTCAATATGTGCGATAATAGAGAAATTTCTTATGTTTTTTTGTGGTATTTTATGTGCCAATGTTTTTCCTTGTCTAGCTCAATCTTAATTTGATATTATATCTTTTTCATGTTAAAGCCTAACACTCTGGCTGATTTACCCAAATATTTCGATGTATGGTATTGCCTAAGGTATCTATCACCTGTATATAATGTCCTCCAAAAGGCAAAGGCAGTATAACACTATCCTCTTGCATCTCTTGGGGTAGGTTATCGACATACGCAAAATACGGTGCTTCCCCTCCTGATACTTGGACTTCTACTATCGTCTGCGTACAATCAGCACTCATAAAACGTGCACCCTCTTGTGGAGAAATAAAACTAAACTTTACTTCTTTAGCTTCTGATTTTTTGTCAAAATATTGCAATCCTCTAGGGCTATGCGTACCAAAATACGGATCCTGCGTCCAATGCTTTTGTACAAGTAACGCATCAATAATAGAATGCACTTCAAATGCCAAAGGGGCTGATGTATGCATACCTGTGCGTTTGAGCTGTATGCTATTGTCGGGTTTGCCTACCCATACGGTCACGGTATACTCTTTGGTATATGCCACTGTCCACGCATCTCTATACCCATAGCTAGTCCCTGTCTTGTACGCAATATGGTGTTTGAGGTCTGCAAATCCTTGGGGTACTTGGGTCTGACGCAAAATAGACGTGGTCATCGCTGTAGAAGCCTTAGTCAAAGAGTTGTTTCATTTTACGCTCTTTGGTATGGGATAGATACTGTAGTCCATAGGCTTTGCCTTCATTGCCTAAAGCCACATAAAGCTGTGTCAATTGCCAAATAGAAAGCCCTATCCCTCCTAGTGCAATAGGTAGAGTCGCTTTGTCTTTGGGGATAAAAAGCTTACCTGAGAGCGTACTGAGTCTCTGCACAAAATCTTCTACACCTACTTTTTGCAAAACTTTCACAGCAGGAATATTGAGCGAATATTGTAAAGCCTCCCCAATGCGTATCTCTCCTGTATAGTCTTTAGAAAAGTTATACGGCATATAATCCCCAAAGCGTGTCTCTTCATCAAGGATAATCGTATTGGGGTGAATGATATGTTTTTCAAATCCGTAGGCATAGATAAAAGGTTTGAGTGTAGAAGCAGGGGAACGAATGGCTTTTATCATATCAACATACCCTGAGACGCTAGTACTAAACCTATCATGAGAACCCACATAGGCTTGTATGGTAGCATCACTATTTTTGGCTACAAGTACAGCCAAGGTCGTATCCTTGCCAAGGAACCTTGATTTGGTCTTTGCCCACTGTTCTAAGGCAATTTGCACTTTGGCATTGAGCGTGGTATCATAGGCTTTAGCACTAAGCTTTGCTAGTATATTTTCTGATAAATGAGGCATATAACGTGGCAAAGGATAGAGTCGCTGGGGTAAGGCTTCTTTGAGTGCATGGGTATAACTATACAGACTCATTGCTTTGTTTTCCAAGGCATCCTCCAAGACTCTGTCTCTGGCTTTTTGGCTTTGCTTGGGATGTCTATCGGGTCGGTAGCGTTCAGGTGATTGTGGCAAGGCTACCAACAGTGCCATTTGTCCATAAGAAAGGGCATAAGGTTTCTTGCCAAAATAACGCAGACTAGAGGCTACAATCCCTTCGATATTGCCACCATAAGGGGCTATAGTGAGATAGGCTTCCAATATTGCTTCTTTGCTCAAGGTACTTTCTATTTGTATCGCTCGAAACATTTCTATGAGTTTTGACCCTATCGTGCGTGGTCTTGGGTGCAAAAGTTTTGCCAGTTGCATGGTGATAGTAGAACTCCAGAGATGACACGCCCTTGAGATATTAACTGCCCTACAGCCCGTAACATCGCCAAAGGGTCTATACCATAATGGCTATAAAAACGTTGGTCTTCATGAAAGAGTAAAAGCCTAATAAATTGAGGGTCTATAGCAGATATTTTGACAGGGAATCGCCATTTATCTTCCTTGTTGGTAGTGACATACGCCCATGTTTTATTCTCAAAATGTATCACCCTAGAAGTATCATCAAGCATCTTCGTATCCAAAGGATAAAGCCTATCTAAGAGCAGAAACATAAAGACAAAAAAAACTATCGTCATAGAGAGCATGACGATATAGCCTTTGAGCCTTTTGAAGATTAACGTGATTTTTCTAGCTTCAACATCAACAATATATTGTCTTTTTCCAAGGTATTCATTTGCACATCAAAAATTTCACTCACGCTAATATCTCTAGGCTTATACCAAGACATTTGCCTAAAGATGGCTGTGAGTGTAGGCTCTTTGAAAGTACGTCCGTACCGTGCAAAAAGGCTATTGCGTAAAATACGTAAATCTTTCTTGTCATACTGAGCCAAAAGTGTGGGAGTCATTACTGTCGTTGATACACGGTTAAAATCAGACATCAACAACCCTCCTATACCTGTAGTATCTACATAGTTCAACACAGGTACAATCCGTATAGGCTTCTGCAAAAAGCGACTCAATGCCCTATATCTAGGCTGATACATATCTTCTATTTGTGCAGGAGGGAAAGTAAAGACTCCTTGGCTTACAGCCCTTGCTATATAGGCTACTTTGAAGCTATTGTTGTTTTCATACTCTAGGTTCAATGCCACTTCAAATCTATCATTACGATAGGCATCGTGTGCTACGGCACTTCGTGTGCCTATCCACTTGAGTGTCGAGACAAAATAGATGCCACTTAAATGTGGGTTTTCCAATTCAAATCCAGAAGGTATCCAATCGGTGATTAAAGGGTTTTCAATAGAATAATGTTCTATCTTTCCTTCTATCACTACTACGATTCTCTCATTTTGCTGAATATTTGCTACATCTATTTTCTTGCCCTCCAAAGTATAGAGGGTTTTTTGAATGCTAAAGCCTTGATTTAGACTTACATCATAGCTTTTGGCATCGGCTGTAGCCTTGAAACTCATATCATACCACAGTGGACTATTGCCTTCATTACTCACCGAAGCCAAAGTCTCTAGGCTAGAACTTTTTGTGACATAATCCCCTTTTTCTATCACAAGTGCTTGATTATCTACCAAAAGATGCATCTCCTCTTGACTTGCTGTCTCACTCAAAAAAGCAAGGCGTAAAAGGGTACTGAGTTCTTGGGTACTAAGATACTTTTGGGCTTTGACATTCAAGCTCAAATCAGCAAACAAAGGATGCCAATTGAGTTCTATCTTGGCTTCTTGCATCAAGGATATCAATGAGGCATGGTTACGCAAGGCTCCTCCGTAATTACGATAAGAGTAGCTTTTTTTATACGAAGCATTTAACGCTTTTTTGGCTTTGCTAAACATAGATTTGGCTAAAGACTTCTCACCAATAGTTGCCAAGGTAGCACCCAAATGACCCCATGATTGAGCAGACTCGACAAGGGTTTTTCCTTTGCTATAATAGTCTATCTCTGACATGAGGATACGCCCTGCTCGAGTCAAGACATACAAACCATAAATATCGGCTTCTTGTTTTTTGCCCTTAGTGTTCCAACGGTTTAAGTGGTCTTCTATCCAATCCAATCCTTTGGTAATATTGTACTGAGGTACTGTGTATCCCAATGTCTTCGCACGGGTCAAAAAATCTAAGACATAGGCACTTAGCCACATATCCACAGGGCTACTCTGCCAAAGTCCAAAGCCACCTTCTATATTTGATACGCCAACAAACGTTCAATCGCAGAAGTAATAAGGTCTGATTGTTCTGGGGGATTGTGAGCAAAAAGCCATGGCATAGCACGGCTTGTGGTTTGCTCTGCACAACGTCCTTGATATTGGATGAGTTCATCTTTCATAGACTCTGTAGGCAAGAGTGCTTTAGCAGACAAACGCAAAGAAAGTGTATGAATATCTGACCAAATACTTTGATTTATATCCTTATTTATCTCTAGTCGTGTATACGCTGCTAGTCTATCCATGTGGCGTACATAGGTTTGAGGATAGGCTGAACGTACGGCTATATCAAAGGTTTTGGCTTGAAGTACTTTCCCTGATTTAGAGACTTTTATCGTGACATTTCCATCATGTAAAGTTTGAGAACTCATCATCACCTTTTGGCTAAAGAGTCTGTTGTCTGTTGTTTTATTAAAGTTAAATCTATCTTTGGGAGAGTAAAATACCCCCTTGGGTATGAAGCGTAATCTCATATTCACTCGCTTCTAAACTCTCATCAAAGTGAATATTCACAAGATTTTGCACACTATCACCTACAGAAATAAAGCTTGACATATAATATTCTATAGAGATTTTGTCTTTGACAATAATACTACTGGTGGCTGTACCCATCGCAGTAGCACTCCATGCCAATGCCGTTACGCTCAATGCCCCTTGATAATCAGGAATCTCTATCTCTACTTCTGCTGTTCCATTGGCATCAAAATCCAATGCCTCTGTAAATAAGGCTACGACTTTACGCTTATTGGACACAGCTTGGCTCTGTATGGCTTCATCCATATCTCTGCACCTACATTAAACTTACCGTGTGTGCCTCGTGCTTGGATAAGGTCTGCATAAATATCACGGATTTCTATCCCCAATTTTTGCTGTCCTAGAAAATACTCTAGAGGGTCTGGTGTTTGATATTTAGTAAGGTTTAGTATCCCTTCATCGACCAATGACAAGGTAAACATCGTCTTCGCTAATGCTTCTTTATCACTTTGTATCTTCACGGTAATCGCTGTATTAGACGCAGACTTTTTGGGGTGTATGAGACTAAGGTTTAACGCTTTTTCTGGATGATGAATCATAAAAGGCACAACCCCTATCGCACGGTTTGCTCCTAGTTTTTTGCTTTGGCTTCTAAAGGCTGTAGCCAAGATATACGCTGAACTGCCCCATGAGTCTTTGACTTCAAAGGTCACTTCTATCTCTTCTCCTGCTAAGGCTTGTACCGTTTGGGTCTCCACAATATTATGATGTGCTACCATCACCATAATGGGGCCTGTAAACTTAGACTTGATATGCGTCGTTAAGCTGTCTCCTACTTTGAAAGATTGTTTATCAATAGACAAAGGCAAACGGTCAGGTGAAGATTTGCTACTACTTTGCTCATATCCACTACTAAAACGGTAGCTGGTTTTGGTCTTGTTATTGTCATAGATTTCGAGTCTATAGCTTCCCCAATCTAGCGTATCTAGGCTAAGAGAGAGTCCTTTGTCACTAAGTGTATTGAGCTTACCCTTTTGGATAATCCCTCCATCATGATAGGTTTTATAATACTCCCAACTATCCGTTGTAGAACGCCAGTGCCAACGTGTTTCTTCTTCTATAAGTGCATAGGAGAGTGTCTCTTTCGATAAGGTATGCTTGTCTAAATAGATGACTTCAAACTGTGGTTTACTCTGCATATCTACAGCATCATTGGCAAAAAGAGGTTTGAGTCCAATATAATGCTCACGGTTATTG
>JAUZSQ010000096.1 GCA_030949325.1 Sulfurovum sp.
ACAATCACATCATCAAAATTGACATAGACCACACCAGAAGTATAAGACCAATCTATACGTCGTTCTTCTACCTCTTTTTGTACAGATTTACCATCCTCCATCACTGTTTTAGTCACAGAAACATAATAGGCATCACCTCTTTGACCTTCATAGTGTGTGGTAGTATTGCTATCATAGGTCCAATGGGGTAAGTAGCTACCTCGTAATATCTTACTGTTAGAAAAGTACTTCGTAAACTTCGTAGGTGCAAACCAACGAGAACTGACCCATGATTTGAACTTCTCTTGTGCTTCATTACGCGTAATGACAAAAGGCAAAAGTCCATCAGGCTTCAACGTTTGACTACACTCTATTATCGTAGGGGTATCACAATAAGGGCAATTTGTAGCAAAGACATGGGCATCTAAAGAAAATGATGCAGCACACTTGATACACTTTAGCTCTTGGGCTTGTGGTTCTTCTGCTAAAGAGCTAGAGAGTGCTTGTAGATAATCATTTTCTTTTACGCCCTCTGTCTCTTCTATCTTGACCTCTGTTCCACAAAATACACATTCCAAAGCCTGACTCTTTGGAGAATATTTTTGCATTCCACCACAGCCCTTACAGCTATAATTTTGGGTGACCATAGACATTATATGCTCGGTGCTGGAGGCATAGGTGGTGGCGTGGCTGAAAACTTAGAAGCAAACACTTCTTCTGCTTTTGTCCATCCTGCCATACCTTCTGCCCAAACAAGGGTATCTCTAGCAATTTGATTGGAAGCAATTTGCGAGGCAATCATCGCATCTTCAAAAGGTCCTGTTTGCTGACCATTGAATGCTACAAAATATTTTTTGCTTTGTGGTAGAGGTGGTGGTGGGGCTGAAGGAGATGGAGCTGAAGCGTTATTTTGCCCCATTCCTCCCATCATATTTGCCATCGCGTGACCCATACCCATTCCTGCACCCATGCCCATCATCTCTGCCATACCTCCACCACTCTCAGCCGATTTTGCCATGGCTTCAGCACTTTGGTATTTGAGATGTTCATCAAGATTACCTGTAATCGCACGACTCGAACGTGTATCAAGGGCTTTTTCTACAGCTTCAGGCAAAGAAATATTCTCGATAAGCATTTTGGTAAGCTTCAATCCATATTCTTCAAAATACGGTGCCATGCCTTCGGTGATAAAGTTTCCAAACATTTCATAGTTTCCTGCCAAATCAAGCACAGGCGTAGAGTCTTTACCTAGGATAGTAGCAAACTTGGACAAGATGAGATTCGTAAGCTGACCCTCTACCTCATCGGTCGTAAAGTGTCCGTCCGTTCCTACAATCTCTTTGAGAAATATCTCAGGATTGTCTATGCGTATCTCATACGTCCCAAAAGCACGAAGCCTCACCATGGCAAACTCAGGGTCACGTACCATAATAGGATTTTTCGTTCCCCATTTGAGATTGGTAAACCTTTTGGTAGATACAAAATAGACCTCAGCCTTAAAAGGAGAAGAAAAACCATGGTCCCAATGCTGTAAAGAAGTCATAATAGGCATATTTTGCGTCTCTAGTTCATAAATACCAGGTCCCATCACATCGGCTATCACACCTTCATTGACAAAGACTGCTATTTGAGATTCTCTTACGGTCAGCTTTGCTCCATATTTTATCTCATTACCTTGACGCTCAAAACGATACACCATCGTATCATGTGAATCATCCGTCCACTCAATGACATCAATAAATTGCCCACCTACCCAATCAAATAAACCCATCTTAAACCTCTTTCTTACTATTGTCTTTGCTATTGTCTTCTATAAGTTCAGGACTTTCTACTTCCTTTGCCTTTGCCTTGCACTGCTAAAAGTGCATCTTTTAACTCTGTCTCTGTCTTGTTCAATTCTACCAAAGCATCGAGCTCTGGCTTTCTTCCCTTCTTCTGCTATGCGTAAAGAGTCATCTAAAGTAGCAATAAAGGTATCATTGGCTTTCTTGATACTCTCTATATCAAAGATACCTCTTTCCATCTGTGTACGTATTTCAAAGTTGGCATCTCTTAAACCTTGTGCATTGCGTTCTAACAGCTCATTGGTAAGGTCTGCCGCTGATTTGACTGCCTTTGCCGTATCATAAGACCTAAAGATTGCCACCGTTTGTGCCAGTTGGTTTCTCCATAGGGGTACAGTATTGACCAAAGTAGAGCTAATCTTGGCTATCAAAGACTTATCATTCTCTTGTATGAGTCTAATACTAGGCAAAGACTGCATAATGACTTGACGAGAAAGCCTAAGGTCATGTACCCTACGCTCTAACTCATCATTAAACCCTCTTATTTCTTTGACCTCTTGTATAGCCATCATATCTCTGCCCTCTGCCTTGGCTTCATACTCTGGTATGACAGATGATAGCAATTCTTCTAGCTTCGTCTCTCCTGCTGTAATATAAAGCTCCAAACCTCTAAAGTAGTCAAGATTCGCATCATAGAGCTTATCAAGAGAGACAATATCTATCATCAATTGGCTCTTATGCTTCTCAAGATTGTTAGAAATCATATCTATTTGGTCTCTGACATCTTCATACTCTTGCATAAACTTCACAAGAGGCTTGGTAGCACCAAACATCTTTTGGTACCAAGCCAATTTGATATTGGGGTCAAACTTCTCCATATCAAAGCCACGGATAGACGCGACCATCTCATTGAGTGCAGACCCTGCTGAACCTAAGTCTTTGTTTTTAACCCCTTCTATCATACGGTTAGAAATATCATCAAGCTTCTCTTGTGCCGAAGAGCCAAAATAGATAATAGAATTCCTATCATTGATATCTATCTCAGCCAAAGCATCTTGCAAAGCTGTCACTTCTTCTATCTGTACCTCAGGTACAGGAGCATTAATCTCTTTTGTCTCTTCTATAGTGACTTCTAGTACTTCTTTTTCTTGTGTTGACATATTTTTTCCTCATTATTAATTTTTTATTTGTTGTTGCAGTACATCCATATGTACATCCAAATCAAAGAGATTATTATCTTTGAGCTTTTTTAACTCTTTGCTAAACTTCTCTTCTACATCATCAAAGAGTGTATAGAGCTTCTCTTTCGTCTCACTCGTAATATCTGCTTCATCCAAAGCGATATAAGACTCCGTGACATTAAGTACCCCATCCAAATACACCATCAAGAACTTCCTAGCCACACGAATATCTTTGGGGTCTTCTTCGATGTTTTTCAATATATACTCTGCTTTTGCCACAGCTGTTTTGATTTTACTAGACAAGACACTGTCTTTAATATTTTTACTATGATTTTCTATTGCCACAAGTTTCTCTTTGGCTTCCCTTAGAGTAGCTATGACAAAATCTGCCGAAATATCACCTAGATTGTCAAGCTTGTCTTCCTTGGGGTCAAATCCATAATACAGATAATACCCAAGCGTAGCAATCGCTCCCAAAAAAAGAGCAGACACAAAAGACTTGTCTCCTGCTATCGACGCTGTAAAGAAGGTAGAACCTCCCAATAAAAATCCTGCCAATGTCTTGTAATAGATTTTGGGTGCTTTGGCAAACGTACTTTTGAGGTAGGCATCTTCTTGCACAAAACCCTTTTTAGACACTTGAATAGTCATAAAGAAAAGCCCAAATGCCATACTATTGAATATAAATGCTTTGATGTTGATTTGTAATAACGCCAAAATCACAGCAATAAAAAGAGGTACCAAAAAGAAATAGAGCAATGTCCCCTTAGGCACAGTTTGCCTGTCTTTGCTAGGTTTGTAAGGTGTAGTATTTGCCATATTATCCACCAAACACACTAGAAAAAAGTGGGTACCACACAGCCAATCCAGCTGAAAATACCATAAAAAAGAATCCGAACGTTTTTTTATACCCTGACATATCAATCCTTATATGAAAATATGCATATATTCTAGCATAAACTAATCAACATTATGTTACTATTTTTAAAATTTAACAGGATATGGAGAACGGATGGATATTAGTAAAATTGGATATGGTGAGAACCCAGATAATGTCAAGGCAATTATTGAAGTACCACTTAATTCAGCCATTAAATATGAGATAGATAAAGACTCAGGTGCTGTAGAAGTAGATAGAGTACTCTACTCTGCGATGCACTACCCTGCGAACTATGGTTTCGTAGCCAATACCCTCTCTGACGATGGTGACCCAGCTGATATTCTTGTATTGTGTGATTATCCTCTACAAGCAGGTGCGTATATCAAATGTAGATTGGTCGGTGTCCTCATGACAGAAGACGAATCAGGTGGAGACGAAAAACTCCTTGCCGTACCCACAGTCAAAATAGACCCAACCTACGCCCACATCAATGACCTAGGCGACGTACCCCAACATACCCTCAACCGTATCAAAAACTTCTTTGAAACCTACAAAATACTCGAACCAGACAAATGGGTCAAAGTATCAGGATTCAAAGACAAAGCAGCAGCCACTGAGATTTTGGATAAAGCGATTAAGAATTATAAATAATCCCAAGTAAGCAAATAAAGAAGCAAAGATAAACTATCTTTGCTTTTTAAACACCTCTACAGCCTCCAACAACTTAGCCTTCTTAGTACTATCTTCTATCGTCTCCATCCAAGTATCAATCTCATCCCAACCCCAACTACCTAAACTTACACCATCATATTTTTGCTTCCACTCATCAAGTGATAGACTATAGACTTTATCCAAATGTATAGTCTCTAGTATTTTAAGCATTTCATATTGTATAAATATCTCTTTCTTATTTTGAAACAACTCACTATACTTAGATTCTAATACTTCATCAAATGGTTCATCTTGTGTAAGTTGTAGCTCAAAGAGATTGCTATAGGCTAAACTATTATTTGGATTGATTTGAAGATATTTTTGATAAGATGCTATGGCTTTGTCGTATTCTTTTTTATGATGATAAGCATTCCCCATATTACAATACGCTTCATCATATTTAGGATTTATCTCTATCGCTTTCTCATATGATGCTATGGCTTTGTCGTACTCTTTTTTATGATCAATAAGCACTCCCCATATTATAATACGCTTCATCTTTTTTAGGATTTACCGTCGCTTCATATTCATGGCTTTTCATTCTTTTGTGATCAAGCATTCCCCCTGTTACATACGCCTCATCTTTTCAGGATTTACCTCTATCGCTTTCTCATATGATGCTATGGCTTTGTCGTATTCTTTTTTATGATCATAAGCATTCCCCATATTATTATACGCTTCATCTTTTTTAGGATTTATCTCTATTTGAAATACTGACGTTATTGGGTTCAGAGGAACTGAGCCAATAGACTTGGTCTATTCTATTGCATCCCTCTAACAAATCTTTGATACTTTCATCATCTCCTCTATATCCTATACATATCACTTTTGCATTGGTAAATAAGCTTTGTATAGCACTTTTAAGTTCTTGAGGTATTGTTTGGGTATCACCTGCACTATTAAAAGGGTGTAGATGTGCATCACCATGGATTTTGCTAATGAGTGGAGTATTGTCACGTTTGATAAATTTGGCTAAATCTTGATGGGTAATGACCAGGGCTCTTTTTTCTCCACTATAAATAAGTGCATCTTGAATGAGATTATCGAAGTTTGTAGTCACAATGGTATTAAAGAGCTCTTCCATTTTAGCATCAAAGATGCTAATGTACATAATACCTCTAAACTTCATAGGATTTGATCCTTGTCATCGTGGTTGGAATAAGCTTCACTCCATGCCAATCACGTGTAAAGGTTTCCTGAACTTTTGGAACATCCAGCACCTAGAAAGAAGATATATTCGGTATCTGTATTGTTTGTGAAATCTACATATATTTCATCTACAAACTCTTGTAATTCTAATGCTCTCATCTTAGGCATTACCTTTTTTCATACTCTATATATATTTCACTGTCATTATCAAACTTAGACTTATCTTCTAGTACTTCAATATCTATTATCTCTTGGCTTTGATTTTTGTTTTTCAAATATACTATAGTACTGCCCATAGTAATGGGGTTTCCTAATAATATTCTAAATATATCAGCAAGATTGAGAAGGATTTCTACATCAATATATACAATCAAATCAACGCCCATGCCTCCATCAACTTCTACCTCTTCTGCTGAGACACCCTCTATTCTGTTTCTTCTAAGTTCACTATAAAACGCGTCTAAGTGTATCTTGTCATTTGATGTGATTTGCATAATATTCCTTTAAGAAGATAATATCTTATTTTTGATTAAACTTTATCTCATGCTTCAAGCTTTTCCATATCCTATCTCCATTGCTTGGGCTTCCATCGCTTGATAACTTTGTATGAAGAACGCTTTTGATTTTTCTGACGTACCCTGCTCATAATACTCTTGTGGGATGACTAGCATCTTGCCATCACAAACCAGTGAGAGATTTAGCATCGTTCTTGCCGTGCGTTTATTGACATCTACAAAGTATTGTAAGCTGGTTTGCCCATATTCAAAAAGTGTAAGAGCATCAGCTTTTGAATAGGTATTACTCTCTATTTTTGCAGAAGTATAAACAAAATAGGTCTATAGTCTAAAAAGTCACTGTTAAAATTCATATTAAAATTCATAGTCTATCTCTGTCTTTCTATGGCTTAGATAATTGTCTATACCGTTGGCGATGCCTTTGGCGATGAGTTTTTGGTAGCTACTGGTAAAAAGGCGTTTTCTTTCATTTGCGTGTGAGATGTAGCCTACTTCTGACCAAGATAGAAGGACGACTAGCTCCTACGAGTACCCAAAAAGGTGCATGTCTGACTCCGTTGTCTTTGACACCTGTATATTTGGTTTTGAGACTTTTAATCATTTGGCTGTGTACATCTATGGCTAGTTTATTCGATTCCACAATTTTTGGACCTGCTAAAACGGAGTCTATAATGACACTACGGCTAAGCTTTGTCGTACCTTCTAGTAGAGATTTATTTTCTCTTGCTGCGATGCGTTGAGATTTAGCATCTCTTGTCTTTTGTAGAAAGTAGGTTTCTACGCCGTGTACACGATGGCGTTTATGCTTGGGTACAGAATTGGCATGGATAGAGACAAAGACTACGGCTTTTTTCTTGTCTGCAAATTTGGTACGCTGTCTCAGTTTTAAGAAATAATCTTTTTTCCTTGTCATATAGACAGGATGCCCTCGTTTTTTGAGTTCTTTTTCTAGTCTTTTGGCTATTTGTAAGACCACGTCTTTTTCTTTTTCCCCTCCACCAACAGCTCCAGAATCATGCCCTCCATGCCCTGCGTCTATGACGATAAGTTCAGATTTATGGCTATTGCCAAAACTAGCAATATCCCCTAAAAAAGAGAGTGAAAATCCTGATGCTTCTTCTTTTACCTTTCGCTTTTTCTTCTTGGGTTTAGTGGGCAAAGAAATACGGTATTCATTGTCAAAAAAAATAGGTTGGTAGCTACTAGGCTTATAGCCATCAATAGCCACAACTACACGGACAATATTTTTTTTGTATTGGGCAATTCGTACATGGGGGATAGCGTTAAAATGTATATTTTTATGGGCAAGTTTGGTATGATGAAAATCATAGACATGACGCTGGGGATTCTTGAGGACAAAGTGCTTTATATTACTTTCATCAAATGCTTTGGCAAAGCTAAAATGAATATCATGGTTTTTGACAAAGCATTTTTGTAATACATTGGTTTTTGAAAATACCAATGTATTGTAACACAGTAGAAAAACAAGAATCCTATATAGAATGGACATCTAAACGCTGTCTTCGCCATTCATAAGTTTATGCATCAACTCTTTGACGGTAATAATTTCTTTGAGTTTATAGCCATTGGCTCCTGTAAAGAATAATCCAGATTCGGCAAGACCATCATAGGCATCAGAGAGTCTATCGGCAATACAATAGCCTACAATTTTGGCTTCTACACCACGATTACATGGGGCTACACAATTGGAGATACAAGCCACTTTAGGTGCTGTTCCTTTTTTGATATCTTCATGAAGTTGTGTACTGACCCCTCTTGCAGGGTATCCTACAGGAGATTTAAAAAGTTTAATATCATCAGCTTCAGCACCAATGATAATATCTTTCATCACCTGAGATGCATCACATTCAACCGTACCAATAAAGCGTGTACCCATTTGTACACCATCGGCTCCAATTTCCATCATTTTGATAATATCATCATGGTCCCAAACCCCACCTGCTGCGATAATAGGCATAGAACCCCAATTCTTGGCTTCTTCTACCACGGGACCCAAGATATTTTCAAGTTGGTTCTTTTCCATAAAGCATTCATCATACTTGAAGCCTTGGTGTCCACCAGATAATGGTCCTTCTACAATGACAGCATCGGGTAATTTATTGTGGGTTTTTTTCCATCTTTTACACAATATACGCAAGGCTTTAGCAGTAGAGACAATAGGCACTAATGCCACATTAGGATAATTCTTCGTAGCTTCTGGCATCGTTAGAGGAAGCCCTGCTCCTGTGATAATAATATCTGCTCCTGCTTTACATGCATCTTCTACTACACGGTTGTATTCACTTTGTGCATATAGAACATTCGCAGCCAAAGGAGCATTACCACAGATTTCTCTGGCATTCTCAAATATTTTTTGCAATGCGGGATAAGAATAAAAGTTAATCGCATCCAAAGGTCGCTCTTCTTTACCTACGGTTTTTACGACATAGGCTCGTTTCTTATAGACCCCTGTACCCACGGCAGAAATAATACCCAATCCACCTTCTTTAGAAACCGTACCTGCTAATTGATCCCAAGAGATTCCTACACCCATACCACCTTGGAAAATAGGTTTTTTGATGGTGTGTTTTCCTACATTAAAAGATTTAAATTTCATTACTTTACCTTTACTTTTGCAAATCGTTTTTTGCCTATTTGCAAGATATATTCACCCACTTCAAGGTGCATTTTCTCATCACTAATTTTCTTTTGGTCAATACTCACAGCATTTTGCTTAATATCACGTCTTGCTTGAGAAGTCGAAGGAGCTAACTTTGCATTTACCAGTGCTTGTGCTATCCATATTCCGTCTTCCATATCAAATTCTGCTATCTCCAGTAGGGAGCTTTTTGGCCTTGAACACAGAATTAAACTCTTCTTTAGCTAGTGTAGCCAACTCTTTATTATAAAACCTTGTAGTTAGCTCCAACGCCAAATTTTCTTTGGCAGTTTTGGGATGTACCTTACGAGATGCTACATCTTCTTTGAGCTCTGCAATATCTGCAAGAGACATTTCACTCAGTAACTCATAATAACGCCACATCAAAACATCTGATATAGAAAGTATCTTACCATAAATATCTTTGGGTGCGTCCATCACCCCAATATAATTGTTCAAAGACTTACTCATCTTTTGTACGCCATCAAGACCTTCGAGGATGGGCATCATCAATACAGCTTGTTGCTTTTTCACATCATACGCCCGTTGAAGTTGCCTACCAATGAGCAAATTAAACTTCTGGTCAGTCCCTCCTATCTCTATATCACTTTTGAGATGTACCGAGTCATATCCTTGAAGTAAAGGATACATAAACTCACTCACAGCAATAGGAGTATTGGAGGCATAACGCTTAGAAAAGTCATCACGTTCAAGCATTCTAGCTACGGTAAGATTGGATGCTAGTTGTAGCATACCCGAAGCACCCAAGCCTTCTAACCAATCATTATTATAGACGATATCGGTTTTTTCTTTGTCCAATATTTTGAAGGCTTGTTCTGTATAAGAGGCTATATTTTTAACAATATCTTCTTTGCTTAAGACTTTTCGCGTAGCACTTTTACCTGTAGGGTCGCCTATCATTGCCGTAAAATCCCCTATCAAAAACTGTATCCGTCCTCCAAATTTTTGAAAAGTAGCTAGTTTTTGAAGCAATACCGTATGCCCAAGATGCAAATCAGGGGCAGTGGGGTCAAATCCAGCTTTGACTGTATAGGTCGTACCCTCTTCATAATATTTGCTTACAAGCTTTTCTATACGTTCCATATCTATGATTTCTGCTGAACCTCTAGCGATTTCTTTTAATGCCTCTTGTATCATTGTTCTGTCTTCCTTTATTTATTGTACGCATCATCCAAGCTGATAATTTCTACCAGATTAAATTTTTGACCTATTTTTTCTTTCAAAATATGCTTTTCTAGTTCACGACTCTCTACTTCAATTTGACAAAATTCTGCTTCTTCTGAACGCCTAATACCTAATTCTATACTCAAAACATTGAGATTAAGCTCTGAAAGCTTGGTCAATATTTCTGCCAAAATCCCTTTTTGATTTTGTAAACTCATGGTAAGCCTATAGTGTGCATGTTTAGACGTACTCCAACGCACAAAAATCATAGCATCATTGGCTACAATTTTTGTATAAGCTTGTTTACAAAGTTTATGATGAATCACTGCGTGAGAGCCTTCATAAAATGCCACAATCTCATCCCCTAACTTGGGGTGACAACAGTAATCAAATTCAACCGAATCCAAAGGCTTATTGGTAAAAAAGTGAAAATGTTCTAGCTCCTTGACCTTGGGTACTTTATAGCCTTTTTTCAGTAATTCCCAAAATCGTACTTGTTTCGTCCCTGTATACTCAGCGACTTTATGAATCACATCCTTATAATAATCTTGGCTAGAAGGGAGCTTATAGATATGTTCTATCAGACCTAAGCGTTCTACCAAAGATTTGATAGTATCATGACTTTGAGAAAATAATGTTTTCAAAATATTATACGCACTCAAAGTATCTGTTTCTTTAATACGTGTTTTACACGCCGAACGCATACCTTCTTTGGCTTTGGAAGTCTTGACGGTATCGAGCCATGAACAATGTAAATGTGGCATATCATCTTTGATGATTTTGACAATATCACTGTTTTTCAACACAGTAAGTAAAGAAGAGTTACGCTTATTGACAAAGGCATCTATGGCATTACTGCCTACCTCGGAGTGTACGGCATAGGCAAAGTCTAGGGCAGTAGACCCTTTGGGTAAGGTATAATTGTCTCCATCAGGAGAAAATACGGTAATATCTTCAGAAAAGAGGTCATATTTTGCCAATTCATAAAAGGTCTTGACCGATTCATGTTGATAATGTAGGCTCTCTAACCATTTTGAGATTTACCTGAGAGCTACCTTCTTTGTATTTCCAATGTGCTGCGACTCCATATTCTGCAAGTTGATGCATCTCTTGGGTGCGTATTTGTGCTTCAATAATACCTTCTTTACTAAAAAGTGTGGTATGAATCGTTTTGTAGCCATTTTCTTTAGGCACAGCCACATAATCTTTGAAACGAGAAATAAGAGGGGTAAAACTAAGATGCATTAAACCCAAAACTTTATAGCATTGTAAAGGTTCTTGTACCAAAATACGAATAGCCAGAAGGTCGAGTACTTCTTCGATACTCACCCCCTTGCGTTGCATTTTGAGATAGATAGAATAATAATGCTTGACCCGACCAAAGACTTCAAATTCATCTTCATCAAATCCATTTTGTAGCATATACATTTTGACTTGCTGTACAAAGGTATTGAGTTTCATTTGTAGATTTTGTGCATTCTTTTGTATATAGGTATCAATAACCTCATAATCCTCAGGATAGATGTAATAAAAGCTCAAATCTTCCAAGTAGTTCTTGAGCTTGGAGATACCTAATCTATGGGCGATGGGTGCATATACTACCAAAGTTTCTTCAGATATACGTCTTTGTTTTTCGCTATTTAAGGCATCAAGTGTGAGCATATTGTGCAGTCTATCACAAAGCTTAATCACCAAGACTCTGACATCTTTGATAGAAGCAATCAGCATTTTACGAAAGGTAAGTGCTGAATTAATCAGTCTATCATCAGACCCCGTGGAGACAAACTCCTCATCACGTATTTCTATGATTTTAGTCAGCCCCTCAACCATGTGTGCCACATCAGCACCAAAAGCCTCTTCCAATTCTTCAATCGTATAACTCGTATCTTCTACGACATCATGAAGTAAGGCAGCTTGTACCATCATCTCATCATTAGAGATTTTGGCAGTAATGACAGCGACAAGTATAGGATGAATACTATAAGGCTCACCACTTTTACGGGTTTGTCCTTCATGGGCTTTGATGGCAAGTGCTAAGGCTTCTGTAGTAGAAGCACTAGGTGTGGGAATCGCTTCCCATAGAAGCACTATGGCTTCTTCTATCGTGTGTATCGTTTTAGCTTTATCACAAAAAGCTTCCACAATAATTACTGCTCTAAACTTACAATAATCTTACCTTCTGCAATCTCTTGTAGTGCGATATCTGCATATTTCATATCTAAGGTATCAATCGTTAATACAGAAGATGCTCCATTACCTAGTGCTTCAGCTCTTTTACCTACGGCATTGGCAAGAAGATACTTATCATAATCGACTCTTTCTAGTGCTAGTGCTGTTAATTGTTCTGTTCTCATTGTTTTTCCTTTAAATAGTTATTTATCGTTACTTTACGATTGAGCATAAACTCATATCACCTTGAATGATTGCCAAGAGATTACCCTTTTCAAACATATTACATACCACGATAGGCAAGTTATTGTCTTTTGCTTGTGCAATGGCTGTATTGTCCATCACATTAATATCATCAGTCAATGCTTTTTCATAGGAAATAATATCTAGCTTCACCGCATCATCAAATTTGTTGGGGTCTTTGTCATAAATACCATCGACTTTCGTTGCTTTAATCAACAGCTCGGCACCGACTTCTGAGGCTCGAAGTGTCGCAGCTGTATCGGTGGTAAAAAATGGATTACCTGTGCCTCCTGCAAACACCACGACACGCCCTTTTTCTAAGTGTCTTCTTGCTCGACGTACAATAAAAGACTCTCCAATTTCTTGCATATCAATCGCAGTTTGAAGTCTCGCTTCGATACCGATATGCTCCAAGGATTCTTGCATGGCAATACCATTAATCACCGTAGCCAACATACCCATATAATCTCCCGAAGTACGAGAGATGATACCGTCGGCCGCAGCAGAGACACCACGAATAATATTTCCACCACCCACAACGATACCTACTTCTATACCAGCATCGACTAAGCCTTTGATTTCATTGGCAATATAATTGAGGATATCGCTATCAATACCATAGCCCTCTTTACCTGCCAATGCTTCACCTGAGAATTTTACTAAAATACGTTTATTCACAAAAAGCCTTTATTATAATTTCGCGAGTATATCTAAAACTCTGTTAGGAGGGGTTTAATATGCTCTTGCTTTAGAGTGAGATTAACTCCAAAGGATTGATATGCTTAGAGTTTTTTGTCGCTTGAAATAAGAGCTTTCGACTTACTTTCCCTACCACATAACCCTTCTTTATCTTCGTACCTACACGAATAGTAGGGGCTATTTTAGAAAGCCCTGCATAGACCGTATGTATTTTTTTGCTGTGCGATACGACCACTACTTTGCCTAGCATACTACTCTTACCTGCAAAGACAACCTTGCCATTGAGTACATTTTTGACTTTGGCATTACTTCGGTTTGATTGCAAAGTAATGGATTCGTTAAAGATTTTAATCTTGTAGATAGGGTCAACATAAGTACCAAACTTTTTGATGACTCTAGCATGGCTCAAGGGTGAAATGGTTTTGCTTCCTTTATATTTATAGGTACTAGATTTTTTATACGAAGAGTTTACCTGCTTGACTTTGGCACTTTCTTTATAGACCTTGCGTTTTTCTGCTTCTGCTTTCCTACTGGCTTGATGTGCTTTGCGTTTTTCTGCTTCGGTTGTGGCTCTAAGTATAGCTTCTTTGGCTCTTCGTGCTTTGATTCGTGCTTCGGCTTTGGCTATGCGTATTTCTCTTTGTCTGGCTTGTTCTTTACGCATGGCTTCTTTTCGTGCTTTGACTCTATTGCGTTCGACTTCGACTTCTTTTTTTATGCAAGATATTTAACTTGGTCAAGGTCGTACGTAAGGCATTTTGCTTATCTATTATTTTTTCTAGTTTTGTATTATACTTATTTTCATGGCTTGAAAGACTTTTCAGGAGCTTGACCTTAGAGGCTTTTTTCTGTGCAAATACCGCTCTTTTTTTTACGATACTGGCAATTTCATCTTGTGCTGTGTTGCGTAATTTTAGTTTCGCCTGTTTAGATACTTTGAGTACTTTAATATCCCCACGCAAGAAAACCAACGATTCGTTATTGTGCTTTTTGTAGGTATCATAAACTTCATATAAAACTACAGAAGCCTCTGTAGGTTCGTGTGCTTGAGTCATCGCAAAGAGTACCGAAAATTGTTCTGAGAGCAAAGAAGTAAATTGAAGACGTTTAGATTCTAGTATCTGTGTCGTTTGATTGAGGTCTGTATCAAAGACTAAAAGCTCTTCTTTGAGTATACTATACTTTTTTTCTGTTGTACGCTTACTTTGCTCTAATTTGTCTATCTTCTTTTCTATATACACAATATCTTTTTGGGCTTTTTTAATATCTTTGGCAATCTTGCCCAAGTGACGGTTTGCTGTCTTTTTTTGGGCAGACGTAGCAGAAAGGGTTTTTTCTGATTGGCTAATCTCTTGGCTTGTACTGCTAGAAGCAGCATGAAGTGTAGAGAGTGTCAAAAGAGACAAACAAAGGATAAAGGACTTCACTCCTTCACTCCCTTGCTCGAAAAGACCACAAAATATACGGCGATGACTACGAGCAATAAAGAAGCACACAAGAGTATCAAGATATCAGAAGCATGAAAGAGTGCCTCTTGATGCTCTATCATCAAATCAATACCACTGTCCATCGCCCATGAGAATTTAATATACATAAACAGTATAGAAATAAACAAGGTAGAGAAGATTGCATCCAAAAAGGCGATACGAAACAAGACCCCTGCACGTAACATCAAAGGTGCTCCAAATATTTCCATAATTTGCATACGTTCTTTGTGCTGATATTTCCAAATTTCCATTTGTTTGACTATCAAGATAAAACTCACTACCATCATAAAAATAATAAACGTCTCTAAAGTAAACTTGATAAAAGCAAACAGTTTATACTTAGAGGCATGAGAAGTACCAAAGGTCTCCACACGCTTGATATTACTGTCTGCTTTTAAATCTGATTTGATTTGTTCGAGTTCATCACTATTGAGATAAAGGTTTAGCCCAAGATTATAAAAATAAGGCAGTTTTGCCAATATAGAATTAGAGCTATCTTGACTCATCCCTTTTGCTATATTGCTGATAATCTCATCACGGTTGACTTCCGAAGAACTACTAATATGGGTATTCAAGTTTTGAAAGGTATCGAGTTGGACAGGGGACTTGCTCACCACAAGCATAGTATAACCTTGGGTAAGTTTGGTTTCATAAGTATCGGTTGAACGCTCAAAGATAAGATAAAACTCAATCCCCAACAAAATAGCCATCAGTGGCAAGATAAACATCAAATGGTTTTTAATGAACTTCATAAACCCCCCTATTTTCTATAATAAAATGTCTATACGGCAAAGAAAAGATAGTCGGTATCTTGTGGGTGACTACCAAAACTGTGGTATCGAGTTGTTGACAAGCATTTTCCATCAAATCCCAAATCACATTAGAAGAATAATCATCCAAATTACCCGTAGGCTCATCTGCGAGTATCACTACAGGATTTTTGGACAAGGCTCTAGCGACTCCTACACGCTGTTGTTCTCCACCAGAGAGTTCCAAGGGATACTTATCTGCATATTCAGGGAGTTTGACATGCTTGAGTAGTCTTCGTGCTTGGGTGTCTTGGACTTCATTGGAATACCCTGCAATCATCAAAGGCAATACCACATTTTTTGCAACCGTCCATTCATTGACAAGTTTATAATCTTGAAATATCATACCCATGTGCGTACGAAGCTCTTGTAACTTCTTGCGACGGATATTAGAGAGATTATGCCCTCCCACAATGAGATTACCCTCTCTAGGCTTTAGCTGACCATAGAGTGCTTTGAGTAAGGTAGATTTTCCCGAACCACTAGGACCCGTAATAAAAACAAATTCACCCTTTTTGATAGCAAAGTTGGCATCTTTAATAATCTCTTTGGTACCATTATCATAGGCTAGAGTCAGATTGGTAGCTTGAATCACATTAGACATTGTTATCCTTTAGGGCTATGTGTTGAGGTAGGAACTGCATGATTAACTTCTCATGAGCCATCAAATTTACTTTAGTTTGCACAGGAGGTGAGACAAAATAAGTACAACTCTCTTCAGCTAAGAGGACATATTTATGCTCAGGTCTGTCAAAGCTTCCAAAAGCACACTTGATAAGCAGACGCTTAGCAGAAATCCTAAAAATACGTTCAAAGTGTACAAAATATCCCTCATACACCAAAGCTTCCTTGGCTAAAGTTTCTTCTATTCCCTCAGTATAGTGTATGCCATAAAAATCAAAGACAATAGGCTCTTTTATCTGTGTAGATAGTGCCTTAGATTTTACATAGACATCATAAATATCTTTTTCTTGGCGTAACCATCGTGCTTCATATTTACTCGTGACTTCTAGTGCTTCATTTTTTCGTATCTCTACAGATGTTTGGGGAACACTAAAGAAGGTTTCTAGTGCGTACCAAAAGTAATTGTCACTGTCGGTACGTAATTCCAAGCGTCCATCTACAGCCAATACTCTCATAGACTCAGACAAAAAGCTTTTACTTATGACACGTCTAAGTGGCTTTTTGTCCCAAGGTACAGGAAAATGTACAAAAATCTCTTTACAGAGATTAGACGGTAACATTTCCAAAAACAGTCTGGCATCATAATTGACGACCCAAATATTTTGTATATTTTGTAGTGCAATTTGTTTGAGTACTTGCTGGGCTGAAGGGGTATGAATCTCCAAACCTATAAACAGTGTATCAGGATTTTTCTGTGCTTGGTAGAGCAGATGCTTACCCGAACCAAACCCTACCTCAACAGAGACTGTATCTTTGGGGTACTGTATATCTACAAAATCTTCTATCTTTTTCAAATATTCTGAAGAAGGCACTACTTTGGTTGAAGAAATCGTAATATTAGAACTTTGTATCTCCAAAGCTAACTCTTGGGCTACGATAGCAAGAGCCTCTTTAAGTATATTGACCTTTAGAGGTCTAGTCACTTTGTCATATTTTAATAAAAACCCCTCTTTATCAGGCTTTAGTTGCAATAAAAATGATTCGTCTTGATGGGATATACCTATCAAAATATCATCTGTATGTATAGCAGTAGCCACAAAAGTCATCACCGTTGAGGTGGCTATATGCGTGGCTATAATATTACTATCAAATGGTTTTACTTTTAAATGGGGCATGTTTTCTACTTATGTAAATTTGAGATGAAGAGCCTCTATCTGTGCTTCTACACGCTCTTTATCAAAATACTTGCTTATATACGCTGTCATATCATCAAAAAGTCCTGCTTTAAATTCCATCTTTTCACCTGTATGAGGATGGACTAAATAGAGTAAATAGGCATGTAAATTAACTCTTTGTATTCTATCTCTTTTGGACTTAAACCCATATAAGACATCACCAAGGACATGGCGACCCAAGCTATTGAGATGTACACGTATCTGATGCGTACGTCCCGAAAATAGCTTTGCCACGATAAGTTCCACCCCATGAGCTGTCTGGTCTAGCTTTGCAAAAGCCGTCTTCGCAGACCTACCACCCATCACTACATCCATCTTGAGTCTATTCTTTAGATTACGCCCAATAGGCTTTTGGACAATACAATCTTCTTTCAAAGGACAATCTATCAATGCTAAATAATAACGTCCCATACTCTTATCTTGGAGTTGTAAACTCAGCTTCTCATGGGCTTCATTGGTCTTAGCTACGACCAAAACCCCTGTAGTCTCCTTGTCTATCCTATGCACAATCCCATGACGCTCTTCGCCAGAGATGGTAGAGAGTGAAATCCCTTTATGTACCAACCAATCTACCAAAGTAGCCTCTTTGACCGAAGGAGCAGGATGAACAACAAGCCCTGAGGGTTTATTCACAACTAAAATATAGTCATCTTCATACAAAACCTCTACATCAAAGTCAATAGGGGCTACGACTTTCTTTTGTGCTTCTACAAACATATAACCGATACTATCACCCTCTTCTATCTTGAAAGAAGTCTTGAGTATCTTCTTGTCATTGACCAAGACAAGCCCATCACGAATCAGCTTCTCTACTTGATTACGGCTAACATCCAATTGCTTAGCCAAGACTTTGTCTATACGCCCTCTACTGCTACTTATAAAACTATTCATCATTCGCTTCAAAAACCTCTTCATTTTTAAGATACTTCTGTTGTACCCACCCTTGCTTAGACCCCAAAGCCACCTTACACCATACAGGATGTTTCCAAGCCAGATAATAGCGTTCTTTTTCAGGTGCTTTATCTAAATCCTTTTGCGTAATACCTCGAATACAACCCATATTTTCTACCACATCACCCACAGAAGCAAAAGTAGCAATCTTCTTAGACTTCTCATCAGCCTCAGTATGAAGCATCAACATCTGACACTTCTTAGGCAAATCCACAGTCAACCGCGAAGGCAATATCCCCTCATCACCTGCCACAACACCCATACTCATCACTATCATACTAGCTATTAGCTTTTTCATATTTATCCTTTTGGACTATTATAACATTTTAACGCTTCCCTAATCTTCTTAGCCAAAGCATACGCCAAATCCACTGGTACAGCATTCCCCACCATCTTGTACCCTGCCGTCAAATTCTTGTAATAAAAAATATGCCCATCAGGAAACGATTGCACCCTTGCACATTCTCTAATGCTCAATCTCCGATAAAGATGTTCATTGCCTTCTACAAATTTGCGTTTGTCTTTTTCCACCAATTCCATCTTGGGAGCTGAGGGGTGAAGTGGTGCGTGTCGTCCTCCTGCTTGAATGGTAAAAGAAGGCTCATCCCATGCCCTCACACGATTACGAGACATAAACATAGAAGAAAATCCCCCCACCATATATTCATGATTAGCTATAGTACATTTATCATCATTACTATACGTTTTATCTATCGCAGGAAGCACAGAGTCTTTCAAATCCCAAATAATATCTTTCAAGAAATACTTTTTATCCAAAGGCTTAGGAAATTCAAATTTTATCTTTAAATCTTTTCTAAAGCCCACAAAAAATACCCTCTTTCTATCTTGTGCCACCCCATAATCCTTAGCATTTAGCATCTCAAAAGACAAATCATACCCACTCTCAATAAAATGATTTTTGATATTTTCCAAAGCCTCAGAATGACGAGAAGCCAACATACCCGATACATTTTCAGCCAAGAAAAACAAAGGTTTCTTATCCCTAAGCACCCTCACAAACTCAAAAAACAACTGCCCCCTATCATCCTCAATCCCACGAGACTTCCCAGCCTCACTCCAACTCTGACAAGGAGGCCCACCAATAAGCCCCAAAGTTTCAGGAATATCCTCCGATGGAATTTGGGCTATGCTTCTTCATGTCTCAGTTTAGTATGGGTAAAATTCTTCACCAAATGTTTCCCTGGAATTTTTTTATCATACCTCACTCTGCCCAAATGGTTTTGAAACCTGCTTTTTTGAAACCAAGGTCTGCAGTACTCCTGCTCCCGAGGAATAGGGAGATTATTTTCATATTAATTATTCCCTCACATATTTTAGACGAACTATAGCATAAAAATATAAAATGAGACGTATTGTCCGTTGATTTATTGTCTTCTATTAAAGTATTATTAGTTTATGGAAAATACAGAAAAAATACTACTTGAAGCACTTGCTAAAAAATAAAGACTCAAAGAAATAAGCTAGAACTATCTCAAGAGAAATTGGCTCATAAATGTGGGTTTGATAGAACTTACATAAGCCTATTGGAACGAGCCAAAAGAAATCCATCTTATTTAAGTTTAGAGAAGTTATGTGTTGGGTTAGACATTACATTAAGTGATTTATTAAAAAAGGAAATAATTAATGATGAATGAATAATAAAGAAAAAATTATTGAGCTATTTTATCAAAATGTTAAAGGTAGAAAAGCTGATACATCAAGCAATAATCAAAAACATGATGGTAAAAAAGGACATTGGTTAGAAACTCAAATGGGTATTAAGCATAATGGAGATAATGCTCCTGATTTATTTGGCTATGAAATGAAAAACCAAACAACCTCAGGAAAAATTACTTTTGGTGATTGGTCTGCTGATGAGTATATTTTTATTCATGGTAGAGGTAAAAATCCTACACGAAATAATACGAATCAAAATTATAATATTACCAGAGACAATTTTTTAGAAATATTTGGAAAGCCTAATACTTTAAAAAACAATAGACTCTCTTGGTCAGGTACACCTTGTCCCACATATTTTGGAGATATATCACCTTTTGGACAATCTTTAGCTATTGATAGCAATAATGATATTGTTATAATTTATAGTTTTTCAAATGATATGAGAGAAAACAAATCAGAACTTATACCTTTAAGTATGCAAATTGATAATCTAGTCATTGCAAAATGGAAATTTGAAATATTACAAATGAAACTAGAAAAAAAATTTAATCAGAATGGTTGGTTTACTTGTACCACAGATAAAGAAGGTATTTATCAAAATATTAGCTTTGGTCAAGCTATGAATTTTAATACTTGGATAGGGATTTATTCAAAAGAGAATAGTGTTTTTTGATAGTGGAATGTATCAAGGAAACAAACGACCTTACTCTCAATGGAGAACAAGTACAGGGTTTTGGCATAGCTTAATTATAGATACCTATTAGTTTAAACTTTTAAATATATTCCTAGCCAAAGCCTCAATTACTGGCACGGCTACAGAGTTACCAAATTGTTTATAGGCTTGGGTATCACTGACAACTATTTTAAAATTTTTGGGAAATCCTTGTAATCTTCCTGCTTCTTTTGGAGAAAGTTTTCTCGGATTTTTATCTTTTTGTTCTATTAAAATTTCTGAACCATCTTTGTAATATCTTGCACTTATGGTACTTGTATAAGGAGATTTTTCGTTAAATATAGAGTATCCAAAGCCATTTCCTTTGGCTTTGTGTGCTAGTTTCCGTCTTTGATGTCCTGCCCATAATTTATCTGAGATAGTATATTTATCATCTACTTTATCTTCTAAAATATCACCTAAGTTTATCTCTTTATTAAGAGGTTTAGGAAATTCAAAATTAACATCATTGTTAAAAAAACCAATAATATAAATTCTTTCTCTATTTTGAGGTACGCCAAAATGCTTAGCATTTAAAACCTCTGCAAACACTTTATATCCCAAATCTTCTAAAGTTTTTTTGACTACTTTAAAAGTATTTCCTTTGTCATGATTTCTAAACCCTTTGACATTTTCCAAAAAAACTACTTTAGGTTTATGAAACTCTACAATTTTAGCAATATCAAAAAAGAGTGTCCCTCTTGTATCATCAAAGCCTTTTTTGAGTCCTGCATTAGAAAATGGCTGACAAGGAAACCCTCCTAATAAAATATCAAAAGGTGGTATATCTTTGGGTTCTATCTGCGTAATATCACCGTGTGGAATTTCTCCATAATTGGCTTCATAAGTAATTTTTGCAAACTTATCAATTTCAGAAGAAAAAACAAAAGAAGCTTCTGATTTAAATGCTTCTTGAAACCCTAAGCGTATGCCACCCACTCCTGCAAATAAATCAATCACTTTATAATTATTAATTAACTTCATATCTATATTTTTACTCAATATTTAAACCTTCTTATTTTAATTTATCTCTAGCTTTATCAGTGCTATATCCTCTATTATATCTACTTAAACCTAACCTGTAAATTCAATTTAAAATAATATTTTCTCATCTTCTTTATAAATCTCAAACATTTTATATCTAGTTGAACTTGGACTTTCTAGTTTTATGTTGTTGATTAAATATTTATCTACGATGGACTTGAAATAAATTAAATCCAATAGATAGACTTCTCCTGCTTTATTGACAAGTATGATGCCTCCATTGACTTCATTCTTCCCATTCCACTTTTTACTAGACATTATCCCAAAGGTCACAGCAGAGGCAAAGTCACCTATTTTCTTTTGATAAAAATCGTATTCATCTTTGTCTTTGATACTCATAGAGATGAGCTTTTTTATATCTTTTTCATTCTCTTGATAAGAAAGATAAAGCATATCAGCCAAAAGTCTGTCAAGGTTGGAATCTATCATTTTTAGATTATAAGAAAAGGTATCACTTTGTACTTTGACAAACTTCATAGAGGCGTTATGCTCTTCTAAGAATACACATCTATCTAAAAGTTTTTTTCTACCACTGATGGCATTATTTTTGTGCATAATTTCATCATCAATATTAGATATTTCATAAATAAAGTTAGTATGACTTGAAGCATTTAACAAAGTAGCTTTTGCTCCTAGATTTGATTTGATATTATAGTTTAATTTTATAGAATTTTGACGATTATTGTCAAGCACTAAGGCTTCCAAATCACCTTTCTTTTTTGAACTTCCTTTCAATTTATTGCCATCTAACAAATCATCTATGAGAGGATTTATTTCAATAATATCAAATGAACCTTTGGCTTTTTTATGGGTTTGTATTTTATGGAGTAAAAGGGTTTTTTGAGTCGATAAATATTCTTTTTTATAGGTTTTTTTTACACTATTATGTGAGATTTTTAGTATATTGTTTTCATCAATTTTATAAATACTTTTATTCGCTACATAAATCTCTTGTATCTCAAAAGTATTTTGATTTATCACTTGTAAATTCTCATCTACAATCGCTAAACTTGGCTCAACAAGTAGCGATAAGAAGGTATAAAGTTCAGACCATTCGCCTTTGTTAAATCCCATGCTCAAACTCCTCTAATCGTGCGTACATATATTTTGCCAATTCTTCTATGACTGGAATGGATACAGAATTTCCTAACTGTTTATATTGCTGTGTTTCGCTTACTTTAGGAGGAAAAGAAAAAGTATCTTTGCCATTTTCTATAAAGGCATAATCTTTAAAACCTTGTAGCCTTGCCCATTCTCTAGGGGTCATTACTCTAATGCCTTGATTGTTAATAGGTGATTGTTTAGACCCATACATAATGCCGTAATATTCGGGTTTTTCTTGTATAATGAGATTTCTCTCTTTACCACTTCCCCCTGTGGCTAAAATGGTATTGGATATAGGATTCTCTCCACTATTGACTACTTTAAACCCAAAACCATTGCCTTTTGCTTGATGTTTAGCCTTGTGCTTTTCAAGTGTTCTGATATATTGCTCTGATAAATAATATTTAGCTGAGACATCCTCTTCTAACAACTCATAGACATTATTAAAAATAGGTTTTTCTTTTTTGGTGGGTAATTCATTAAAGCTATAATTATTCGGTACTAAATCATTTTTAAATCCCATAATATAAGTGCGTGTTCTTTTTTGAGGCAGTCCAAAATCTACGGTTTTTCTGAGAAAAGATTTGGCATTATACGTTAATTCTCCATCAACCTCATCTACCCCAACAATTTTATATCCCAATTCTTTTGCCAAAGTATCTATAATAATTTTAAAGGTCTTTCCCTTGTCATGCCTCAAAAGCCCTTCTACATTTTCTAGTAAAAATGCTTTGGGTTTTGTGCGTTTGAGTATATCAGCCACATCAAAAAATAGTGTCCCTCTTGTCGTATCTTCAAAACCTTTTTTAGCCCCTGCAATAGAGAAAGATTGACAAGGAAAACCTGCAAGTAAGACATCATAATCTATATTTTGGACTTTTTCTTTGAATGCTTCACTAGTCACATCATTTTGGGGATTTTCTCCATAGAGATGCTCGTAAGTCATACACGCGTATTTGTCAATTTCTGCTGATAATATATTGGTAAATTTATCTGTAAGTTCAAAACCTCGTCTTATGCCACCGATACCACAAAATAGGTCTAGGGTTTTATACTTCCTATCTCTCAATATCATCCCTATCCCAACGGTCGGGGTCTAAAAAGGTGTCATCATGTATGTGCTTGAAAGAGGCTTTGAACATTTTGAAGGCATCTTTGTTTTTGGATTCTATGTCTGCTAACCATGCTTTCATCGAAGCTCTTGCGTGGGGCATTTTTACGTCTTTGAGCATGGCAGGACAGGATTCGTCTCCTATGAGTTCTAGGTTGTTCTCTTGGGCAAAGGCTAAAAGTTGAGACTCTCTGGTTTGGATAAGGGGGCGTATGAGGTGGAATCCTCGACTCGTTTTGTAGATGGGGGCTAAGGCTCTCATGCTTCCGTTGTAGAACATATTCATAAAAAAGCTCTCCACCGTATCATCAAAATGGTGTCCTAGGGCTACTTTGTTGAAGCCATTATCCTCAGCAAAGGTATATTACTCAATCTCACACACATTGAAAAGCTAAACACAAAGAGAATTCTGAAAAGTGTTGTTGTGTTATTGTTATGATTTTATTA
>JAUZSQ010000097.1 GCA_030949325.1 Sulfurovum sp.
GTAAGAAGTTTTAGGGTAGGGACAAAACATACTCCTACGGTTAATGATGCTTATGTAGGGGCAATCCCTTGTGGTTGCCCTAAAACCTAGAAGATTTAAGAGTTTTTTTCTTTAAGTGCCTAATATCAGTTTTTAGTTTATTTCATTACTACTGACAGTACAATCATTCATCGTTTTTATTGAATTTGTTAAAACACGACTACTTCAACTATAATCTAAATAAGTCTTTAGACGCTCTCTTGTATTGAAACTCGTATCCGTTATTTTTAGTAGTCAAGGTCATTTTAAATTTATGGCAGTAAGTATTAACAGCAAGAAACCCTATACGCTCTCTATCGTTTAAGACTTCCATAAGGCTTCACAGTACTCAATCTGTTATCAACTACCCACGACCAATGGTAAAATGATACAAGGTCTGATAGTGATTGCTTTGAAGTCCTATGACATCATGTAAAATATTATCTAAAAAACATCCGATGCCAGTGGCTGATAAATGTAGAGAGGTTGTCTCTAGGTACAGCTGTTGTCCAATGGCACCACATTTCCCAGTAAAGTTCCTTATATCTTGATGCACCAAACTCTTCTATTTGTTGTGAAAATTGGGCTAACATGCCTAAGGTAAATGCTCCATCACTTGCGATTTCTTGATTACAAGATATGGTTTGTGAGATGACGGTCATATCAGCATTTTTAAGTTTATATAGTTGTCCTGCTTTTGTATCTACTTTTTCCCAAAGAAATTCTTCTTTTAGTAAACTTTTGAGTTCTGCTTTATGTGCTTCATTTCTAACTAAAATATAGAGTCCTTGGTCTATTTCTTCTACACTATGGACAAATATGACTAAGTGAATAGGCGAGTTATTTGATTTGACAGAAGCTATAATCGTTTCAAATTCATTTTTGCTAATCGTACAATCATCTTTTTCATAGCTTGAGCAGACCTTCTGTTTAAAACGACATCTTTGGCTAAGTTAGAAATGTTTCGGTAAGGGTTCTCTTCATAGTGGTCAACTTTAAATTTCTTACTCTCTAAATCATCACTTAAGGTGGAATCTTCAATCTTTTCTAGGATGTCCCACTTGTGCCAGTTATCACTTAATTGATTGGCTTTTCCTGCGTAAGATGCTTCTAAAGAGTTTCGTAAAGTATTAATATCTAACTCTGAAGTCTGAACACTATCATCTAAAGTTACAAGCAATAACATATCAGAAAGTTCTCTCTCCTCAGGCACATATCTCTCTGCTTGGTCAAAACCTATGAGACTTTGAAGCTCTGTGTCTTTGGTACTAAGTACTTCTATTTTCCATCCTAAGATGTAAGCAGATATTTCTAAGGCTTTGAGTGCATGACCACAATCAAGTTGCGTATATCTCCAAGACCGTTCACCATATTTCCAAGCTTCTCTCCAAACGATAGAAGACAAAGAGACTAAAAAGCTATTATTTGGTAAGGCTAAATCACTGCTTGTTTTAGAGAGCTGTTCAAGTTGATGTTCAAGGGGAGCATAGTGATGAAGACCATCTTCTATGCCTTCTATGTCTTGGGCTATGATATAGGCTTCACTGGGTTGTAAGTTACCACTAGAAGCATTACATCGTAAAGCCCATGATTGCTCTCCCAATTCTTTGATGGCTGCGAGTCCTAGTGAAAACTGAAAAAATTGTGAGATGCTTTGTAAACATAAGGGAGCGACTACTTTTTCTTCTTGTTTTGCTTGTGTAAATATTTGACTGTATTCCAAACTTTTATTTTCAAAAGAAAGAGGTAAGATTGTTTTTGAGTATGCTCATAGCTACGATACGGATTTGGCTGTAGCCCAATCCATATATCTAAAGACTTAGCATAGCGTAGGGGTGTATGTTTTGTTTCATTGTGATAGGTATAAACCATTTGTGTATTTTTATTCATGGCGTATAGTAGCTGATAATTCTAAAGATAATGGGGCTTTTATCGTAACCCCTAAATAACCCACCAACCCAACATTAAGCAAACTACTACATAGTTAAAGCAGTAAAAACATCACATAAAAAGTGATTTACTAACCAAAGTATATCCATACCTTTCTACACTGCAACTCAAAGTTCCATGCCCATCATACTCCGATTTGCTCTTTAAAAGGCAAAAGAGACCTCAACATCGTAAATACTTAAAACATTCATCATCTTCATCAATACCTTAGCCAAAAAGCAAAGCCAAAAATAAAGAGTAGGTCATGAGATAACTGCTATAATCTTAAACCAAAAAAACATAAAGTTATCCCATGACAGAAATTATAACACTCTTAAGATGTATCGCACCTATAATTGCAAAAAACAAAGCATAAACAACTAGAAATAATCATCCAAGCCTTGCTCTCAATGCGAGGAAGAATCACAATGTTAGGATTGAGCAGATGGAGTGAAAAAGGAGGGAGTTATCGGACAATTACACGCTTCTTTCATTCAAAGATAAATTGGGAAGAAATCAATTGGATGTTTATCAAAACGCATTTAACAAAGAAGGGTTCAATCTATCTTTTGGGTGGAGATGAAGTAGTAGTAAGCAAAAGTGGGAAGCATACTTATGGGGTAGATAGGTTTTATTCTTCTATCCAAAATCAAGTGATAAAAAGTTTGGCATTTCTCAATCTTTCGTTGATAAGCGTAGAGACAAGAAAAGCCTATCCACTAAGTACACAACAGATAGTGCGAGACAAAAGAAGGTTGTATCAAAGATAAAAGTGTGAAGAAGAGTAAGAAAAAAAGGATGCTAAAGTCGGAAGACCTAAAGGAAGTGGGAATCAAGATAAAAAAGATATTGAACTCTCACCCTATCTAAAATTTGTCCAAGAGTCCGTAAATAAGGCACTTAAACGGATTGACCAGCATATTGATATTGTCTATTTTGTCTTTGATGGAGCATTTGGAAATAATCCTGCTGTACAAATGGTTGAGGCAATGTGGATTGCATATCATTTCTAAACTTCAAAAAAATTCTGCACTGGTATTTCCTTATAGTGGAGAGTATGCAGGAAGAGGAGCTCCTAGGAAATATGGAGATGCTATTGACTATGATAATCTTCCTGAACCCTATCTAAAATCAGATAGCATAGACGAAGATAAAAATATCCAAACAAGAATTTATCAAATGGAAATGTCCCATCGTAAATTTTCTGATACTCTCAATGTTGTGATTATCCAAAAGAGAAATTTAAGCACAGGTAAAATCTCTCATGTGAATCTCTTTTCTACCGATGTAACATTGGATTATGAAAAGGTTATTGATTACTATTCACTTCGCTTTCAGATTGAATTTGTCTTTAGAGATGCCAAGCAGTATTGGGGAATGGAGGATTCTATGAACATTAAGAAAATACCTATCCATAATTGGGCAAATCTCTCTACTTTTATGGTCAATTTCTCTCATGGATTACGCCAAAATTCTGATATGAATGAGATGAGTATTCTTGACCTTAAAGCCCACTACCACGGGCTTAAATACGTCAAAGAGGTATTTAAATTGCTTCCCCATTTAGCTAACGAGTATTTAATTCAGAAGGTATCCATTAAGATTGCGAATTTAGGGGCGATTCACTCTCGTGAGAGGGTGGCTTAGAGGGGGTTTTTGGCTAAGGTATTGAT
>JAUZSQ010000098.1 GCA_030949325.1 Sulfurovum sp.
TAAGTCTTAGTCGATGATGCAGACTTAATTAAGATAAAAATATTTTAAAAAGGCAACAGATGACTGGTACATTAAAAATAGATAATCCCGATTACAGAAGCGAGACTTCAATTCTTCTGTGTTATAAAAGAACAAAAAGAGATAACACTCTGATGTAGCTGAGTCATTTTATCAATACCTGTTGTAAAAAAAGAGCCATTAGAGTTCAAGAAAAAAAGTAATCCCGAAAAACATAGCCGAATCAGCAAAAGAGCATATAATCCTTTCTAAGATGTTGATACTCTTGCATCGCTCATTGTATATAGATATCTCGTTTTTTCTTTTGTCTTCGTAAACATATGCTACCAATGCAAGAAGAGAAAAACGATGAAATGCTTTGTTTAGATAGTTGTGGCCCTCATTGATTATATTAATGTTTGAAAAATAGAAATTTTAGAACATCGAAAATCCTCTCTCTTTAGTATAAACTCTATACTAGGAAATTGACCAAGAAATATTATCTTTATCTACAAATCTTCTTAACCGATATACTACTTCTCATGGTATGACCATTCTAGGCGACGCAACCATCGCTCTGACTCTATGTGTACAGAGATTTATGACACCCTTATGGACGATGCAATAAAAAGATTTTCGATTTTTAAGAAAATAGCATTACATGAATAATCCTATCCCTCTTAACCTTTAGCCCTCGCTCTTGGCTGGCATGCTAGATGGAACAAAAGCTCTGTGGTCAATATGCGTATTATTGAGTCTAATGCCATCAAGTCATGCCAAAACATGCCTGGGCATTTAAGGCGCTATGCTTTGTGGCAGAGCTTTCCCTCTGCTACAGCCTTGTCTTGATGGCTTGCTGTGCTTCTCTAGCCTTCATGTAAGCAGCAATAACAGCCCGGCTGAGGAGTTTGGCAAGAGAGGTGCATACATTAGTGCTCCTGCGCGTAGAAGAAGAGATGATAACCCCGAATTGCGTCTATCTCCCATCATCTTGTCTTTAACCTCTCCTGCACACTTAAAAACGTTTTGCATCCAAAGCCAAAGCGATAAACCCTAAGCCATTCTTTGGGTTTGGCGTGTTAATCCTGAGTGGCCTCTGGTATCTCCTACGCAGATGGCTAATCCTTTGTGGTTTGTATTCTAGGCTTGGTACGACATTGGCAAATATGGATGATATCTTACCAATGGAAGCTTGTGCAGGGTTTGCATTTTCATGCTTTATGTGAAGAGAGTGCGGCATGCCTTGTAGAAGCCGGTACCTTACACTTTGAAGAAAAATTCTGCGAAGCATCTTCCTCGTATGCAATGGATAAACCTCTGCAGTGTGGAGGTCATCATATCACACGGAAAGGCTATGATGTAGCAAAACTCATCCAACTCATCATCACATTCAAAGCCAAATATGCTGTAGAAGTCTATCTCTGAACCAGGAGGTAGCCGTAGGATGTAAACGGTACTGTACTGAGTACCGTCTTAGATATAGTTGATAATGGTATGAAAATCTCGCTATCGCTTTTGGACACTTCAGCCGAAGCCCACATGCCTGATACTCCTTACTCGTGCCTTATCGTGCCAAAGTCCATGGTAGGCAGGGAAAGCAGGACAAAAGGCTCACACCCACCACGTTTGGCAGGAAATACTTGTTTGGCAGGGGATATTATGTGGGAGTAGAGTTGTGATACCCCTCTCCTCACATTGGAGATAAAATCCATCTTTGAAGACCAAATGCGTTACGGACTGGCACTATGGTCAAAGCCTCTGACCTTCAATGGGGTCAAGCTGTACCGGGCATATCGCGATAGACAAAGACTAGATGGCAAAAAGTCAGAGGCAGGTACTTCTGGGAGTTTGGCCATGAAGACTTAAGCCATTGGGCTTCTCGTAAGCAGTGTTGCTTATCAAGCTAGATTTTCTTTCTTGTAGAATTTGCCGTTGCTGAACTCCAAAATATGTGCCTTGAAAAAGTGCCCTCATCTTCATTACTTGCAGCTTGTACTCCTTGAGTAAGCTCAGATTAATTTTTTTGGCAAAACGTGTTTCGATCTGTTTTGAGCTGCCGGTCGCTCGACTTGACTGTATATGGAAGGTCTTCGGAACCCAGTCCATTATTCGTAACAATCTTAGAGGTGATATTCATGTACACCGTATCAACTGCAGAATTCCTGGCACGCTCTGCGCCTTCTCCATGCATAAATACTATGGGCAATATGTACCAGTTTTTCTGCTTTTTCACATTCACACATCTCTCCATTAGAAGAAATCATCAATGTCAAAAGCTTAGCTCTGATATTCCATTGAAACTACGATGATGGACAAGATATTCTTCTTCAAACATTTTTTTTGTCCTGCGTTTGAGACTTTTAAACATGGGCTATTCCTTTAGGCATTAACATACTTTTAACAAAAGTATACTATAGTTTTACAAATGAATCACTAGGATAGTACGCTATGGGAAATATTGACTTAATCATCATCTTGACAACGGCTTTTTTGGGTTCGGTAGGGACATTGTGGCTAGGGATGTGTGGCGGGATTTGCTTAGTCGCCTATACTTCCAACAAGATTGACCCCAAATCTTCGTATCTACGTCAGACAGCTGCACACTTGGCATACAACTTTGGACGTGTCACTACCTACGCTATACTCGGTGCTATCTTGGGATATGTCGGACATATCTTGGCATTTAGCCCCACTACCAAAGGGATACTTTTTTTGATTACAGGAAGTCTTGATGATACTCGCAGGTCTAAGTCTTGTGGGTAATATCAAGTTCCTAAACTCTGCACAATGGTCAGGTATCACAAACATAAAGCAAGAAGGAAAGATCAAAAGAGCTTCCAAACGCAGCGCTATCCGTGCCAAATCCTACAAAAGTTTTTATTTCTTAGGTATGCTCAATGGGATGATTCCTTGTGGCTTGGTCATATTCTTTTGCTATCTTTGCTGCGAGTACGGCTACGCCTTTGGGTGGGGCTTTGGTCATGGCTACTTTTGGCTTGGCTACGATTCCTGCACTGTTTTTCTTGGGCTTTATTACCAAATTTTTGCAAAGAGGTTCAGTGCGACAAACCATGATGAAAAACTAGCGCCTGCGTTGCTTGTCATCATCGTCTATGGAGTGTTTACCCTCATCAAGGCTTACGAGTTTATCTCCGAACCCCAGAAGATGGCTGCGATGTTAGACAAAATGCACAGTGAAGGTATAGAGGAAGACAATGCGACCCTCACAGGGAAATTTAATGGCATGAAATGTGCCGTTGGTAAATGTGGATAGGCGTATTTTTGGCTATAATACTTCCATGAATTTTATAAAACATTATGCCTATACACATAGCCCTTTAGCCTTTGATTTCAAACAAACAGTAGAACGTTTTTTTGTAGAAGAGATACCCCTTTACCGTTTTACAGGCAAAGGTAATTATCTTATTTTGAAAATAGCTAAAAATGATATGAGTACATGGAAACTCATTAGCGTTCTTGCCAAGGCTACAGGTTTGGCAGAACGAGATATAGGCTATGCAGGACTCAAAGACAAAAATGCGACTACGATACAATATATATCCCTACCCAAACAAGTAGAAAAAGACCTCAACCAAAACCTCAGTACCCCTCGTATAGAAATACTCGAACGTAGCTACCATAAGTCACCTATCAAAATTGGACATCTCAAAGGAAACCGTTTTTCTATCATACTAGAAGATATCAGTCCACAAGATGCCACATTCTTTCATACCACAGCAGTCAAAATGCAAAAAGAAGGTATCCCCAATTATTATGGATACCAACGTTTTGGAGAAGACAGTCGCTCTTATCTACAAGGCAAAGAGATAGCCCATAGTGGCAAGAGACTCAAAGGAAGCAAAGAAAAGCTCTTGGTCTCTGCCTACCAAAGCTACCTCTACAACCAATGGTTATCAGAACGTGTCAAGACTCTCCTGCATTATCACTACCCACGCCCCTGACCTTGCGTCTCAAAAGCTTGACTATCCTCTTGATTTGGTCAAAGCCCTTGCCAAACAAACACCCTTTTTTAAACTCTTTTTAGGTGATGTTATTATGCCTTATCCTCATGGTAAATTAGACTATGTCAAAGATATGCTCTATGCTTCACAAACCTTTACACAAAAGAAAATAAGTCCTACAGGATTGCTTTGTGGCGCTACAATAGAACGTGCCTTAAGTGATGCCTATTATCTTGAAGAACCTTATGATGATAGTGAACTCGCCAGTCTTAGAGGAGACAGACGCTTTGCATGGATATGGCCTGAAGAAATAATGACACAATATAATGCCAATAAGCAACAGCTACAAGTAGGATTTTATCTCCCCAAAGGCTCGTATGCCACGACATTTTTAGAAGAGATAGGAAAGTTTTCGTTGAAAGAGAAGTAACATTATCTTTTATAATTTCTCTTCTTTTCTTCCTTGGGCTTAGAGGCATCATAGATTTTGAAGCCATCTCTTTTGGTGGTTTTACGCTTTTTAGTTTTAGAAAAGGTGGTAGATTTCTGCTTTTTATGCCCAAATGCCCCTTCTGCCTTTTTGGGAGCTTTGGGCTGTTTTCTTGCACCTTTTTGTACGACGATAACTTTGGGAGCATAGCCTTCCAAATGCTCTTTTGGCAATACTTTTCCTATAAGCTTTTCTACATCTTTAAGTGCTACCATTTCTAGCTCAGAAATAAGCGTAATTGCCAAGCCTTGCTTACCTGCCCACCCGTTCGTCCGATACGGTGAATAAAATCTCCTGTGACATGAGGGATATCATAATTAATTACCACTTCCAAAGAAGGAATATCCAAGCCCCGTGCTGCTATATCAGTAGCCACGAGGACACGAATCTTGGTATTTTTGAAGCCCTCTAAAGCACGGGTTCTATCTCCTGCACTTTTGCCTCCATGAATGACAGCTGTTTTAAGTCCCGAAAGATTCAAATACTTCCCTACCTCATCTGCCACTTCTTTTTTACGAGCAAAGACCAATACTTGTTGGTAGTTTCGTGAACCTATCAGATAAGAAAAGAAGTTCAGATTTTTGCTCTTTGGTCACAGGATACACGATTTGTTCTACCATACGCGCAGACGTACCCATGCTATCTACTTCTATGAGTTTGGGTTTGGTCAATATCTCTTGCCCCAAGCGTTTGACCGAAGCATTGAGTGTAGCAGAGACGAGTACGGTTTGTTTACGCAAAGGTAAATGCCCTATAATTTTGCTCACATCATGGACAAATCCCATATCTAAGATAGTATCAGCCTCATCAAGTACCAAATAATCGACCCCTTCTAGGTTGATATTCTTTTGATAAATATGTTCAAGTAAACGCCCTGAAGTAGCCACAATAATATCCACACCTAGTTTGAGACGATTCGCTTGAGAGGTGAGATTTGCTCCTCCATACAGTACCGTACTTTTGAGTGGCAAATACTTACCATAGGCTTGTACCGAAGCTTCTACTTGTTTGGCCAGTTCTCTTGTAGGTACCAAGATCACTGCTTTAGGATAATGCTTACCTGCGACAAAAGAACGCATAAGCTCTTGCAAAATAGGCAAGGTAAATCCTGCGGTCTTTCCCGTACCTGTTTGAGCTCCTGCCATAATATCACTGCGTGTAAACATCGCAGGAATCAACGCTTTTTGTATCGCTGTAGCAGACTCATAGTGCTTGTCTTTAAGCGCATGAAGTATCTCAGGGGATAACCCTAGCGTTGCTAAGGACACGGTATGTTCTGGTTTTGTAGGCATAATAGGACTCTTTAGTTAATATAAGATAAGATAAGATGAATTATACAAAAAAAGCGTTAAGTTATATTGAAACATCTTAAGTAAACTTTTGATATGCTACCTTTTTACGAGAATTTCTCAAATTTCCCCTTAGGAGTAGCATACATGTCTTCACGAACCATATATACCATGAAAAAAGATACATCACGAGGTAAGATTATACTCTTTGACCTAGATGGTACACTCATAGACTCTACAGAAGCCATATTAGAGAGTTTTGAAAAAGCCTACGAAGCCTTTGATGTCCCCCTCCCTAGCCACGAAGCCATTACCTCACTCATAGGACTGCCTCTTGATGCTATGTTTGTCAAGCTTGGTGTCTCACCCTCTGAAGCTATAGCGTATGTAGATGCGTACAAAGCACACTACCGAACCATACATACACAAAAAACCCAACTCCTCCCCCAAGCCAAAGAAGCCTTAGAACGTGCCTATGCTTGTGCAAGGATTGGTATTGTGACGACTAAGACCAGTGAATATTCACGCATCTTACTTGAACATTTTGATTTGATGCAATATATAGATGTACTTATAGGTAGAGAAGATGTAGAACATCCCAAGCCACATCCTGAGCCTGTATATAAAGCCCTAGACAAACTACAGTATCGCTTTGGAACGGTGACGTATTTTGTAGGGGATACTTTGGCTGATATGGTAGCAGCAGAAGAAGCTGATATTGCAAGTATCGCTGTACTTTGTGGATACATGAATGAAGAGCAACTCGCCCCTCACGCAGATTTTGTCGCTAGTAATGCATTTGAAGCTGTCAAGATTATTGAAAAGGTTTAATCCTTTCACGTAACCCCTAAATAACCCCACCAACCCAATATTAAGCAAACTACTACATAGTTAAAAGCAGTAAAAACATCACATAAAAAGTGATTTACTAACCAAGTATAGTAGTAGTTTTAGCTATCATACCACTCATGAAAATAGAACTTATTAATATAGAAAAATTGCAAGAAACCATATATAAATCAAGCATCCAAGAGACATAGTAGTCAAGAAAAAGAATACAAACCCAACAAATTGAAATAAATTACCTAAAGAAAAGATAGATTACCTCATACGCCAACAATTTACCTCCAAAAGTGAAAAACTTAAACCCCAATCCAACCAAGTCTGTTCGAAGATACTAAAGAGAGACAATTCGAAGTAATAGAAGATGAAGAGATTGAAAGCAACATTTCAAACGAAAGAGAAGGTGGAAGAACTTCACCACCTAAAGGAGTTACCAAGAGTAGAGTAGAACACGATATAGGTGATGAAGAGAAGTGTGTAGTAGTGTGGTGACACAATGCATGAGAGTAAAGAGATAATATCAGAACAATACGATGATAATGTACCTGCAAAGTTCCAAGTCATAGAAAATGTTCAGGTTCATCTATGGCTGTAGATGTGGAGAAAACCACAGCGACCACAGCATTAGCACCCATTCATACTCCCAAAGACACAAGTAACTGCTTCATTCTTAGCAACTATTGCCGTGCAGAAAATTTGAAGATGCATTGCCACTGTATAGACAAGCCAAAATATTTATAAAAATAGATTTGGGGTTCCATTCAGTGATACTACACTCTCAATTGGATGATAAAAGCTTCTGAGAAACTCAAACCTTTTAAGCAGAGACTTAAGAGAGGACTCTCTAGAGAATGAATATATACAAGCAGATGAGACTACACTACAAGTGGTGAATGCACACAAAAGCAAAGCAACGAAGAAATCCTATATATGGCTAGGTGTAGGAATGGATAAATATAAAGTAGTCTATATGCACTATGCCAATAATAGGAGTGCAGTAGTAGCCTCTGAACTCTTTAAAGGTTTTAATGGCTATCTCCAAACAGATGGATATGCTGGATATAATGCTACAGTCCAAACAAATGATATGACACATTTAGCGTGTTGGGCTCACGCGAGGAGAAAGTTTGCAGATATAGTCAAATCAGGAGTCAGTGACCTAGAAAGTAAGCGTTATGCACAAGAAGCCATAATACTTATACAAAAACTCTATAAAATAGAAAGAGAAATCAAAAGATGACCCTCCTGAACAAAAAAGCTACTTATCAGAAAAGAGAAATCTCAAGCTATCATCAACACCATATAGAGAATGGATTAACACAAAGTTCTATAAAGCACAAAGAACTTGCTGGGGCTATTGCTAAAGCATTTGTGTATCTTAATAATCAATTTGCTAAGCTAAAAGTCTATCTCACCGATGGCAGACTCAATATAGATAACAATGGAGCAGAAAACCATATAAGACCTATGGTACTAGGTAGGAAGAATTGGTTAGTTTGCTACTAATCTGTTAAAGGTGCTGAGGCTATCGCTACTTGGTATACTATTATTGAGACTGCAAAGGCGAGATGGATTGGAACCATATCACTATTTGAAGTATCTTATGACTGAGTTTCCCTTATTACCAAAGGGATGGTAGAGATATTGAAGCGTTGTTACCTTGGAATGTAAGTGATGATGGGGTAGTCAGGGTTACTTAGATGTTGGTTGGTGGGGTTATTGAGGGGGTTACCTTTCACTATGCTTATCTCGTCTTCGTTGTAGCTTCATCTTTTGCTTGGCAACTTCTCTCATATCTTCATCGGAATCACTCTCATCCATGATTTCTACACCCAAGATAGTCTCGACACAATCTTCTAAAGTAACAATCCCTTCTGTTTGGTCATAGCTATCAAAAACCAAAAACATGTGTTCTTTTTTCTTGATAAAGAGATTGAGTGCTTTGGAGACAGGAAGGTTCTCTGATATTTTAAAAATATCTTTTTGTACACTACTTAACACCACGCTATCATCTTTGAGTGCTTGTTGAAATATTTTCTTGGTCATCACCATACCTGTCACATTTTCAATGGTCATATTATACACAGGAATACGAGAAAATTTGAAAATATCTTTTTCATTGGCAATAATATCTTGAATCGTACGTGAGCCATCTATCGCAAATACCACCGTACGAGGTGTTAAAATTTCTTTAATTTTGATTTGGTCTAAGAGCAAGATATTTTCAATCACATCAGATTCTTGTTCTCCTAATACTCCTTCACCCTCAGAGATAAGGGTACTTTCTAATAACTCTGCTTTGGAAAAGCCCTTCATATCTTTGCCTGAGGTAATACGATTGGTCACAAAAAGTGTCAATAAAATAATAGGATACGTCAACCAAATAAAGAAGCGTATAATATACCCTGCCGTTGGAGCCAAGGTTTTCCAATGTATCGTACCTATCGTTTTGGGAATAATCTCAGAAAAAAACAAAATAGCAAAGGTCAACACAGCAGAGACATAAAAAACTGCATCACTCCCATATAGACTCTTTGCCTGTGCACCCACAGCAGCAGCACCTAAGGTATTGGCTATAGTATTGAGTATCAAGATAGAAGCTAGAGATTTGTTGATATGCTCTTTATGCTCACGCAGTAATGCCCCTGCTTTGGGACGCTGTCTTTCGAGTATAGAGATGTAGGGCATATTGATAGAGAGTAATACGGATTCTAAAATAGAGCAGAGAAACGAGATGGACACTGCCCCAAAAAAATAGAGTAATAAGAGTTCCATATAGTGTATATATTCCTTAGAGTAAAATAATGGTCGCTAAACCTAAAAATGAGAAAAATCCCACAATATCTGTGACGGTTGTACGTACAAGAGAGATAGCCATTACTATACCCAACATACCTTTATCAAAGCATATAGACGTAATAATCACCTCTTTTTTTATCGTTCTAAAGGCATCATGTTTCACGATATCTCCAAGGACTAATGGACGAACGACAACAGTAGTGATTGTGTCCCTGTATTGCCACCCACAGATGCTACAATAGGCATCAAACTAGAGTAATCATATAAGGAAATAAGGATTCCCCTCCAAAAAGGAAGGTCAAGAGAAATTAATTTTGTGGCAGGTCACATTTCTTTGTGATGATACACAGTGGGCAGAAATTTGCCAATCCAGCGATAAGAGGTATCACTCCTAGATAAAACCATGCGTTGCCACTATAGATAGCATAGCCGATAAGTGCTAATCCTGCTATAACTCTGATAGGGCGACACACTGCTTTGATTTTATTGAAATCCATATTGTAATCCTTTAATATTGTTATTTGGTTTGTGGTCCTGCCGAAGCGTAATCAAACTCTCCACCATTGTCATCATAACGATGAAAGTTTTCTTGAAACATACCAGCAAGTTTACTAAGCATCTTGTCATACTCGTCTTTATCTTCCCATGTATCTCTTGGATTTAAGACTTTATTGTCTTTGACTCCATCGAGTGTTTTTGGCATTTCAAGATTAAACAAAGGGAGGGTATCAAACTCTGCATTGTTGATAGAACCATTAAGGATACCATCAATACATGCTCTTGTGTCTTTGATACTCATCCGTTTACCTACACCATGAGGTCCACCTGTCCAACCCGTGTTGACCAGATAGACTTTGACTTCGTGCTTGTCTATTTTTTCACCCAAAAGTTTAGCATAGGCTGTAGGATGTAGAGGTAAAAATGCTTCACCAAAACACGCAGAGAAAGTAGCCACTGGCTTAGTAATCCCTCGTTCTGTTCCTGCTACTTTGGCTGTATAGCCAGAGAGGAAATAATACATCGCTTGTGCTTTCGTCAATTTCGATACAGGAGGTAATACACCAAAGGCATCGGCTGAAAGAAAGATAATATTATTGGGATGTCCTGCTTGTAAATCTTTTTTTGTGATTGAGAATATGCTCTATAGGATAAGAGACACGTGTATTCTCTGTTTTAGAACCATCGGTATAATCTACTTTTCCATCTGCATCAGCCACTACATTTTCTAATAAAGCGTCTTTGATGATAGCCCCATAAATCTCAGGTTCAGACTCAGCATCGAGGTTGATGACCTTGGCATAACATCCACCTTCAAAGTTGAACACACCGTCATCATCCCAACCATGCTCATCATCACCAATCAAGGCTCTATGAGGGTCAGTAGAAAGTGTAGTTTTTCCTGTACCAGAGAGTCCGAAGAATAGACATACATCTTCATCATTTCCGACATTGGCAGAACAATGCATGGAAAGTTTCCCCTCTAATGGTAGCCAGTAGTTCATCATAGAGAAGATACCTTTTTTCATCTCACCACCATACCAAGTACCACCAATAATAGAAACGTTGTCTTCTATATTAAAAAGTACATACACATCAGAATTCATCCCATGTTCTTTGTACTTTTCATTGACAGTTTTACAGGCATTATAGACAGTAAACTCAGGCGTAAAGCTTTCTAGCTCTTCTTCACTAGGACGAATAAACATATTTTTGACAAAATGTGCTTGCCATGCCACTTCAGAAATAAAACGTACAGAACGCTTAGAAGCTACAGAAGCCCCTGCATACACATCCGTTACATAAATATTTTTGCCAGAAAGTTGTGTCAAAGTAAGGTCAAGAAGTTCATCATAAATCTTCTTGTCTATCTTTGCATTCACATCACCCCAAGCAATATTTTCGTTAGAAGGTGATTGATTGACAAAATATTTATCTTTAGGACTGCGTCCCGTGAAGATACCTGTATCACACATCGCAGAGCCTGATGTAGATATTTTACAAACATCACTCTCTACTTCATGCGATTGTAACTCATCATAACTCAAATTGTAGTAAACATCACCGATGTCTCTTAACCCTAGTTTATCAAGTCCATTGGGTATTTTAGTACTCATAGTATCCTCTTTTATCACTGTATTTAGAATGTCAAACAGATTATATCCATTTAACTTTATTGAAGGCTTTTTCCTAAGAAAAATCTAAAAAAAGCCTAGTAAATGACTACTTATTTAAAAATTGACAACAGTACCCCTGCTGCAACAGCAGAGCCAATCACACCAGCCACATTTGGACCCATAGCGTGCATGAGCAAAACATTACCAGGTCGTGCTTCTGAACCTACTTTGGATACCACCCTAGCCGACATAGGTACAGCAGAAACTCCTGCTGCTCCAATGAGTGGATTGATAGGGTCTTTACTGTATTTATTCATCAGTTTTGCCATAAGTACCCCTACAGCCGTACCTGCGGAGAAGGCAATCAAACCAATGACCATAATCCCCATCGTCTCTGCAACCAAGAATTTATCCGCGGCGAGTTTAGAACCTACACCTAGACCCAAGAAGATAGTGACAATATTAATGAGTGAATTTTGCATCTCATTAGAAAGTCTATCTACCACACCTGATTCCTTCGCAAAGTTACCAAAAGTAAAGGCTCCAATCAAGGGGGCAGATTCAGGAAGTATCATAATAGTAAGCAACAATACCAAGATAGGGAAAAAGAGTTTCTCTAATCTATGTACTTTTCTACCCCTTTTCATGACAATTCTACGCTCATCTTCTGTAGTGAGTAGCCTCATTATAGGAGGCTGAATCACGGGAACGAGTGCCATATACGAATACGCAGCCACGGCAATTGCCCCTAGCATATCAGGTGCTAGTCTGTTGGCGATGAAGATTGACGTTGGTCCATCGGCTCCACCAATAATAGAAATAGCAGAAGCATCTTGCAAAGAAAACCCAATAGCCACTGCCCCAATAAGTGAACCAAAGATACCAAACTGTGCTGCCCCACCTAAGATGGCTGTCTTAGGATTGGCTAAGAGTGGACCAAAGTCCGTCATCGCCCCTACACCCATAAAGATAAGCAGAGGGAAGAATTCGTTGGCAATACCCATATTGTAGATAATTCCAAGCATACCATCTTCGCCACCCATACCTGCTAAAGGAATATTGGCTAAAAGCCCCCCAAAAGCAATAGGGATGAGTAACAAAGGCTCAAAATTTTTGGCAATGGCAAGATAAAAGAGTATAAATACGATGATAATCATAATAATACGTCCTAAAGAAGACTCAAACCAATTCATTTCTCTTTCATAGTCTGAGCCTTTGGGTTCGGAAGTTCTCTCACCATCATTCAAGTCTATAATGGCATTAATCCCCGTGGTTTCCCAAAAACTACCCAAAAGTTGACTCAATGATTTCGACTGATATTCCGTTTCTACTTCTTCAGTAGGAGCAGTAGGTGCTTCTGTCGGCGTAGCTTGTACCAAAGATGTCATGGTAAAAATGCCAAAAACAAGGTAAGGGAAAAATGTCTTAGAAGCTTCATGCTTACTCCATTGTGGCTAAAAGTTGTGCATCTGCTACAGAGTCATTGACGCTGACATTGATAGAAGCAATTTTACCTGCTTTGGGTGCAGTGATGTCAATTTCCATTTTCATCGCTTCAAGAATCATAATCACATCACCCTCTACTACCGTATCTCCTGCATTTTTGAGTATTTTCCATACATTACCTGGTGTTTGTGAGTGGATTTCTACTGAACCTACTCCTGAAGATACAGGTGCTGTTTTGGCTACTGCTGTGGTTGCCACAGGTGCAATTTGAATATCACCCTCACCTTCTGCTACTTGTACACTATATTGTTTACCATCGACTACTACTGTATAATTTCCTGCCATTTCACTATCTCCACTACAATTATTTTTACCTTTTCTCACCATGAGAGGGCCTTCACCCTTCAAGAACGCAATACCTTTTTGGTCACAAGCCCCTACAATGAAAATATTTTCATCCGAAGTTTCTAAACCTTCTTCTTCCAACACTTTTGTCCAGTGTGCGATAGATTTTTTCTCATCTCTATCTGAAATATCAAGAGGATTCTCCGTCGTTGGCTCAAGCTTTAACTTTTTAGAAGCCAATTGAATAATCTCTTTATCTGCTTCTACTGGTGTTTTACCAAAATATCCTAATACCATACGCCCATACCCTGGAGCGATTTGCTTCCAAGGACCAAACATCACGTTTGCATAGGCTTGTTGCCAATAAAATTGACTCACAGGGGTTACAGATGTACCATAACCTCCACGTTCTACGACTTCTTTCATCGCAGCGATGACTTCATCAAATCTACCTAATTCACCAGAATCTCTCATCATTTGCGTGTTGGCAGTTAACGCACCACCTGGCATTGGAGAAAAAGGAATCAAAGGAGAGACTTGCGTGGCTTCAGGAGGAATCAAATACTCACCAAGACACTCTTTGAGTCGCTCTTCATATTTGAGTATCTTGTCCAATTTCAAATCACCAAGGTTATAATCAGTCCCCTTAGTTGCATGTAACATAGTCAAAATATCAGGCTGTGATGTCCCACCACTCACAGGTGAAGCGGCAAGGTCAATACCATTGGCACCTGCATCAAGTGCTGCTAAATAAGACGCTACAGAAACCCCTGCTGTCTCATGCGTATGTAGGCGTAAATGTACAGAATCACCCAATAGCTTTCGAGCCATTTTAATGGTTTCATAGACTTTATGAGGATTCGCCGTTCCTGAAGCATCTTTGAAACATACGCTATCATAAGAGATACCAGAATCCAAAATATTTCTCAACGTTTTTTCATAAAAAGCTACATCATGTGCACCCGTACACCCTGGTGGTAAATCCATCATGGTCACTACCACTTCGTGGTCTAGGTTATGCTTTTTAATCATTTCAGCAGAAAATGCCAAATTGCTTACGTCATTGAGGGCATCAAAGTTACGCACAGTCGTGGTGCCATGTTTTTTTGAACATTTTAGCAAAGAGGTCTATCATCTCACGGCTACCCGTATCGAGCATTACCGTATTGATACCACGAGAAAGGACTTGAAGGTTTGCTTCTTTTCCTACAATTTCTCTAAACCCATCCATCATTTCAAATGCATCTTCTTGTAAATAAAAGTACAAAGATTGAAATCTTGCTCCACCACCAAATTCAAAGTGATTTATACCTGCTTTTTTTGCAGCTTCAACTGCTGGGAAAAAGTCATCCATAAGTACACGACCACCAAAGACAGACTGAAATCCATCTCTAAACGTTGTGTCCATTATATCAATATATTTTTTAGCCATTTACGATACCTTATTTTATGATTTTTTACGAAATTCAGTGACAGCAGCAATAATGGCAGCAACATGTGCACCTTCATCTGTCTTTGACTGAGCATTCGTAGGGGTTGGTGTTTCCTCAGGAAAAAAACTTAGCAATAAGCTTTGCCTGAACATTGACAACAACGATAAGTAAGGTAAGAAATGTGAATACCACTGTCATTCCCAATACCATAAACTTTAGACTCTCAAGTATGTTGTTAACATCTTCCATTTTATCTCACTTTCTTGTTGATAATATCACCTAGATTTTAAAATAATTTAGCTTGTTATTAGTTAAAAACAAGTAATTATCTTTTTTTTCTACGTCGATTGGTATTTCGAGTAGCTTTTTTATCTTCATTGTAGCCATCCATCATCTCATCTACACTCTCTTGGTCAAAGCCTATTTGGCTACCAATTTGGTCTTTTTCTGTAGAAATCATCTGTGATATTAACTTTTCAAGAAGCAAAGTCTTGTCCATATCACCCATATACGCAATCATATCCGAAGCATCACTATGGATAGCAATATCCCTAATTTGTTCTGCCAAATACTCACGTCCTGTATCATCTAATCCCTCAGCCCCTTGCAAAGTAGCCAAACGCATTTCTGCTCCTACTTCTTTTTGGATACGCTGAAGTTCTTTGAACTCTTCGGTAGTCACCAAAGTAATGGCTTGACCACTTTTCCCTGCACGTCCTGTACGTCCTATTCGGTGTACATACGATTGTGGGTCAAAAGGAATATGATAGTTAAACACATGACTCACATTTTTGACATCCAATCCACGAGCAGCGACATCTGTAGCTACCATAATCTTCATCTCGCCACGTCTATAGCCTTTGATGACTCTTTCTCTGTCTATCTGTTCCAAATCACCATGTAGTCCTGCGGCACTAAAACCTAGGGCTTGTAAATGCTCTGTTACCCTATCTACTTCTCGCTTCATACGACAAAAGACAATACATTTATCCGTCTCTTCTGTTTCTAACAAACGTACCAAGGCTTCATCTCTTTGATGTTCTTTAATCATATAGTAACGCTGTTCAATAATATTATTGGTCGTACTGTCATCTCCTACAGCAGAAATAAACTCTGGCTGATACAAGATATGACTGGCTAGTTCCTTGATAGGCTCTGGCATCGTCGCAGAAAAAAGTAAGGTTTGTCTGTTTTGTGGAATATATTCAAAAATCTCTTTTATCTCATCCAGAAATCCCATATCAAGCATCTCATCGGCTTCATCAAGTACGACTATCTCAGGATTGAGGACATCTATTTTGCCTTTACGATACAAATCTTTGAGCCGTCCAGGGGTGGCTACTACAATTTGTACTCCTTTGTGAATGAGTGCAATTTGCCTACCATAGCCTACGCCACCATAAACAGTCAACGTACGGATTCCTGCAAAACGTCCTAGATGATAAAGCTCATCGGCTACTTGAGTGGCTAACTCTCTAGTAGGTGTAATCACCAAGGCACGTTCTATCTCACCTTTGGCAATTTTGTCCATCATTGGAAGTCCAAATGCTGCAGTTTTTCCTGTTCCTGTATGGGCTTGTGCCACGATATCAGAACCAGAAGCAATGATAGGAATGGCTGTTTCTTGTATCGGGCTAGGTTCTTTGAACCCTGCTATTTTTACACCCTTAAATATATCAGGATGGAAATTAAATTCACTAAATTTCATATTCTGCCTTTAATTTGTTCAAAATATTTTGAACTTAAGAGAGTCTCTATCAAGAAACTCTATAAATTCAAGCTCAAAGTGCTATATCACTTACATTATCATCAATAAAATAATACCAAACACAATCCTATAGATACCAAAGGCTACAAAAGTAAACCTTTCCAAAAATACTAAGAAAAGCTTAATCGTAATATACGCTACAATAAAGGCTGTGATAAACCCTAGGATAAACGCCCCCCAATGGGCATCAGCAAAATCTGCATAATGATTCCATAAGTCATAGCCACTGACCACTGTCATCACAGGAATAGCCAAAAGAAACGAAAACTCTGTCGAAGTTTTTCTGTCCATACCTACAAGCATACCTCCTATGATAGTAGCCCCTGCCCTACTTGTCCCCGGGATGAGTGAAAAGACTTGTGCGATACCTATCCAAATGGCTTGGGTGAAGCTTACAGATTCTATCTCTTTCGTTTGTACTTTTTCTTCACTATAAAAATATTCTACTATCAAAAAGACCATACCACCGATAATAAACATCCATGCAACGGTTTGGACGGTAAAGAGTGCTTTGATTTGCTCTGAAAAAATATAGCCGATGAGTCCCAGAGGCAAAAATGCTATCAAAATCTTCGTCCAAAGGACATGCTTTTTGATGCTTATTTGCTCTTTGTAGATAAGCATCACAGCCAAAATCGCAGCAAACTGTATAATCACTTCATAGGCTTTGGTCAGTGCATCTTGGGGCATACCCAAAAACTCTGAGGCTACAATCATATGCCCCGTAGAAGAAATAGGCAAAAACTCTGTCACCCCTTCAATGACACCTATAATTATCGCTTGAAAAATATCCAAAAGCTACTCCCTTATCATCATATCATTGAAGCAAAATAACTTGCATCTTTGGATAGTAGCTCTGAAGGAGAACCACTATCCACTACTTTTCCTGCATCTAAGACATAGATGAATGAAGCACTTTGTATGGTGCTTAGTCTATGTGCAATCGTAATCACCGTTTTATCTGCTAAAAAATCTGCCAAGGCATCAAAGAGTCTGACTTCTGTATGCACATCCAAAGCTGAGGTAGATTCATCAAAAATCACCACTTTAGGGTCACTTAATATCATCCGAGCAATCGCTACCCTTTGCCTCTGCCCTCCACTAAGCTTGATACCATCTTTACCTAGCATCGTATCAAACCCCAAATCTAACCCTTGTATGACCTCATCAAGCTGTGCAATATGCAAGGCTTCTTGCACTTTGGCTTCACTATAGTCTTTGCCAAGTGTTAAATTAAACAGCATTGTATCATTAAAAAGTTTAGGATGTTGTAAAATGAGGTGAATATTTTCACGGATAGTAGAAAGATTCAAATCCGTATGTACGATATCATCATAAAGAATCTCTCCTGAGTCCAAAGGATAGAAGCCTACTAAGAGGTGAGAAAGTGTGGTTTTACCTGAGCCACTAGCACCGACGATAGCTACTTTCTTTCCTGCTTCGATAGTCAAAGAGACATTGCGTAAAATCGCTTTGTCTTTTTGGTAAGCAAAAGAAAGGTTTTGTATCTTAATAGCCACAGATGCTTTGCCTACAAAAGGATTATACTTTTCATGTACCAAAGGTTCTTGTTCCATCGCATAAATAGCTTCTATGCGTTTACATGCTGATTTGGCAGTAGCGAGTACATACTGAAAATTGATAATATCTTGAATGGGTGTAACCATCACCCAAAGATAGGAAAACACTGCCAACATCAATCCCACAGACAAGTCTGAATATGCCACAGCCAAAATACTCACAGCCCTAAAGACTTCATAGCCTAGCAAAAAAACCAAATATGAGTATTTAATCCCTGCATCAGATTTATATTGATACGCAATGGCATGGGTTTTAAGGGCTTCTGCGTTTAAGCGATTTTGTTCAAAGAAGTAGTCTTCTTTATTGGACGCTCTAATTTGATGAAAAAGCTCCAAAGTTTCAGTAAGTGAAGATTGGAAAACTCAATCGCTTTATTTTCTTCTTTTTTGAGTCGTCCTACATTTCGAGCCAATCTCACGGTAAACAAAATCACAAGAGGATTGGTAAGTAAAATAAAAATAGCCAACTGCCAATGAATCCACAACAAGATAATAGCAGAAAATAAAAGCAATAAAATTGCCACGATAAGCTTGGAAATGGTAGAAGAGACAAACGCATCTATCGTTTCTACATCGGTAATAAGCTTGGAAGTCACAGCCCCTACTCGCATACTCTCATACTCTTTGAGAGAAACACTTTTCAGATGCTCCAACAATGAGATTCTCATGCTATAAGTGATATTCTTAGAGATAGAGACAAATATTTTACTTTGCAAAATAGACAGTAGTGTACTAGCAATACGCAAGAAGATAATAATAATCAAGATAAAAAGCACATATCCCTTAATATCAGAGCTAAAGACATAGGTAGAAATAGTCTCTATCAAGCCATGAGATTTACCCAAGAGTAGCTCATCGACTAACAAGGGATGAACAAAGGAATCATTACTACAAGTAACGTAGCCACAATAGCAATCACATTACCCCAAATCAATGCTTTTTTGTAGTGAATCATTTGTATAAAAATGGCTTCTATACTACATACTTTGCTAGATACTTTAGGGGTCATCCTTTAGCCTTAGCCGTTACCATAATGACAAACGATACTAAAGTACCTCCCATAATTTGCCATGCAAAGCCTAGATTCATTTCTACAAACACAGCCAAGACATAAGGCTGTAAGAGTAATACGGTCAAAAACCCTCCTACTAAGGCAAAAGGCACACGCTGGGCTGTCCCTCTTGTGGTAAAAATCGCTGTAGCAAAGACACCCAATAGTCCTGTATAAGAAAATGCCATCACCCCCAAAGCAAAACTCAATAGAGGTAACTCTGTATAACGTTGCCAATAAAAGCAGAGCATAGCCATCAAGGAAAGAGCCATAGCAAAAAACAAGACAGCCTGTCTTCCTGCTTTGACAAAATGATACTCATCCACTGCCTTTTTGCTTCTACTTTGCTTCCAAGGTCTATAGATATCTTCTATTGCCACAGAAGACATCGCACCAAGTACAGAATTGGAACTACTCAACGCAGCTGCGACTGCTCCAACGGTTACCAGTCCACGTAATCCTTCTGGCATTTCATACAAGATATAATACATAAATATCGTAATTTTCTCACCCTCAAAATTTTGTACGACTTGGGTACTTAGATGTGAGAGTTCTGGATGCTGATAAAACAGATAAAGTAAAAGCCCTATACACAAAAAGAGTATTGCTACAGGTATGGTCAGATAAATACTCAACATCAAAGAGCGTTGCGCTTCTTTGACATTTTTACACGCCAAAGCACGTTGTGTCATATCTTGGTCAAGCCCATAAGCTGCGATATTGAGCAAAAGCCACCCTCCTAATAATGCCCAAACAGAAAAATCTCCTGCCATAGAAAAATCAAGGACTTGTAATTTATTTTGGGCTTCAAGGGTATGTATCATGGTAAAAAAGTCAGCGTCAATACTAAAGAAGAGATAAAGAAGTACAGCAATTCCTGCACCTATATAGGTCACAGCTTGTATCATATCTGAGAAAATAATAGACTTCACCCCTCCAAAATACGCATACACCAAAGCACCTAGCATCAAAATAGCAATAGAAATGGCTACATGATTTGCCGAAATATCCAAAAAGAGTATCATGGAGATTGCCAAGGCGCCAATATAAAGCCTAGCTCCAGAAGCAAAAAGGCGACCGATAAGAAACATCATCCCTGCTTGTCTCTTGGCACGTTGCCCATAACGATGTTCCAAAAGCGAATAGACAGTCACAGCCTTAATCGCATAAAATCTAGGAATGAGTACTTTGGAGACAAATAACACTGCCAAAAAAGCTGAGAAGTAAAAACCCAAGAAAGTAAGGTCTTTGCCATAAGCATATTCAGGAGCACCCAAAAAGGTCGCTGCTGATTGTGAGGTCGCCAGTACAGAAATAGCCACAGCAAACATCGGAACACTATTGCCACCCACAAAGTAATCTCGTGTATTCTCTACCTTCACACGAGACAGCACGATAGAACTCACGGTCAAGATAGCAAAGTATAAACCAAATATACTCCAATCAACGATGCTAAAAGCCGAATTCATTATCTCACTCTTGGAGGTCGTTTAAGTAAGAGGTCTTTCGTATCGGCTCTAAGTTTCGCCATAAAGACAGCCCCAGGGTCAGATTTGACCGTTCTATAGCCTTTGTCTTTTTCTAGCCACAAGGGAGTACCTTCCATTTGTCTATATTCATGGTGTCCAATCAAATATTCTATACCATTATACTTATTACGTAAATAGCGAATCAGTTTGACATTGGCTTGGCGTTGTGCCAAGGTAAGGTCATCTTTTGTGTTGCCTTTACCTCCGACATTTTCTATCCCAATACTCGAGTAATTGAGTCCTATCACATGACGTGCCATCCAATTGTCAGGCATAAGTCTATAAATCGTACCATCACGTCCTACCAAAAAATGGGCAGAAACATTGAGCAAAGAAGCCTTGGCAATGTCTTTTCTATCGGTCAAAAGCTTTTGAGGTCTAAGACGTTGAAAAGAGCTGTTCAGTCCCATATCTGCTGTCCAATGAATGACAATAATCTTGGGGTCAATCTTGATATTTCGTACATTTTTACCATAATGGGCTTTGATATACGCTTTAGTCATTGCAATACGTTGGGCTTTAAACACAATAGGTTTACTGTGTATTGAGATAGTCGGTACGGGTTTGGTTTCGCAGACAAAACGGGTAATCTCTGCATGAATATTGACGCTTAGCAACAGTATCACTGTGTATAAAATGCTTTTTCTCATAGTTTAGTCCTTTAAGGGTTCAAAATGGGTATCGCTTTTCATATAGGCAAATACCAATACCATAGGAGGCAATCCTAAGGCAATAATATAACTAGGGATATGCAATAACCCCTGTCGGTTCAGATACAAAAAACCCAAGATAAGGAGTATATACGCAGCCATACGATAAAAAGAAAGTGCTGCTCTTGTATCACGAAGGGTCTCATATAACGAACGCCTAGAGACTTCGTGTTTGTCATTCTCTTCTTCTGTGATGGGGACTACATCCTCACTATACAAATCATAAGGGTCTTCAAACTTGTCTATCATATCTTTGCTATCATCCATGGTGATAATATTATGCTCTACACGCGTATTGACCATACGTCTGTACGCCATAGAAGAACCTAGCATCACCAAAGTAGAAGAGATAAACCCTATTTCAAAGGCATACAAATATCGTACATTAAAAAATGCTAGAATAAGCAGTATCCCTAGGGCATTGATACCTAGGAGTATTTGTATGATTTTTACTGTGACATTACGCATCGTTAGTAGGTTCTTTGTAGCTATATCGTGGGTCATTTGCCAATTCTTCCAAAGAAGCTTTTTGTTTGAGGTAGGCTTTATAGACATTCGATATTGAGGCACCTACGCCGATAAATACCCCTATCCAAAGTGTCCATGCCTCTCCTGTGAGTTTTTCTAAACCTAAGCCAATAGCCACACCAATGAGTACGGCTACGACCATAGAAATACCCAAGCTTAAGCCATCGGCTGCATCTACAATTTTTTTGAGTTTTGGTTCTTCTTCTTTAGACATTGCTACTCCTTAGGCTGTAATTTCTTTCATCGTCTCAAACGCACAAAAGATAGCTTCTTCTATCATTTCGTCACTCGTAGCTGTACAAATAAATCCTGTTTCATACGAAGAACATGCCAAATAGACACCTCTATCTAGCATACCTTTATGAAACTTTGCAAACATTTTAGTATCGTTAGCATCAGCATCTTCCATATTTTTGACTACTTTATCCGAAAAGAAGAAGCCAAACATAGAGCCTCTCACTTCTGTCACCATCGGTACATTCACAGCAGACGCAGCCTCTTGGAAGCCTTCCACCAAGCGTTTGGCTTTGGCTGCTAGTTCTACATATAACGAAGGTTGTGCTTTGAGCTTTTGCAAACTCTTCAGTCCTGCTGACATCGCGACAGGGTTTCCTGAGAGTGTCCCTGCTTGATACACAGGACCTTCAGGTGAAAGGTGAGACATAATGGCTTTACTTGCACCAAAAGCACCTACAGGCATACCTGCACCAATGACTTTGCCCAAGGTTACCATATCAGGTTTGACAGACGAGATACCCTGCGCCCCTTGAAGCGATGCCCTAAATCCAGACATCACTTCATCAAAAATCAACAAAGCCCCATGTCTATCACACAAGACACGTATCTGCTCCAAGAAAGACTCATCAGCAGGAACAAGACCCATATTTCCAGCAATAGGCTCTATGATTACACAAGCGACTTCTCCTTGTGCATCTGCAAAACATTGTTCTACAGATGCAATATCGTTATAAGTAGCAAGAAGGGTATGCTTGGTCAAATCAGCAGGGACTCCAGGGCTAGAAGGTGTACCAAAAGTAGCCAAACCAGAGCCACCTGCAACCAACAAAGAATCAGAGTGTCCATGATAACAACCCTTAAACTTGATAATGTTGTCACGCTCCGTCACCCCTCGTGCCAAGCGAATCGCAGACATCACCGCTTCGGTACCAGAGCTTACAAAACGTACCTTGTCTATGCTATCAAAAAGCGACACAATTTCACAAGCGAGTTCTGTCTCTACGGTAGTAGGTGCGCCAAAGCTAAGTCCTCGTTGTACGGCTTGGATAACCGAAGCTTCAATATCTTTGTCACAATGCCCAAAGATAAGCGGTCCCCAACTTTGTACAAAATCAATATATTGATTGCCATCTATATCAAAAAGGTGTCCACCTTTTCCATAGTCAATGAATGGGGGAGTCCCCTCTACACCTGAGAATGCACGAACAGGAGAATCGACACCTCCAGGAATAACCTCATACGCTTCGTCAAAAGCTGTGATACTTTTAGTATATACCATAGTATTAATCCTCATTTATGTATAATGCTTAGGATTATACTATAAAGAGCATAAAGAGGAGAGAAACATCAAAATTGTTCATGGCTTATTGCTCTCTTTATTATTGCATTTACTCATTTTGTGGCTGATGACACATCAATTTGAAAGTATTATACTCCCTCCTGCACCTACAGAAAAAACCATGAACCTCAATCTACAGCAAATAGTCACACCTCCCCCTGCTCCCAAACCCAAAAGTATCCCCAAGCCCAAAAGCAAAGAAATCATCAAAAAAGTACCTATAAAGAAAAAAGTCTTTAGCAAAAAAACTTCAATAGAAAATAATATCACCAAGCTTAGCAAGAAGAGTATCGAAAAAATTGTCAAAAAGAAAATCATCAAAAAGTCAAAAAGAAGATTATCAAGAAAAAAGTAGCCAAAGCAATACCCAAGAGTGATTCTTTTTCTGATATGCTCATGGGTTCGGGTACGTTTATGTATAGTGATTCACCTCAAAAGAAGTCTTCTTCCAAAAGTAGCAAAGACAAAAATATCCAAAAACTCTACGGCAGTGAATTTAACAGCTATAGCTCTGGACAAAAGGAATATATACGCCATAATCTCAACACCGTTCAACAAATTACCCAAAGAACACCTGACTCGTAATGGCTATCCTCCTGTAGCAGAACGTACTCAACAGCAGGGTACGAATATCGTCTCTTTCTATTTGCATCCCAATGGTGATATCTCAGGACTCAAACTCAAACACCGTATTGGCTATGCCTCACTTGATGACAATACACTCAACATTATACAAATTGCCTACAAAAACTACCCATTACCCAACCAAAAAACCCGTTTGATTTTTTATGTCGAATATAATTTATATTAATGAAAGAGGAAAAATATGCCCTATTCTTTAGATAAAGAGCCTTCATTTTATGCCCTTATTATCGGTACAGAGATACTCAATAGACGACGCCATGATGCACACTTTGACTTTGTGAGCAAGGTCTTAGCACAAAAGGGATATACCCTTTCAGGCTCTTTTATCATCGCAGATGAACCTGATTTGATTGTCAAAACCATTCAATATATCGCATCACTGCCTCAGGCGATACTCTTTTCCTTTGGAGGTATTGGCTCGACTCCTGATGATTATACACGCGCCTGTGCCTCTAGGGCTCTTAGAGATGGCAGACTCATCTTGCATCCCCAAGCCAAAGACATCATAGAAGCCAAACTAGGCACTCATGCCTACCCTCACGCTATCAAAATGGCAGAGCTTCCCAAAGGGGCTACCTTGTTACACAATCCTATCAACCAAATGCCTGCGTTTGCCCTCGATGCACGATACTATTTTATGCCAGGCTTTCCTCAGATGAGCCACCCTATGGTAGAAGCAATACTCCAAATACTCATTCCTCACAAAAAATATATCCATAGATATAGCTTTACAGCTCTGTGTAAAGAGAGCCTTTTTATAGACATCATGCAAGACATGCCCCAAGGTGTAGAATATTCATCACTGCCCAAGCTTTCTAAGCATACATGGCAAGTGACTATCTCTGTAGCCTCACAAGACCAAGCCTTAGCCCAAGAAGCCTTTGCACGATATATTAGCCTACTCCAAGCACAAAATATGTCTTATACCCTAGAAGATGAAGCCTAAATGATGAGCTACCTAGACACACTCAAACACCCCACCATAAGACGGCTCTCTTTGATACAATTTATCTCTTATTTTGGGACATGGTTTTCACAAGTAGCCCTCTTTTCCAAGATAGTCTTCCTAGGTGCGGATGCACTCACTATTGCCATGACTGCTACCATGGCAATGCTTCCTGCTGTGGTCTTAGCACCTATCATTGGACTCATCATAGACCGTATAGACTTCAAGAAGCTTATGGGCATACTACTCATGGTAGAAATCAGTATGACCATAGGCTTTATCTTTATCAATAGCCTAGAATATATATGGGTGCTGATGATACTCATTTTTATACGCTCAACGGCTGCGTCCATGTTATTCTCAGCCGAAATGGCACTCTTTCCCAAGATAGTCTCAGGCGAAATGCTCAAAAACACCAATGAAATACACTCTATCATTTGGTCACTCTGCTACGCTTTGGGTATGGCTGTAGGAGGCATAGCTACTTATTATATGGGCTTTAATATTGCCTTTATCTTTGATGCCTTTCTCTACAGTATCGCCCTTATTTTACTCTTGGGTCTTTCTCTCTCAATAGAACGCATAGCACACAATGAATCCAATTATGAAATGTTCAAAAATGGACTACTTTACCTCAAATCCCAAAAGAAAATACTCCACCTCATCTTGCTCCATGCCTCTTTGGGGCTGACTTCCTTTGATACGCTCATCACGCTTCTAGCAGACTTACAATACCAAACACTCCTAGCCATACCCCTAGCCATAGGGTGGATGAATGCCACAAGAGCCTTAGGATTGCTCATCGGACCTTTTCTCATCTCTTCTCTTGTGTCCAAAGGAACGCTTCACTACTTCTTTATCGCTCAGGGATTAGCCATTATACTCTGGTCTAAACTTGAATATAACTTTTATTTCGCACTGATAGGATTGTTTGTCACAGGCTTGTTTATTACCACATTATGGTCTTATACCTACCTACTCATACAAGAAGAAACCGAACCTTTTTACCTAGGCAGAGTTATCTCTTATAATGATATGTTTTTCATGCTTTCCAATATTGTCACAGCCCTTTTTATAGGCTACGCTTCTACATGGGGTCTTTCTCTTGAAGCCATTACCTTTACCCTAGGCACAGGATTTTTTGTGGTAGCCCTCTATTACCTTTGGTTCAAAAAGCATTATCTTGATGTCTAAGGCTAGTAGAAGCGTCTGTTATACTTGCTATAGACCTAGCTCTTCTTGTCTCTGTTCTAGTATCTCAGCCATAGATACGCAGACACAATTTGTGCTACTCATGCACCCCAAAGAGTTTAGAAAAACCAAAAATGGCACAGGACACTTGACCCATTTATCCCTAAACAATTGCCAACTCTACATAGGAAGCCAATTTGAGACCCACCCTCAAATCACAGCCCTACTCAAGCATCCTCAAAACAATTGCTTTGTCCTCTACCCCTCTGATAACAGTATCAACCTCAACCAAAACGCTCTCCCCCATCAAAAAGGTACAAAAATCATACTCTTTCTCATCGATGCCACATGGGCATGTTCTCGTGCCATGCTCAAACAAAGCCCCCGTCTTGACTCCCTACCCAAAGTCAGCTTCACCCACAACAAAAACTCAGGCTTCCTCTTCAAAACCCAACCCAAAGACTACTGCCTAAGCACCATAGAATCCACCCTATGCATCCTAGAACTCCTCAACACCCACCACATAGAAGACATCCCCCAAGAAAACCTCACACACTTCCTAGACCCCTTTCATAAGATGGTGGCGTATCAAGTGGCATGTCATACTGAGGAGTAATCTGGAGAGAAATACTTTACTATCTGATGTTACGCACTTAAAGAAAAAAGCTATTCAATCTTCTAGCTTTTAGGGTAAGCACAAGGGATTGCCCCTACATAAGCATGATGAGCTGTAGGGGTAGGTCTTGTGCCTACCCTAAAAGTTAGATAATTATACATTTTGGACTCGTTCCCATCGCTCCTGCGTGGGAATGCATACGAGAGTTAATGGAACTGACTATATCCATTCCCACCGAGGACGGATGGGAACGAGAAAGAGATTGCCCCTACATAAGGATGATTTTCCGTAGGGGTAGACCCATGTGTCTGCCCTTGATATGTGATAAAACCTTCTCCTTCCCATTGCTCCTGCATGGGAAGGAATATGGACTAAAATATAAATAACTTCCAAAGGGCAACCACAAGGGATTGCCCTACACGATGTTATTTCGTAGGGGTATTCCCTTGTGGGTACCCTAAAGTTTCCCCTCGTTCTCCATTTGAGAAGTCGTATTCTTTTTTCATATTCTATCCTTCATTATAGATTTTATTTCGTTTTTTGTTGCTTTATAGCAGAGATTAAAGTTCTCTTAATGGGAACTATTATATAATATTATTATGAGAATAATTTCACAAAAGACACTAAAATATTTTTATGAGCAATCAAATTATCGTGATAGTAAGAATGCTGTAGAAGCTTGGCATAAAGAAGTTCTAAAACTCGATTGGAACAATCCCAATGAGATTAAAACGATGTATAAAAATGCTAGTGTTGTTAGAGATACAAAGAATTGTCTTTAATATAGCAGGAAATAAATACAGATTAATCGTTACCATAAACTATTATGCAAAAATTGTATTTATTAAGTTTATTGGTACACATAAACAATACGATAAGATAAATATTGAGGAGCTATAAGATGCATATCAAACCTATAAAAAATGAAGAAGATTATACCCATACATTAAGCACTATTGACAGCCTAATGAATGCTAAACCACATACACCCCAAATGGATGAGTTAGAAGTCCTTGCAACTCTAGTTGAAGCCTATGAAGAACAACATTACAAAATAGAATCTCCAGACCCAATAGAAGCAATAAAGTTTAGAATGGAACAAGAGGGGCTAAAGCAAAAAGATTTAATTTCCATAGTTGGTAGTAAATCTAGAGTTTCAGAGATATTAAACAAAAAAAGAAAACTCACTATTGAAATGATAAGAAACTTACATATTCAACTGCATATTCCAATAGAAAGTCTTTTTTTAGATTACAAAATACACCGTGCTTAAATGCTAAGAAATACAAAGATTTCTACCATTTATTCTAGGTATTCTTTTTCTGTACAAGGTACACTATGGTTTGGTATAATGTTTCTAACTTATCCTTTTACATTTATGATGAAGTCAATGATTATTGTTAGTCTTAGCAGTTGTAGGCTTTACAATATGGTCATTCATCGGTATAATTGGCTTAGGTATTGGCAGTTGATATTATGTGCTTTAAACCGAAAAACTAAATAAGGAAAAATAATATGCATAAGAGTTCTATCCTAAGAATGCAATGGTTTGTAGATAATTACGTCTCAAAAATATCCAAAATGGCAGTAAGGGGCGCTTTGATGGTCCGGGTGGCACATGATGTGAATGGTTCGTATAAACATCTTTTCACTGAACACAAATATCATTACACGGGATTGGATATGGAGAATGCGATCTACCGTTGATCATTGTTCATTCAAAATCCATACGGTTGGGATCTAATCGAAAGGCTCGAACAGTTTTTGATGTAGTGATATCAGGGCAAGCATTTGAGCATATTGAATTCTTTTGGAAAACAATGGAGGAAATGACAAGAGTTCTCAAAAAAGATGGTCTTTTATGTGTAATTGCTCCAAATGGGTTTGCTGAACACAGGTATCCAGTAGATTGTTATCGTTTTTTTACAGATGGAATGCTCTCTTTAGCCAAGTATGTCAGTATAGAGCCACTACATGCACATACTAACTGCGCACCAAATGAAAATGCTAGCGACTGGTATAGTGAAACCTGTGCCGATTCAATATTGATAGCCCGAAAACCTTATCATGGACAAGTAAAACACCCTGATTTTAAAACCTATAAATGTGTCCCTAGCAATCAAGAACCTCTTAGAGAAGGCTTGTACCTATACCACAGAAAGAAGGGTATTAAACGGTTATGGCATAAAATAAAGAAGCGACTATTTAGAGAATAAGCATTGTCTAGTATTGCCAAACATGAAATAGTTGAAGCCACATATATACATTCCCACCAAGATGCTAGGAACGAGCTAAAATAACCCTAAATAACCCTATTTTTAGTGTAAATTGGCTATAAATACGTTTATATTATACAAGGATACCTTATGAGCTATGCTATTGAAACATTTGACCCAGAGATTTATCAAGCGATTGAAAATGAGAGAGCGAGACAAACTGACCATTTGGAGATGATTGCCTCTGAAAACTTTACACTTCCTGCTGTGATGGAAGCGATGGGTTCTGTTTTTACCAATAAGTATGCTGAGGGTTATCCTTATAAGCGTTATTATGGTGGTTGTGAGTATGCTGATGTGGTTGAGCAATTGGCTATTGATAGAGCGTGTAAACTTTTTAACTGTAATTTTGCCAATGTACAACCCCATTCAGGTTCTCAAGCCAATGGAGCTGTCTATGCAGGACTGATTAAAGCTGGAGAGAAAATCTTGGGTATGGATTTGAGCCACGGTGGACACTTGACACATGGAAGTAAGCCAAGTTTTTCAGGTAAAAACTACTCTTCGTTTACCTATGGTGTGGAGCTTGATGGGCGTATCAATTATGAGGAAGTACTTCGTATTGCAAAAACAGTGAAACCTAAGATTATCGTCTGTGGTGCATCTGCGTATGCAAGAGAAATTGATTTCAAAAAGTTTAGAGAGATTGCTGATGAAGTGGGAGCGATTTTATTTGCTGATATTGCCCATATCGCAGGACTTGTTTGTGCCAATGAGCATCCAAGCCCTTTTCCTCATGCACATGTGGTCACAACTACGACACACAAAACCTTAGCAGGACCTCGTGGTGGAATGATAATGACCAATGACGAAGCCATTGCCAAAAAGATTAATTCTGCGATTTTCCCAGGGCTTCAAGGTGGACCATTGGTACATGTGATTGCAGCGAAGGCTGTAGGCTTCAAATATAACCTATCTCCTGAGTGGAAAGACCATGCAAAACAAGTCAAAGCCAATGCCTCTACACTTGCCGAAGTGTTGATAGGTCGTGGTTATGATGTGGTTTCTGGTGGTACAGACAATCACCTTGTGCTTGTCTCATTTTTGGACAAAGACTTTTCGGGAAAAGATGCTGACAAAGCTTTGGGTAACGCAGGAATTACGGTCAATATGAATACTGTCCCAGGGGAGACTAGAAGTCCCTTTGTCACTTCTGGTGTGCGTATTGGTTCTCCTGCTTTGACAAGTAGAGGCATGAAAGAAAAAGAATTTGAAATCATTGCCAATAAAATTGCTGATGTGCTTGATGATGTGACCAATACAGAGCTTCATACGGCTATCAAAGCAGAGATGAAAATCTTGGCACAAGACTTTGTGATTTATGAGAAAGCGATTTTTTAGGCTTTCTTATTAAAATTTTTGATTTAGAATTTAATACAGATGCTTATTATATTAAAAGAGCTACGATTGTTGAAAAGATAGCTTTTAATAATCGTACTTTTTATGCCAAGTTTGAGCGTATAGATGAAGCTCTTACCCCTTTGGTCTTGCAACAACATCATGACAAAGATTATACGATTGCACTACCATTACTGCACAATAATCGTACACAATATTTGCTTATTGAATATAAAGGTGAAGCCTATCAACGCTTTTATCATCTCATCCAACAGCTCTTTAAAAGTCTTTCTCTGTCTGAATATACTATCTATCAAGGCAAAACTATTCAACGCCTACAAGTCTTTATCAAAGTCGATAACCTTAGCCTAGAAGATGCAGATACACAAGTACAAATCCTCTCTAACGCACTCAAAGAAAAGATGGATAGCCAATGGAAAGCCCTCCCTTCACTCTCCTTACCTGATGCCTACAATATCGTTACCCTACCCTATAAAGCACTCTAGGTCTTAGCATGTTTGAAAAAATACTACGATTTTTTATTCATAATAGTCGCTTAAATTACCTGCTTTTTGTTTTGGTTTTTATCACAGGGGTGATACTCTATATGAAGACACCCAAAGAGATATTTCCTTCCTTTGAACTAGATATGATTTCTGTCAATGGGCATTATAATGGGGCTTCTATTGATATGCTCAATCACATGGCAGTCAAAGAGATAGAATCAGGACTCAAAAATATTGATGGTATAGAGAAGATGTCCACTATCATTTCAGCAGGGAAGTTTACCATTGTCTTGGAGCTAGAAAAGCGTGTCAACAAATATAATATCGCTGAGAAAGTCCAAGCTGTGGTGAGCCTCATGAAAGCGTATTTACCCTCTGATATGGATGAGCCTACGGTCAATGTCTTGGATATTAAACGTAATCTGATGAGAATTGCTATTTCTTCGCATACACGCTCTCATGGGGAGTTAATCGTTGCAGGAGATAGACTTAAAGAACAGATAAACCATCTCAAAAATATTGCAGAAGTCGAACTCTTTGGTAATTCTGAACTTTATTATGATATTCGTCTTCACAATGATAAGATACAAGTCTTGGGACTCGATGAAAACGCTGTCATCTCAGCACTCTTGGGACTCTCCTACATCTTCCCCATTGGGACTATCGATGACCAAGCCCAAGGGACACTACTTTATCTCTACTTATAATGGTGCCAAAGATGCACAAGAGATGCTCAATACCCAAATTAAAGTTTTGGATAAGGTACTGTATCTCAAAGATATAGCCACTGTAGAAAAACGCTATGAAGATACCTCAACACTCTATTCTATAGACAGTAAACATGCCGTAGATTTGTCTGTCAAGCAAAGTAATGTAGGCAATGCACTAGAACTTGCCAAAGCCATTACCCTGCTTGTAGAAAAAGCCAATATCAGCCATCAAGACATAGAGTATACGATTCATGACAATAAATCTGTAGCGATTAAAGACCGTCTTAATATTGTAATATCGAATATTTTATTGGGTATCGTTCTTATCTCTTTGCTTGTGGCATTGCTTATTAATTCACGGATGTCTTTGATTATTACCTTGGGTATTCCTACTTCGTTTGTAATGGGTGCTTCGTACCTTTATATTGCAGGGTATTCTATCAATATGATTTCTCTTATAGGCGTATTGATTGCCTTGGGGATTATCGTCGATGATGCTATAGTCGTCAGTGAAAATATACAGCAACATATCGAAGATGGACTCAGCCCACAAGAAGCCTCCGTCATTGGTGCGAAAGAGATGTTTAAGCCTGTGACGATTGCTTCAATGACGACCCTCTTTGCTTTTATCCCTGCGTTGATGATGTCTGGTACGATGGGAGAAGTGATACGGCTCATTCCTATTGCTGTGGCTGTGTTGGTCTTGGCTTCACTGGTGGAGTCCTTTCTCTTCTTGCCTATTCATGCCTCTCACCTACTCAAAAAAAACCAAAAAAGCACTTCATGGAAAGGCGTAAACCGTATCTATAGTTGGATTATTCATTTCTTTATCCATTATAAAAAAACTTTTTTCCTGCTTTTTATACTCTTGGTGCCTTTGGCTATCGTCATGGGTATGAAGGCTAGTAAATTTCAAATGTTCCCTCACTTTGATGCCAGTACTATCAAGATTACACTCAAAGCACCTGTCAACAGTAGCACAGAAGAGACAATGGCATACCTCAAAACCATAGAAACAGCCTTATTTTTGGCTAAGAAAGCATTTTCTATTGCCCATATCACCTCTGTAGCAGGATGGAGAAAAGATGCTTCGGGTAATTCAGAGACCTATCCCTATGTAGGACAGATGACCATTGAACTAGAAAAGCTCAAAGCACAAAATATACTCGACCAATATATTACCCCTTTTTTGAGCTTTTATTATGACAAAGAAGGGCGTACACGAGAAGAGAAATCCGTGGTCATCGCTCAAAAACTCCGTCTTTTTCTCCAAGAACACGAGTATAAAAAACGCTATGGCTTAAGTGACCTTGCTATTGTAGAACGTAAAGTAGGACCTATTAAATCTGACCTCAAGATAGGATTTGTCTCTGAGGATAATCAAAAGATTATGGCATTTACCGATAAAATAAAAACGGTACTCAAGAACCTTGAAGGTGTTGTCTCCGTAAGTGACTCTATGAACTATGGCAAAGAAGAAATCAAACTACAAGTCAATGCCTATGGAGAGTCTTTGGGATTTAATGAACAAAAGCTAGGGCTACTATTGTCAAACTTTTATTTGGAAAGACGATTAGGATTTTCCTTTGACAGTAGCCATCTTCTTTCACTCAAAATCCAATCTTTGCACAAAGATTCTCTCTCAAAGTTTAAGAACTTACAAGTCAAAATTGATGACAATCGTTTTGTACGACTGCAAGAGATAGTCCATTTTCATACCATCAAATCTTTTGAGAAAATTATCAAAGATGCAGGAGAAAAACATTTTTATGTCTATGCCAATGTCGATGCCAAGAAGCTCACAGCCACAGAGACGCTAAGTCTTTTAGATGACCTACTCAGCCAAGCCAAAGACTCTGGTATCAAAATCATCCTCAAAGGCGAAGAAGAAAAGAAAAAGGAACTCAAATCAGATATGCTCACAGCCTCAGCTGTGGCTATGCTACTGATTTTACTCTCCCTACTCTACCTCTTTAACTCTTTTAGAGAAACCTTTATGATGATGTCGGTCATTCCCTTTGCCTTTTTGGGAGTTATTATGGGACATTTGTTACTAGGTATCAATCTTTCTATGCCTTCTATCATTGGTATGCTAGGTCTCTCTGGTGTGGTCATCAATGATGGTATTATTATGATACTAAACCTCAAAAAAGCACAAAATATGGATGAAATATTTTTCTATGCCTCCAAAAGGTTTAGACCTATTATGCTCACTTCCATTACCACACTCATAGGACTAGGTTCCTTGGTATTCTTTCCTACAGGACAAGCCACTATTTTTCAACCTATGGCTATTTCTTTGGCTTTTGGATTGGCATGGGGTACGGTACTCAATTTACTCTATCTTCCTGTACTTTATACAATAATCAACCAAAAAAGATTGGGGATATGATATAATTATTTTTAAAATATTCGTAGGAGATATACCTGTATGAACAATGAGCATAGCAACGATCATAACCTTCCTGACCTCATTGCTGAGGTACCCACACCAGCACCTAGCAAACCCAAAAGCCCTTTAACTATTTTTGCACTGGTCATTATTATACTTGTTTTGGCGATTATTTTTAGTAAAAATTTACTCAAATCACCTCAAGATGCTGACCTACTCTTAGAAGACAATAGTAGTAGCTATATTGCCCCAGAATTACAAGTACAATCTTTTAATCCCAATCAAGAAGAAGATGATGAGACAGAATTGGTCAAAGCACCATCAAATTTTAGTCAAATGATAGAAAATAGAGCAGAAAACGCCTATAGAAAAAATGACTAGTATTTCAATGCCAAGAGAACCTGCCCTCGACGATACATCTGTCAAAGAAGCCTTAGCCCCTACTATTGATGAGAGTAATACCACAAAAACAGTCACAGAAGAAGTCAAAACCATTACCCATAGGATACAAGCCAAAGTAGAAGAAGTAAAAGAAGTAGAAAAAACAGTAAAAAAAGAAGAAATCGTAGTCAAAAAGGTCATCCCTAAACCTACACCCAAACCCATAGTCAAAAAAGCTGTACCTATCACAAAAACCACTACGCCTGCTAGCACAGATAAAACGTACTTTATTCAAGTAGGTGCATTTAAAAATACACCAAGTAAACGTTTGCTGTCTGTCATTAGTAGTTCTGGATTCAAGTATCAGATGAGTCCTATCAATCGTGCAGGAACCAAGAAGTTACTTATCGGACCTTATCAAAGTAAAGCACAAGTCAATCAAGCATTGGGTATTGTCAAGTCTCGTATTAACAAAAGTGCTTTTGTGATAAGCAAATAATCATGCATAAAACCTATCTCTTTGACCAATATACACCTGTCGCACTCTATGGTAAAATCAAAGCACTTTTTCCTACAGAGATTACCATGCTTTTTGAATCTGTGGTCAATAGCAGTGAGGGGAACTTCTCTTTTATTACTATCGGTGCGAAAGAGCGTTTGAACTATAAAGATAAAACCACTACCTATACCGATGTAAAGGGTACTACACAGATACTTTCCCAAGACCCTTTTAGCTTCTTGAAAACCTATTACCAAGATATTGATAAAGCACTCTATAAAGAAAAGGCTTCTGAGCTAGGTTTCTCTTTTTGTCGATGGCTTTATTGGTTTTATTGGCTATGATATGGTCAAAGTCTTTGAACCTACACTAGAAGAAAGTATGGATACGCTTCTTGACCCTCTGAATACTCCAGACCTTGACCTTGTACGTCCGGGGATTATTATTGCCTATTCTCACAAGTCTGCCAAACTCACACTCTTGCTCAATGATGAACGTAGGACTTCAGATTTTGTAGCGATTGAAAGTCTCTTAGATGCACCTTCTACTCCTACTCCTCTCAAAGCTGTGAAGCTCGAAGGAGAAGGTAGCTTTAGTATTGATGAAGCACGTTTCAAAACACTCGTCGATGAATCCAAAGAAGATATACGTTCCGGTGATATTTTTCAAATCTTACTCTCCAATCGCTATACCCAAAAAGGGCAGATAGACCCTCTAAGCTTTTACCGTGTATTGCGTTCTAAAAATCCTTCTCCTTACCTCTTCTTACTCGACTATGAGCACTTTTCTATCTGTGGTTCTAGCCCTGAAGTGATGGTACGTTTGAGCGACAATGAAATACTACTGCGTCCCATAGCAGGTACACGTAAACGAGGGAAGAATGCCAAACGAGACAAAGAACTAGAGCTTGAAATGTTGGCAGACCCCAAAGAATGTGCCGAACATCTCATGCTCATAGACCTAGGACGCAATGATGTAGGACGTGTCGCCCAAACAGGTACGGTCAAAGTCACAGATATGATGCGTGTTGAAAAGTATTCTCATGTGATGCACATGGTCTCTGATGTCCAAGCACAGCTAGAAGAAGGCAAAGATATGTTTGACCTCTTTTCGGCTACCTTTACCGCAGGAACCATGACAGGCGCTCCTAAAATAGAAGCCATGAAACGCATTGCCCAATATGAAGGACTCAAAAGAGGTTTTTATTCTGGTTCTGTGGGCTATTTTGCCTTTGATGGTAATATGGATTCTTCTATTGCCATTCGTACCTCACTTATCCAAAAAGACCGTATCACCTTACAAGCAGGAGCAGGTATTGTAGCTGATTCTGTACCCGAACTCGAATACCTCGAAGTCAAAAATAAACTAGCAGCATTACTCGCCACTCTCAAAGAGATGCAAGACCTCTAAAGGAACACTATGACTCAAGAAATTTTTGCCCTCTTTGGGAACCCTGTATCGCATTCCAAATCTCCTTTGATGCATAATCTTGCCTTTAGGGGCTTGGCATATCCTGCTTCTTATACACGCTATAGACTCGAAGAGGGAGCAAGGCTTAGAGAGACATTTTTTTAGGCTTGGACTTAAGGGCATTAATATTACCGTACCTCATAAGCAGTCTGCCTTTGAGGCCTGTGATGTACTTGACCCCTTTGCACAAAAGATTGGGGTAGTCAATACCATTGTAGAAAAAGAAGGAAAGCTCTATGGATACAATACCGATGCCCCTGGGTTTCTCAAAGCCATTGCAGAATTTAAAGCCGTAAAGTCCGTACTCTTTTTAGGCGCAGGAGGCACAGCACAAGCGACTTCGAGTATCTTGCGTGATGAGGGCTATGAAGTCACCTTACTCAACCGTAGTCCACAACGCCTAGAAAAATACAAAGCCGATGGATTTGAGACCTATACCTTTGAAGACTTTGTACCCAAAGCCTATGACCTCATCATCAATATGACCTCAGCAGGACTAGAAGATGAAGAGTCTCCCTGCACCCAAAGCACTACTAGACATACTCATACCCCAAACCAAAGCCTGTGTCGATGTCATCTATGGCAAAGAAACACCTTTTCTCAAACTTGCCAAGTACTATGATAAGCCTACTAAAGAAGGCTCAGATATGTTACTCTATCAAGGGATTATTGCTTTTGAGTATTTTACGGCTCATCGCTACAGTTTTAAGCAGATAAAACCCTATATGCAAAGAGCCTTTACGCTATGAAAAAGTCTTGGCTTATCTCGCTTGTTATCTCTAGCATGATAATCATAGGGGTAGTCATAAGTATGAATCTACCCAAGATACTGCCCTATTATGCACAACTTAGCCAAGTGCGTGTAGGACTAGATGTGGATGTGCAACCTTTGGCACAAAAGTCTGCCCATTTTGTAGGTTCAGATAGCTGTAAAACCTGCCATGAAGCAGAACATCATGATTGGAAAAGCTCTTTGCATTCTAAGATGATTCAAGATATACAAAAAGACCCCTCCGCTGTCATAGCAGACTTTAGTACCCTGCCTTTGGATGCTGATTTTACGCTCAAAGAAGCCGTGTATAGTATTGGTTCTAAGTTCAAACAACGCTATATGATACCTGCGACTATCAATGGCTCAGAAGACTTTAGGTTAGGCAATTACCAATGGAATGCAGAAACCCATAAATGGCAGAACTTCAAACCCTATAAATATTGGTATAAAGATGCCTATCCAGCTGATAATAAAACCTTTCCTACCTCTAATGCCTGTGATGGTTGTCACTTTACAGGCTATATGTCCACACAAAAACGTGTAGAACCCTCTATCTCCTGTGAGAGTTGTCATGGACCTGCCAGTCAACATGTCAAAGACCCTCAAAGTCCTATCTTTAAAGCCTCACTCTCAGACCCTATACGAAGCAATGAAGTCTGCTTACAGTGCCACATGAGAAACCGAGATATACGCCTTACACAAAAAGACACGCAGGTCAAAGACTTATGGATGTCTGCTAAGGATTATCCTTTAGGCTATGAAGCAGGATTACCTCTAAAACAATATAAATTACCTGCTCCTTTTACCCCCAATCAAGAGAGCAAAGAGTTTTGGCCCAATGGTGCCGCCAAGAAGAACCGTACCCAAGGCAATGAATATGTACAAGATGCAATGTACCAACATGGTATCACTTGTATCAACTGCCATAACCCACATAAACTAAGTAATACAGCCCAAAAACCCGAAGGAAATGATGCTTGTATGAAGTGCCACAGTATGGGTTCACTCATAGGTCCTCATCAAAATACCCTAGAAGAGCATACCATGCATAAGGCTGACTCCAAAGGCTCACAATGTATAGAATGCCACATGCCAAAGACTGCCAAGCATACGGGTAAATCGCCCTATACGGTGCGTTCGCATCGCTTTCGTTTTACCTATCCCTCTGAGACCAAGGCGTACAATATGCCCCCTCAAACCAATGCCTGTTATAGCTGTCACCAAGACCAAAGCCTAGAAAACCTACAAAAAGATTTGCTCTCATGGGGTAGAGTAGGATGGGATGCGTTTATATTCAATTAACCTTCACTTATTATAATAGATTCTATAGATACCACAGATAAAGGAGTCTCATTTTATGATAAATATATTGATGATTGAAGATGACCCAGAGTTTGCAGAGCTACTCATTGAGTACCTTGCACAGTATGATATAAAAGTGACCAACTTTGAAGACCCTTATTTAGGGCTAAGTGCTGGAGTCAAAAAATATGACTTACTCATACTCGACCTTACGCTTCCTGGCATGGATGGATTGGAAGTCTGTGAAGAAGTGATGCGTAAATATGACATTCCTGTCATTATCTCTTCTGCACGTTCTGATATAAACGACAAGGTAGAAGCCCTTGATATTGGAGCAGATGACTACCTCCCCAAACCCTATGACCCCAAAGAAATGTATGCACGAATCATGTCCTTGCTCAGACGCTATTCCAAATCTAAAAATAGTGCCTTCTCAGCACTCAAAAGTGATTTTGAGCTCAAAGGGGATACGCTTTATTTCAAAACCCAAGCACTCACTCTCACCCCTGCAGAGTTTGAAGTACTACACTTATTGGTCAAAAATCAAGGTATTACCCAATCACGAGAACAAATCATCAATACAGCAGGAAATATGAGTATAGATTCACAAGGTAAAAGCCTTGATGTTATCATCTCCAAAATCCGTACCAAGATTGGAGACAATAAACGTATCCAAGCAGTCCGTGGTGTGGGCTATAAACTGGTATGATGATTACCTCATTACGCTCTAAGATACGCTTGGTTTTTTTTGTGACCCTTGTGTTACTAGCAACCTTGTTTGTCTTTGCTATCAAGTATGACCATGCCAAAATAGAAGAACGTAATATCGCCCAAGAACATGCCACTTCTCACTACCTCTATAGCCATTATCTCCAATATGGCAAGATAGATACAGCCTATCTTGAAGCCCAAAATATTTCACTCATTACCGATGCAAGTATGCTCATCAAAATCAAACGCTTCTTCAAAGATAAAGGCAATATCAAACATTATGCAGTAGATACCTATCTACTCAAACGTATTATCCTTATCAATAACGATAGGTTTAATCTCATATTAGAAAACAAAAATAAGCCCCATTTTCCTCTCATAAGGGTCTTCATTTTTGCTATGATATTTCTGCTAATCATCATCTTGTACCTTTGGATTATGAAAAGTCTCAAACCCCTTTCACAGCTCAAAAAGAAAATAAAAACCTTTTCAGAAGGTAACCTAGACATAGACTGTAAAAGTGATAAACAAGATGAGATAGCCGAAGTCGCCAATGAATTTGACCATGCCGTCACCATGATACGAGAGCTATTACAATCAAGGCAACTGTTTTTACGAGCCATCATGCACGAACTCAAAACCCCCATAGCCAAAGGAAGGTTTATGGCAGAAATGCTTCCTGATGAACGCAATAGAGAACGATTACACAGCATCTTTGAACGGCTTAATCTTCTCATTGATGAATTTGCCAAAATAGAAAAAATCACCTCCAAGAACTTTGACCTTAGGCTCAAAACCTACAAAATGACCGACCTACTTGAGACGAGTATAGATATGCTCATGATAGAAAACCCCTCAAGGCTCATTGAGGTAGAGATAGAAAAAGATTATCTCGTTGAGGTCGATTTTGAACTCTTTACCCTAGTCATCAAAAACCTACTAGACAACGCACTCAAATATAGTATAGACAAACACATCATCGTCATCATATCAGAAACAAGCATAGAAATTATGAACCACGGCGACCCCCTCAAAGAACCTCTACCCCAGTACTTCAAACCCTTCCATACCTCTAAAAAAGGCTTAGGACTCGGACTCTACATCGTCAAAAGTATCCTAGACCTACACAAAATGGAACTAAACTACCTCTACAAAGAAGGTGCCAATTGGTTTAGGGTGAAGTAGCTAAAATCTACTACGCTCTTAGCAACGCTACCTCTTCTACCGTCAAACCCGTTTTACTCGCAATCATTTCATCATCCAAAACGTCCAAGAGCTTTTTGTGCTATAGCTATCTTTTCTTCTTTTTTCCCCTGTTCTAATCCTTGCTCTAAACCTTGCTCTAATCCTTGCTCCAATCCTTTCTCCAAACCTATTAAAACCCCTTCTTTTTCTGCTTCTTCTTTGGCATAGTCCATCACAGCTTTATAGTCGAGTCTTCGCTTTAAATCTTGTTGATAGGTAAATTGTTCGTCTTTGTTAAGGGCTAAAAACTCTGCGACTTCAAAGGCTTCTGTAAGTACGTTATCTTTTTTAAGTTTGCTCGGTATGGCTTGGCTATCTGCTAGGTTATTGAGATAATAAAGCCAATATTCCAAATGAGAAGAGAGTTGGGATTCACTCTTTTTAAACTTGGGCATTTCCAAATAATAATAGGTAAGCTTATCATAAAATATCTCTTTGCTATCGCAGTTCATCAGTTGGACTTTGCTGAGATAATTATCATGTGTATCATCCATTACAAAATCTAAGATACCTACAAAGTATATTTTCTCCAAGCGATAATCCCAGTCTCCTTTTTTGGACTGTTCTTGGATAGGAAATGACGTATAATACACACTTCTATCTTTGAAATATCGTTGTTTACTTGTTTGGAGTTCTACGATGAAATTATGGTTTTTTCATCGGTACAATAGACATCAAAAATAGCACGTCTATCAATAATAGACAAACCCAATTTCTCTAAGTTACGATATTCCAAATCTATAATTTTGTCTTCAATGTCGAGTAAGTCATTTAAAAAGCTTATCAAAAATCTTTTATTCTCTTGCGTTCCAAAGATATGTTTGAACCCAAAGTCTGTAAAGGGGTCGATATATTTGTCTTTTATGGTCATGCACATGGCGTTTCCTTTTTTAGAGTATAGCTAAATGTTCTTTATAGATAATTTTGGGTATTATTCGGTATATTTACTATATTATTTATAATAGTTATAAACTAAGGATATATATGTTTGGATTACTCTTTGCATCACAGAACCAAAAACTTGTTAAAAAATGGGAAAAAGAACATCAAGAGATTGTCTTACTTGCACATAAAGTCATCGCCTCTTACTCTCAAAATCATCATAATACAGCCAAGAAGCACTTGAAAGCTCTTGATTCCATAGCCATATCACATCTGATGAATGAAGATATAGAGTTCTATCGCTTACTCAAAGACAAAAAACGCTTAAATCCAGATACAGAAAAGTTGGTGCATGAATTTAACCATAGCTTCAAGGGTACCAAAACCTTTATTATCTCATTTTTGAATAAATATACACAAACAGAAACCCCTTTGGATGCAAAGTTTTTTCGTACCTTTAATGAAATAGTCACCCTATTGATAAAAAGAATTGCCTTTGAAGAAAAAAACCTTTATGTCGTGCTAAACCACAAATAATAACAAAGCCTAGTGTTTAAGCTATAATACCCTTTATAAACTTTTTCACAAGGCACTCATACAATGCAACATATCTACCACCTCTCACATATCGACCTCGATGGCTATGGATGCCAATACATCTCCCAACAATGTTTTGATACTATCACCTGCTATAATGCAAACTATGGTCCAGAAGTCTCTGCTAGACTTGCTGAGATTATCAAAAAGATAGAACAAGATACGTTTCTCCATGGCGATAGCCTTGAAGCACTTATTCTTATCACCGACTTGAACCTCACTACCAAAGAAGGCAATTGGATAGAAAAAGAAGTCATGCGTGTAGGTGCCAAGATTCAACTACTAGACCACCATGTCACAGGCAAAAGTGCCTCTGAACGCTTTGCTTGGTACAAACTAGATACCACACGTTGTGCCACACTTATCACTTACGATTGGCTACAAACCCACTATGCCTTTGACCCAGACAAGACCTTAGCCCCTATCGTCAAAGCCATTAATGCCATAGATATTTGGGTCAGTGATGATGAGCTATTTGAATATGGTAAAGTCATGTTAGGGATGATTTCAGGAGCTAGAGAGATAGGACGTATCCTATTCCCTGCCGAAGATAGAGCCTTAAAAATCTCCATGATAGAAGCAGCCAAAAATACCCTAGGTGAAGAAGATGCACCCATTAAACTTGATGACAAACTTCACCAAATCAAAAAAGCCTTTTTTATCAAAGAAAAGAACAATACCAAAGACAACCTCGTCGCTGATTATGTCACAGAGCTTCTCACTACAGACAAACAACGCCTCACCATTGCATACAAAGAGTACAAGGGCATATTAGGATACAATGTAGGGAATGCTTCTATTATAGGCAATGCTTCTATGGTAGCCAATGATGATTATGACTTTTATATGGATGTCAATTTTAGAGGTAATTTCTCGTTAAGAAGTAACAACAAAATGGATGTATCAGCCATGGCAGGTCATATAGGAAATGGTGGAGGACACCCCAACGCAAGTGGAGGTAAAATAGAAGGCTATAAAGATTCTTTTGTCTATGCAGATGTGAGGGCTTTTGTACAGAGCTTATATCGATGAAAAGTGTGAGTAAACTCACTCTACATCTCAGACTTAATCGCCTCTAATCCCTTTTTTGAAGCTATCAAGTCAGGGTGAGTCTCTGGCAATACCTTTTCCCAAACTTCAACAGCCTTTGTCATATAGATATATGCCTTAGTATACGCTCCTCTACCATAATAAAAAACTGCCAAGTTATTATAACTTGAGGCTGTACTAGGATGTTCTTCTCCTAAGAGTTTTTCACTTATCTTTAAAGCTTTGAGATAGAGAGGTTCTGCTTTTTCATACGCTCCCATTGATTCATAAAGTCCTGCCAAGTTATTATAACTTGCGGCTGTACTAGGATGTTCTTCTCCTAAGAGTTTTTCTCTTATCTTTAAAGCTTTGAGATAGAGAGGTTCTGCTTTTTTATATGCTCCCATTGATTTATAAAGTCCTGCCAAGTTATTATAACTTGTGGCTGTACTAGGATGTTCTTCTCCTAAGAGTTTTTCTCTTATCTTTAAAGCTTTGAGATAGAGAGGTTCTGCTTTTTTATATGCTCCCATTGATTCATAAAGTCCTGCCAAGTTATTATAACTTGCGGCTGTACTAGGATGTTCTTCTCCTAAGAGTTTTCTCTTATCTTTAAAGCTTTGAGATAGAGAGGTTCTGCTTTTTCATACGCTCCCATTGCCCTATAAAGTCCTGCCAAATTATTATAACTTGTGGCTGTACTAGGATGTTCTTCTCCTAAGAGTTTTTCACTTATCTTTAAAGCTTTGAGATAGAGAGGTTCTGCTTTTTCATACGCTCCCATTGATTCATAAAGTCCTGCCAAATTATTATAACTTGTGGCTGTACTAGGATGTTCTTCTCCTAAGAGTTTTTCACTTATCTTTAAAGCTTTGAGATAGAGAGGTTCTGCTTTTCATGCGCTCCCATTGATTCATAAAGTCCTGCCAAGTTATTATAACTTGCGGCTGTACTAGGATGTTCTTCTCCTAAGAGTTTTTCACTTATCTTTAAAGCTTTGAGATAGAGAGGTTCTGCTTTTTTATATGCTCCCATTGATTTATAAAGTCCTGCCAAGTTATTATAACTTGTGGCTGTACTAGGATGTTCTTCTCCTAAGAGTTTTTCACTTATCTTTAACGCTTTGAGATAGAGAGGTTCTGCTTTTTCATACGCTCCCATTGCCCTATAAAGTCCTGCCAAGTTATTATAACTTGTGGCTGTACTAGGATGTTCTTCTCCTAAGAGTTTCTCCCTTATCTTTAAAGCTTTGAGA
>JAUZSQ010000099.1 GCA_030949325.1 Sulfurovum sp.
TAGAGGTGGGGGAGTATACAAATTCCCTCCTACAACCCTTTAACCCTGAAACGTCTTACGATGGATAGGACATCTATCATATTTGTAATAAGGCTTCTATATGGGCTTTGGTGCCGTAGCCTTTGTGTCTTTCAAAGCCGTATTCTGGATACTCTTTGGCTTGTGCTATGATTTCTCTGTCTCTTGTGACTTTGGCTAGGATACTCGCTGCTGAGACTTCTGCTATTTTAGCATCTGCTTTGACCATAGTTGTAATATTGCTTACGCCAAAATGGGTATTACCATCAAAGAGATATTCTACTTCTGTGAGTACTTCTTGAATGGAGATGAGTCCATCATGCAAACACTTGGATAATCCTTTTGTATCGACTTCTTGGGCTGAGAATGAGACGATATGATAGCGACTATTGGCAATGATGATGGGATATAAAGCTTCACGCTTTTTCTCTGTGAGTTTCTTGGAATCCATCAATCCTTCTATAGGGTGTAGGAGTACGACTCCTGCAATCACCAATGACCCTGCCAAACATCCTCGTCCTGCTTCATCTATGCCACAAAGAGGGATAGTATTTGTGTGATTAGCTGTAATTTTTTGCAAAGGGTTACAATGTTTTAGAAGTATAAAGAAAAAATAAGATACTTAACATTATCAAGGGTTTCAAGAATATTATTCTCCGTTTGTTAGTATAGTGTCTATAGTGTAGAGATTGAATCATAGAAATAATCATTTTTAAAGGGTAATATTTTATTTGATAAAAGTTCTCTTTAGAAAGTGTAGGATTATAATGCTTTTTGAGTGTGACTTCTATAGCATAAATTGTTGTATTGATGATACGATGCAATAGGCTTTTACCTCTATTTGCAATCGCATCTATAGCAAGTACGATACTAATAGATAATAAAAATACACTTAGATACGTCTCAATAGGGTTTGTCAAGATATATTGGGAGATACTGTCTATCTTTACTAACTGTTCTACTGAAAAATCTCTATATAAAAATCGAATAGCCATCATCATTCCCAAGAGTAAGACAATCACCTTGAAGAAATAATCCATCAAAGTACTTAACTTCGTAATCCCCTTACTTAAATCATGGCTTTCTACAAATAAATCTACAGAATCACTAAAGTTATTGAAAAAGATATTTTCTTGTTCTAGTTTCTCTTTTGTGATATATGATTTTTTATAATGGAGGGTAGACACTAAAGTCTTGGCATAACTACTCACACCTCTTAGACCATTAATATCTATAGGGTCATTTCTAAGTTCGACCATATATTTTTTTATGTCACTTAAGAGAAGAGAAGCAAATTTCTTCTTTGTAATAGAGTTTGTGGGACAAGGGTATAAACGTACAATATCTTCATTAGATGGAGAATGATGGACATGATTATGAAAAATAAACTTAATAAAATAATAGGCTTGATTAAAGTCATCTTTAGAACAGGCATAGGTATAAGTCTGATTATCTACCTTATCAATATTATCAAAAGAAATCAGTCCTGAAGAATCTATATCAAATTGTATTTTACGTGTAAATACCATAGCTGATTGATATTTCAAAAAGTCTTGTTGAATTTTTCTAAATAGGGAAATGAGGACTATTTGCTTTTCTTGAACCTCTTTTTTCTTCTCTTCACTTAAAGTATCATCCAAAAGTAGTTCATTATATTTGAGATGTTTTAATTTTTGAGCTAAGGTATCAAAAGAGTGAATAAGTGCTTTTTCTTGCTCTTCATATAAGTGATTTTCCTTATTCAGAAAAAATCCCATCACACCAGAAAGGTTTTTTTCAGTCGTACCCTCTTTTGTTTGTGCCAAAAAAAAATACTCGTGTATACTTGATAGTATCTTTTTTGCTAAAGTCTCTTAAGTCTGCGAGGAAACTGATAGCGATATAACGTTCAATCCCTATTTTCTCATTAAAAGAAACCATATCCCCTACAATACGATTAGGACGATAATTCCATGGTTTACTCAAATGAAAAAATAGATGACCAGAGATATTACTAATCCAACTACAATATTGCATTTTGTCCTCTCTGTTCATTCTATAAAACTTAATTTATACTCTCACAATGGGTCTAGCTGTACCCTTTGACTTACCATTTAAATCAAATTCTAAGCCTTTATCTGTGCCTGAAGCGAGTCCTAAACCATTTTTGTCTAGTTTAGAAACACGCCAATACTCTAAAGCATCAACCACAGATTTGATAAACCACAAGGTAAAAATAAACAATAAACTTATTTTTAACATAGAGTCTCCTATTATCTTTTTGAGAACTGAGGACTTCTTCTTGCTTTTTTCTTACCTGGTTTCTTACGTTCAACCACTCTTGAATCACGTGTAAGAAGACCCTCTGGCTTAAGAATGGCTCTAAATGTTGGTTCATACTCAACCAACGCTTTAGTAATACCATGCTTTAATGCATCTGCTTGAGCTGAATATCCACCACCCAATGTAGTCGCTTTGATATTCATACTCTCAAGTTGCTTAGTAAGCTCTAATGGTAATCTTACTTTCATTTTGAGTGTTTCGTGTCCACCTAACCATTGGTCAAGTGTTTTACCATTGATAGTCATTTCACCATTACCTGGAGTCATCCACACTTTAGCTATTGCTGCTTTTCTTTTGCCTGTTGCATAAATAGTTGCCATGATTATGCCTCCTTATTGATTTGTGCTGTATGAGGGTGTTCTGCACCTGCATAGACTTTAAGTTTTTTAATCATCACACGACCCAAAGTCGTCTTAGGAAGCATACCTCTTACTGCCAATCTGAAAAGTTTTTCAGTATGGTTTTCGAGCATATCATCAAGTTTTTTACTTTTGGTTGAACCAAAGTAACCTGAATGCGTAAAGTATTCTTTTTGCTCTAGTTTGGCACCAGAGAATTTTGCTTTTTCAGCATTGATAATAACGACGTAATCGCCACAATCTACGTTGGGTGTAAATGAAGGTTTATGTTTACCTCTAAGAAGTGTTGCAACTTCAGTTAAGATACGACCAAATGTTTTACCATCTGCATCAATCAAAACCCAGTCACGTGTTACGTCAGCAGGTTTTAATACTGTTGTCATTTTCATGAATTTATCCTTTTTCAATATATAAACGGAATTATAGCTTTTTTAAGCTTAAAAATTACTTAAATTAAGGTTAATTTAAGCTTAAATCATCCCACCAGACTTCAAGCCCCAAGTCGTTCTCCATCTCTTCTTGACTAAACCTAAGCCTAGAATAGCAATCACTGTTACCCCTGCAAAAAGTAAAAAAACCTACCGTATAGCCATCAAATGCCTCTTTTGACCAACCAAGCGTCTTAATCAGTGCCGTACCTCCAAGTCCTCCAGCAGCCCCTACTATGCCTACCATCACACCGATGTCTTTAGCAAAACGCTGAGGGACTAGCTGAAAGACTGCTCCATTTGCCATGCCAAGATTTGCCATGGTAAGAAAGAAAAAGAACACAATCATCAAAAATGGTAAAGGCATGAGTGCTAAAATTGTTACAGAAACGACCACCACAGAAAAGAAAATATAAAGGGCTTTAATCCCACCAATCTTATCGGCAATGCCTCCACCTATAGGACGTAAAACTGTACCAGCAAAGACAAACAATGCACCAAAATACCCTGCCATCACTTTAATGTTTTCTTCGGCGAACCAAGAAAGACCAAGCGCTGCTAACTCTTCAGGATAAGTATCCGTAAGATAGAGCTTCAAAAAGACACCAAAACCTACAAAACCACCAAAAGAGATGACATAAAAAAGATTGAACCACCAAGTATCTTTGTCTTTGAGGAGTTTCAAATAGTCTGAAATCTTTTTGGGTCTTGATTTATAGACTTCAGGAGGTGCATCTTTGGTGACAATCGCGTAAGTGATAAAAAGACTCAATGCCAAAAATCCTGCGACCAAGAATACCATTTGCCAACCATAAATCTCAGCAATTTTAGGAGAAAACAAAAAGCCCATCACAGCCCCAAAATTCGCAGAACCTGCAATACCTAAAACTAAACCTTGTAGTTTCAGGTGGATACCACTGCCCTGCTTGTGGAAGTGCCACAGCAAAAGAAGCCCCTGCAAAGCCCAAGAGTACGGCTACAAAGAGTAATTGATTGTAGCTAATATCTGTACCCAAAGAATAGGCAAAAAAGAGTGCCACAATCACAATAGACTGAGCAATAAGTGCCGTCTTTTTTGCCCCCAATTTATCTACACCAAAACCAAGCACAATTCTAAGCAATGCACCAGAAAGGATAGGAAGCGAAAGCAATGTAGATTTTTGCCCCATAGTCATCATAAACCCAGCGGCTGCAAAGGAATCAATAATTTCCGAGGAAATCGGTCCCAAAATCATCCATATCATAAAACTCATATCAAAATAGATAAATGCTGCGAAAAGAGTAGGCGTATGCCCCTGCCCTTTTAATTTTGTAAAAACTGCCATAGATACTTCCTTAATTCAAATAAAACGGAAGTATACAATAGAACACAAGACCTTAGAGAGAAAATAGAGATGAAATTTTAAGCAATGGGTGTAAAGGAGTTATTATTGAGGCTGACTTTTTTCATAATCATATCAAGCCATATTCGTATACTTCTTCTATTGCCTTCTATAAAAGGATGTGCAATATTCATCTCTTCTAAAGTTTCCTTTAGAAATATTAAACTGTCTAATCTTACCTGCGAAATCATAATCTCTTAAAGCCCTTTCATTGTGCCAAGCTCTATCTTTCCACTTATTCCCAGAATACCATAACGTTAAGTATTACTTAATGTTAATTTAATATCTCACTTTTTAGAGTCGAAAAAAATGCTTTATAGGTTTGTCTATTGAAGATATATTCCTTAGCATTAAAGAGTGTTCCAAAGAGTATTTTCCATAATACAGAGAAGTTTTCATCACTCCTAACATCACAAAGTTTTGTTTGTATTTGATGTTCAATAAGACTGAGTGCTTTTGCATGAAAAACATAAAGTTTAAGTATGTCATATTCAATGCCTACTTCATTATAATAACCCACAAGCTTCATTATTGAAACCTCTTTTTCTGTAAAATAATTATCATTTATTGGCATAAGTATTTCATCATTCAATAGCTTTTCAAGTAATTCCTTATCTACATTAAATTCCCTTATGAACTCTTCTTTTGTATAGTGACAGCTTTCTAATGTGATAGCACTTAAGGTGTTCATTAGTGGAGTTATCATACTTGATGATGTTGAGAAAGATTTATTTTTATTTTGCAGTATATCTTTGAGTTGCTCATTAGTGGTACGAAAGTGCTCTTTCATATAGGTAATATATCCAATAAGCTCAATATGCTCATTACTATAACGATGTACATTTGACTTTATTTTATGTGCTTGTGGTAATAATCCCTCTTTGATATAGTAAAGAATAGTAGATTTTGGTACATTGGTTTTTGCTACCAATTCAGATATTTTATATTCCATTAAAAATCCTCTTAAACTTTATGTAAGAATTATAGCATATAATACATAACGAAAAGTTTTACTTTACGTTATTAGCCTATAAGGAAAATAAAATGGCACATATAGAACTACCAGAGTTTGAGGACATCACCCCAGCGATTCAAGAAAAAGCAAAACCTATTTTAGAAAAGACTGGGAATACTCTATGATGATTTGGAACTTATTTCGCAGTATTATTCTTGGTATTTGGGATTTTATTTTCTTGTTCTTTGGTATGTCCTACGAGAAACAGTCTGACAGACTGAATTTAGATAAACATGACAAGGATATAAGAGGTCCAGATAATCCAAAAACAAAAAGAACAGTGTATAGAGCAAATAAAGTAGGGGCAAAGAAATGATTAAATTAATCTTATTATTTAATTTATTAGCAATGAATATACTTCATGCAAAAGAGTATAAAGTAGTATATGACTGTAGTTCAGGTAATGCTGATTATATTAAAAGCCGTATGTGGCTAGTCGGCAAGACCATAGATATGATTGAAGAGCAAGGTGATACTACAAAGGTTGCTATCACCATACATGGGAAGTGTGCAATTATCGTTTCAAAGGAATATGATATGATTGTTCCAGATGAGGATGTGGAAAGTATAAAAAAAGCACAGAATTATCTAATCTCTCTATCAAAACGAAAAAATGTCAAGCTAATCACTTGTTCCATGTCATTAGCCAACAATGCAATAGAGAAGAAAGAAGTTTTACCTTTTATTCAGATAGTTCAAAACAGTTTTATAGAGACGATTTATTATCAAAATGAAGGTTATGCATTAATGACTTTTAAATAATTTAATTGGCTATATAAGTATTTGTGAACTATGCGGTCAAAAGGTATTCATAGTATTGCTTTATTTAGTTTTGGTACTTATCTTTGTCTTTAAAAAAATTCCCATAATCCGAAAGCTTTTTAGGTTTGGCTCTATAGACTTCTTTTGGTGCCGTTTCTAATTTGATAATCTCATCTAAGTTTTTTAGCCAAGACCACACTATCTTCTAATGTATAATAATTCTCCATAGGGTCTAACTTTTTGTATTTAAAAGTAGTTTTATCATCCTTAATAAAAGAGACGATAAGAAAAGTAATTTGAGATATTATTGAGGCTGACTTTTTCATAGCCCTCATAATAATAAGATTGTTCTATACTCTTAAAAATAATTTCCCTATTATGAATATCGTCTGTTAAATTACTTTCTAACAAAGTGCTAAGCTTCAAATCATTGATAGGGCTTCTTTCCATAGATTGAAGATACCCTTCTTTGTCAATAAACTGCCAATTAAGCACTTTGTGTATTCTTTCTTTCAAAATCAAATCAAGCCATATTCGCATACTTCTTCCATTGCCTTCCAAAAAAGGATGTGCAATATTCATCTCTACATATTTAGCAATAATTTCGTTGAAGTTCTCTTCAGGCATTGACTCTATTTTGGGCAAAATATCTTCAAGATATAAGCTGTTTGCAAATCTAAAGTTTCCTTTAGAAATATTAAGTTGTCTAATCTGACCTGCAAAATCATAAAGTCCATCAAAAAGATAATGGTGTATCTTTTGAAGCCCTTTAGTTGTGCCGACCTCTATCTTTTGAATATCTCCACTAGTAAACAAAAGGTAGGCATTTTCTAAGCTTTCTTTGTCTATGTTTGTCACGATAAATCCTTCATTTCTAAAAATCCTACTAATCAAAAGGGTTCAAAACTTCTACATCAAGCACTCTAAAATCTTTTACATTACGAGTAACTAAAGTCAAATTATTGACCATAGCTGTTGAAGCGATGATATTATCAGGAATTTTAATCTTTTTTAATTTTCTGTTTTCAATAGCTTGATTTGAGACACCTTTAGTCACATCAAGAATTTCAAATGCTGAGAGTAACTCTCTTACATCTTTCTCTGCCTCTTCACTAAATGAAAATGATAATACTTCAACAAAAGTGATTTGAGATATAGCTATCTGTTCATAATTACTACTCAAAAAAGTTGTAGCTATAGAGTCTTTGTTGAGATGATAGATAATAATATTTGAATCAACTAAATATTTCATCTACCCCACTCACTACGAATTTCATCTTGCCATGCTATGGGGTCTATATTCTCTGAAACTAAGATACCTGATGTTTTTGAGAAAATATCTTTTTTACTACTCTTCTTTTTTTTAGACTTAGGATAACTAAAAGGTAAAATCAAAATTTCTACTTCTCTATCTATATATTCTTTTGGAATTTGTAAAATATACTCTCCACTTTGTGGGGTTATAATTTCTCTTATCATCACTTACTCCTTTTATCTTATTGTAGCATATCTTTAAAGTTTAACTCTCGTATGCATTGCCACGCAGGAGTGACAAAGAAGAGAAAATAGTTCGTCAGTATCTCTATGTGTAGTTGCATTTTTCTTCCTTTAATAAGTTGATAATAAAATCAATAAATCAGGATTATTTCTTTCCCATTTTTTTATATTTTTAAATTCTCTACGCGTAAGTATATTTACGATATAACCTTCCTTATCCATGATTGTATCAAGCTTCATCTTTAAATCAAATACTCTATTTGCTTTATAAATAAAATAAGCTGTTCTGTTATCATCTAGTTTAAAAGTTCTATACATACAAGACATATCTCCATTAAAATCAAAACAATTTGCACTACGAAGTCTAAAGATTCGTTCTATATTAAAGTGTTTATCTCTTATATCTTTTGGTTTAAATATAGGTAAATTTTGAGGTTTATAGATTTCTAACTCTTTAAATAGCTCTTTATTCGCTAGATATAGTTTGTTAATCTCATTCTTCATAGAATAAGTTTCTTTTCTAAAGTCATTATTCTGTTTTTTTAGTTTTTCTTTTTCACTGACTAACTGTTCTAAGCGTTTAACCATTGATTGAATATCATGTTTAGGTTTATTTTCATCAATAATCACTGATTTTAAAATTGCTAAAGTTTGCCAAAAATCAGAAGAATTTGCACTCAATGATGAATAAGGATATAGCGAGATAAGTAAGAATATTACGATACTTTTATATATTTTCATTGTAATCCTTTGATAGTATTGTTTTAATTTCAGAAATTTCACTTGGACTAACTTCTATATCTACTGATAATTCTTTCTTAAATTCCTGTAAACTTCTTAGGGACTTATTAAAAAAAGCATCATACTTTTTTAGTTTAGCTTCAGTATTTAAGGGGTCAATCATATCAAAGGCTAAATCTTTTTTCATCTTTTTTAAAGTGGATTCAAAAGATAGTATGGTACTCGTTTGAGACTCTAAAATAGGCAATCGTTTTTCATGCATATTTAAGCGTCTTAATGAGACAGCAATTATTTTAGCAAAATTTGTTATCTCTATCTCTTTTGCTTTCTTTGAATTTGGTATTGGTTTATAATAATAAGCTTCACATATATTATAATCTAAAGAACCACTCTGACCCCTACCATAACTACTCTTACCAATTGATTTATGAATCTTAATATTCAATGAATTATTTATATACTGTGTTGATTTTTGGATCTG
>JAUZSQ010000100.1 GCA_030949325.1 Sulfurovum sp.
CCTTTCTACACAACTCAAAGTTCCATGCCCATCATATCCCGATTTGCTCTTTAAAGGCAAAAGAGATTCAACATCGTGAGATCTTTAAAACATTCATCATCTTCATAAAAACCCAAAGACCTGATAGTAAAGCAGGTGTTGTAAATTCTTTGTTCTTTTCAATAAGTCGTCCTGAGAGTTGCACTAAAAACTTTCTAACAGCAGGAGCATTTTTCTCTTCCGAACGCTCAATCTTCCAAACAAACAATGTAGCATACGAGACCACGAGAAGTCTTCTAAACAGAGCCATTGGAGTTTCTTGTTGCCAACTTTCAAGATTAAATCCAGAAGATTTTAGAAGTTTGAAATAGCTTTCTATTTTCCATCTATGATAATACCAAGTACCAATAGTTGTGGCTGTTACCTCTTTGGGAACATTGCTCAAAAGCATCCATTGGGCAACAATATTATTGTCTTCATCAACCAATCTCTCCACCACAAACCTTGCCTTAATACTTTTTCCTGCTGTGAAGATAGTTTTTCGCTTACCGTCCTCGTCAAGTACTGATTTGGTGGCATCTCTTCGTATATTCACTTCTATTTCATTGACAAATATCTTCACCTTTTGCATCTTTTTATCCACTTTATATTTAATGGTTTTAAGGTAGCTTCCTAGCGTTAATTCTTTTGCCAAATCTCCTTGTTTTACCTCTCTATCCTCGTCAGGCAGGTAAACTTTGTGATTTGATTTAGCTCGAATCAGATAGCACCAACCATTGGCTTCATACTCTCTCATTAAGGCTACACTATCTCCTTCTCGGTCAATAATATCAACCAACTCTTTTTCAAACTTATAATTTTCTCGTATGTATTTAGTTCTTTGAACCAACTCCTCTAAATGCGTTAAGTTTGTATCAATATTGCTATCATAAGTGGAGTATATCTTCTCACTTGTTGCCAAGTTTTGGGCTAAGGCACCCAAAGGATTTCCTTTCTCATCCATTGCCAATGAACCTTGCAAATCATATCCTATCTGTTTCGCATTCCCTTTCTTATTCTTAGTCACAAGTTCCTGTTTCTTTGTATGCTTTTTATAGTCTAAATGTGACCAATCATAGGCTACCAAGGTATAGTTACCTGCTCTTTTGTTACTTTGCTCTACCACTTCTTCTATGATGGGGTCATTGAGTGAGGGAATTGTTACTTCTTCATTATTATAAAATCGCCATGACGCTTGAACTTGACTCCATCCATCAGTCTCTAATACTAGGTTCATTCCACTTTGGCTTCTATGTTTTGTATTCATCTCACCTCTTACTAACTTCTGATATCTTTTTTTAGTCTTTGATTCATGTCTTTTCTTTTACTTGAATAATAGCACTTTTTCTTTTGAGTTAGTTGTGTAGAAAGGTATGGTCATAAGATACTTCAAATAGTGATATGGTTCCAATCCATTCGCCTTAGCAGTTTCAATAATAGTATACCAAGTAGCAATAGCCTCAGCACCTTTAACAGATGTAGCAAATAACCAATTCTTCCTACCTAGTACCATAGGTCTTATATGGTTTTTCTGCTCCATTGTTATCTATATTGAGTCTGCCATCGGTGAGATAGACTTCTAACTTAGCAAATTGATTATTAAGATACACAAATGCTTTAGCAATAGCACCAGCAAGTTCTTGTGCTTTATAGAACTTTGTGTTAATCCATTCTCTTATGGTGTTGATGATAGCTTGAGATTTCTCTTTTCTGATGAGTAGTTTTTGTTCAGGAGGGTCATCTTTGATTTCTCTTTCTATTTTATAGAGTTTTTGTATAAGTATTATGGCTTCTTGTGCATAACGCTTACTTTCTAGGTCACTGACTCCTGATTTGACTATATCTGCAAACTTTCTCCTCGCGTGAGCCCAACACGCTAAATGTGTCATATCATTTGTTTGGACTGTAGCATTATATCCAGCATATCCATCTGTTTGGAGATAGCCATTAAAACCTTTAAAGAGTTCAGAGGCTACTACGGCACTTCTATTGTTGGCATAGTGCATATAGACTACTTTATATTTATCCATTCCTACACCTAGCCATATATAGGATTTCTTCGTTGCTTTGCTTTTGTGTGCATTCACCACTTGTAGTGTAGTCTCATCTGCTTGTATATATTCATTCTCTAAGAGTCTCTCTTTAAGTCTCTGCTTAAAAGGTTTGAGTTTCTCAGAAGCTTTTATCATCCAATTGGAGAGTGTAGTATCACTAAATGGAACCCCAAATCTATTTTTAAATATTTTGGCTTGTCTATACAGTGGCAATGCATCTTCAAATTTTTGTACGGCAATAGTTGCTAAGAATGAAGCAGTTACTTGTGTCTTTGGGAGTATGAATGGGGCTAATACTGTGGTCACTGGTTTTTCTCCACATCTACAGCCATATACGAACCGAACATTTTCTATGACTTGGAACTTTGCAGGTACGATATCGTATTGTTCTGATATTATCTCTTTTACTCTATGCATTGTGTCACCACAACTACACACTTTCTCTTCATCACCTATATCGTGTTCTACTCTTACTCTTGGTAACTCTTTAGGTGGTGAAGTTCTTCCACCTTTCTTTCGTTTAAATGTTATTTCAATCTCTTCATCTTCTATTACTTCGATTGTCTCTTTAGTATCTTCGAACAGACTTGGTTGGTTAGGGTTTAGTTTTTCACTTTTGGAGGTAAATTGTTGGCGTATGAGGTAATCTATCTTTTCTTTTAGGTAATTTATTTCAATTTGTTGGGTTTGTATTCTTTTTCTTGACTACTATTCTCTTGGGCTTGATTTATAATGGTTTCTTGTAATTTTTCTATATTAATAAGCTCTGTTTTCATAGTGCTATTATAGCTAAAACTACTACTATACTTGGTTAGTAAATCACTTTTTTATGTGATGTTTTTACTGCTTTTAACTATGTAGTAGTTTGCTTAATATTGGGTTGGTGGGGTTATTTAGGGGGTTACCTTTTTATAGTCCAAATGTGACCAATCATAGGCTACCAAGGTATAGTTACCTACTCTTTTATTACTTTCCTCTACTACCTCTGCTATGATGGGGTCATTGAGTGAGGGAATTGTTACTTCTTCATTATTATAAAATCGCCATGATGCTTGGACTTGACTCCATCCATCTGTCTCCAATACTAGGTTCATTCCACTTTGGCTTTTATGTTTTGTATTCATCTCACCTCTTACTAACTTCTCATATCTTTTTTTAGTCTTTTATTCATGTCTTTTCTTTTACTTGTATAATAGCACTTTTTCTTTTGAGTTAGTTGTGTAGAAAGGTATGCTTAAAGCCTTATTTTACTCTGATGACCTCACGCAACGTACATATGCTAGATTATACTTACTACTTCTTTCTGTCGCACCATTACCAAAATTAATACCCCAAGCATCACGAGGAAGGTTACTGTAACTACTAGCACTCCAATAGGTACTCGCTTGTGTATTTTCAAAAACATCACTAATACTTGAATTGCTTTTCGTATCATCAACAAGGGTTAACAATTCAACCTTATTAGGAAGTCTCCAACCCGAAAGACTATTTAAACCTAATCCTTCACATAGAGTTATCCCATCTTCCCAATTACTCGTATTACCTACGGTATCATCTTGCCACTGTAATCCTGTAATATCATCAGTCACTACGTTTGAACTTTTCGTAAACTCTGCTACACTTAGGCTACTTAGCCCTATAAAAATTAAAATAATGTATTTCATCAATTTTTCCTACCTTAAAAGTTAATATATTCATTCTAGCCAAAAGACTACTCTGCTACTCTTACACAACGTACATAATGGCTACTATTCTTAGCATCATCATCAGAAGCACCATCATTGAAATCTACATACCATGCATTACTCGTACTAAAGACACGAGAGGTACTACTCCAATACCCACCTGATGCTGTATTTTCAAATATATTCTTATCAATAGCAGGGTCATATTCATTGTCTAAGACAATCCCTTGAAGCTCTACTCGACTTGGTAATCTCCAATCACTATAATTGGCTAAAGTCAATGCAGCACAATACCCCGTTGCCGTATCTCCTGAGGTATTAAAGTAATTACCTAGAGTATAACTATCCTCTGTAACCCATAGCTTTTGTACCGATGCTACACTCGCATCATCTGCCCACATCAGTCCTGTAATAGTATCAGTAACTGTTGCTTCTGTATCATCTCTAGTATAAGAATAATCAATTCCTGCTTGATAGAATCCATCATCCTTTAGACTATCATCTATAATTTCTGTGCCATCTTTATCATAACTTTTGATTTGACCTGTCTTTTTAGGTGCTTGTGCTTCTTGTACATCATACACATTAATCGTTACTTCTTGCGTCACACTATTACCTATCTCATCTGTAGCTGTTGCCCTAAAGCTATAGGTATCTAAGGTCTCAAAATCAGGAGCTACTTGGAAAGTTACCACTCCTGAGCTACTATTGACATCAAAGTCACTACTAGCCCCTCCTGAGATACTGTAGCTTATGTTATTGGCATCTGTTGCTACTAAAGTAATTGCATCTGTTTGATTCTCTGCTACACTCACTGTATCATCGCTCGTAAATACTGGGGCTGTATCATCTACATTTGAAATATTAATCGTTACGTTCTGCTGTATCGTATTGATACCATCACTAGCAGTAGCTACAAAAGCATAAGCTATTTTAGTTTCATAGTCAGGGGCTACCTTAAAGGTCACCATCCCACTACTGGCATTGATATCAAAATCGGCACTGTCTATTCCTGAAATACTATACGTAATAGTATTCGCATCTGTTGCATTCAAATCAATCGCATTTGTTTGATTTTCTGCTACGGTGACTGTATCTGTACTCGTAAACACTGGGGCTGTGTCATCTACATTTGAAATATTAATAGTCACCGTCTGATTGGTCTCATTGACCCCATCACTCGCAGTCGCTATAAAGATATATCTATCTTTTGTCTCAAAGTCTGGCACTATGCTAAAGAGTACGACACCACTTCCCTCATTGACTGTGAAACTTGCACTGTCTCCTCCTGAGATACTATAGGTGACATTATTCTCATCTGTAGCCACTAAAGTAATCGCTTCATTTTGATTCTCTTCTACTGTGACGTTAGCTTCACTTGTAAAGACTGGTGCATCATCATCTAAATTGATAAGTGTAATCGTCACTACTTGGTTTGTACTATTGATACCATCACTAGCTATGGCTGTAAAGGTATACACAACTTTAGTATCATAATCAGCATCTACTCTAAAAGTCACCACACCTGTACCACTATCTACCTGAAAGAAACTACTATCATCTGAAACTTGAAGACTATAATTCACTGTATTTTCTGCATCCGTTGCCACCAAAGTAATCGCATCTCTTTGATTCTCTTCTACTGTAGCGTTATCATCACTCGTAAATACTGGGGCTGTATCATCTACATTTGAAATATTAATCGTCACATCTTGATTTTCTTCTTGTATGCCATCACTTGCATGGGCTGTAAATACATAGATTCTTTGTCCCTCGTAATCAGGTGCCACTTTGAAGGTCACTACTCCTGTACTCGTATTTAAATTAAAGGCATCACTGTCTATGCCTGTAATACTATAGATAATAGTATTCGCATCTGTTGCATTCAAATCAATCGCATTTGTTTGATTTTCTGCTACGGTGACTGTATCTGTACTCGTAAACACTGGGGCTGTGTCATCTACATTTGAAATATTAATAGTCACCGTCTGATTGGTCTCATTGACCCCATCACTCGCAGTCGCTATAAAGATATATCTATCTTTGACTTCATGATTAGGCACAATAGTAAACTCTACCACACCTGTATCTGTATTGACTACAAAATTTGTACTTTCTGGACCTGAAATACTATAAAAAACCTTATTTGCATCGCTAGCTTCTAAAATAATTGCTGTCGTTTGGTTTTCAGGTACAGTCACATTATCATCACTGATAAATACAGGGGCTGTATCATCAATATCAATTAATTCAATCGTCACTGTTTGATTTGTTTCATTGATACCATCACTAGCAGTTGCAATAAAACTGTAAGATGTTTGTGTTTCATAATCGGCATCTACAGTAAAAGTAATGACACCACTATTTGCATCCAAAGTAAAAAATGAGGTATCAGAACCTGAAATACTATAAGTAATAGTCCGTACATCACTTGCTACTAAGGTGATAGCAGTACTTTGATTCTCTACAACTGTACTGCTAGAAGCACTCGTAAAGACTGGGCTAATAGTATCTCTTACTTCTATCGTCCTAGTCACTGTATCGGCAGAAGTATTAGAACTATCCGTCACATCATACGTTACATTATAATCTCCCAAAGTATTGGTATCTACATTGGTACTATCAATCATAATATTATTCGTAATATCTCCATCAATATAATCACTAGCATTCGCTCCTAGTTCTATATATGAGGTATTATATTCTATAAACTGTGGATTTGCTCCATTGAGTGTAATTAAAGGTTGTAACGCATCGATATAAAGTACGGATATGTCTAAAGGGCTACTTTCGTTTCCAAATGCATCTTTAAGTATAAGGACAAAACTATTTTCACCAAGAGTCAAGTCAAGGGTCAAAGAGAATGTACCATCACTTCCGATAGTCCCTACGTTCACTCCATTGAGGTAAAGGTCACTTCCTGCCTTGCCATTAACTTCTATAGAGACATTATTATCAATCGTTTGGGTAGGTGCATCTATAGTAAGTGTAGGCGATGAAATACCCGTAGGTGAGGATAAAATTTGATTGGTAATAATACTCAAAAAAGCATGTAGTTGTTTATCACTTAAATTATTATTCGCTACCAAAAATGTAG
>JAUZSQ010000101.1 GCA_030949325.1 Sulfurovum sp.
ATGAGGGTTTGAATATATAGTTTAAGTATTTTCATTTAGTGTTCCTTTGTATAAAAAATATTATACTATAAATTTTCTTTTCTCTTATTATCTCTTCTCTTATCCCTACATCATCGGCACACCATTGACAAGTAACTTGGCATCTCTGAGTTTTATTTCATAGACTTTTTTACCTTTGACATCTTTGGGTTTGAAGAGCATGAGAGCCATGGTAGCTTGGGGTTGTTGGACTAATAGGGTAAAGATATCAGAGGAGAGACTGAGGTTTAGGTAGGCGTTCATTGCAGTAATGACAGCCATAGGGTTCTTTTGTAAAGAAGCTAGGTCTAACGATTTGTCTATGGTGAAGCTACTGTTAAAATCAAATCCTTTGAGTGTTTGTTGATTAAATATAATTTCCTTGACTCCTAGGCTAGGTATTTCTAAATGTACGCCTTTGGAGATAAGTTTTTGGAGTATGGCTAGTACTTCTTTCTCATTGTTGGGGTTGATATTTTCTAGTTGTACCAAGGCATTGGTATCAAAATTTTCTGCTTTGAAATTGGCATAGAAGTTGTGCAGACTTGTGTTGTATTTTGGGGCTATATAGTCAAGACTTCCGATTTGGGTTTTGAAAGAAAAGCTAGAAAGGTTATTTTCTAAGGTTGCATCAGAGTCTAAGGTGAGATGTTCTACTGAGATATTGATGTCTTTGTCACTATGAAATTGCAGATTTTCTAGGGTATAATGTGTCGCATAGCTTTGTCCCAAAAATGTATATTCACTGGTAAAGTTCTCTAACTTCATTTCTAATTGACCGACGGTATGGAAGAGAAGTTTTTGTACATTTTGTGTGACTTTACTGAGCTTGTTATCGCTAAGTTTCCCTGTAAAAGTTAGTCCTTCAATAGTAAAGTTGATGTCTTCACCGACGTGTAGCACTTCTTTTATATCTTTGAGATGACCGATAAATCCATCAAGCAAGGAATTAATCTCTATATGGATGAGAAAGGTTTTTTTCTTTAGCATAGTCTCTATTTGTGCCAAGACCTTTTTATCTTTGGGGCTTACTGAGGCGAGTAGAATACTAGAAGGTAAGGTCAGTGGATAGATATCTAAAACCAGTGACGTACTAGGATTGGGAATATATTGTGTATCTATGCCCCATGTCATCCCTTGAAAGAGTGCTATATCTTCAATGCTCAGTTCTATCCCCTTGCTTTTCAAAAAAGTAGAGATTTTTTGAGGTGCATCAATTGAGACAATGTACTGATGCTCTTTGTCTGAAATCTCTTTGCTTTGTATCCCAAAGCCTTGGCTGTTGAGTAGAGTGATTTCTTGTTGTAGCTGTGTTTTTATTTCTGCCATGAGTTGTGTTGAACCTAGGGTTAAAAAATACCCTACAGCCAAGACTAGCAGACCCATTGAAGCAATTCCAAATTTTTTTATCATGTTAATTTCCTTTATATATAGTAATAAGATGTGACATTTTTTTGCCCATATTGAGCAGTGTCATATCAGCCAAAGTTAGAGCCATCATCGCTTCACAGACCACTGCACCACGAATGGCTACACAGGGGTCGTGCCTACCTGAGAGTTTACAAATGACTTCTTCATTTTCTGTGGTGACGGTTTGTTGTTCTACAAAGATAGACGGTGTAGGCTTGAAGTGGGTTTTGACAACAATCGTATCTCCATTTGAAATCCCTCCTAGCATACCACCTGAGTGATTGGAGGTAAACCCATCTGACATAATCTCGTCATTGTTTTGGCTTCCTTTGAGATGGGTTGAGGCTACACCATCACCTATTTCTACAGCTTTAGCAGCATTGATACCCATCATCGCAGAAGCCAATACAGCATCAAGCTTGTAATAGAGTGGTTCACCTAGCCCAATAGGTACGCCTGTAGCTGTAGTCAGAACCACGCCACCTACAGAATCATGTTTTTTCTTGGCTGAGAGTATAGCTTCTTTTTGGGCTTCTTCTTTGCTAGGGTCTAGGGCATACATGATAGAAGTTTTGGCATGGGCAAAGTCTTGGATATCGCCTTTGATACCATCGACTTCACACAAACCTGATTGTATCTCTATGCCTAGTTCTCTAAGCATAAGTTTAGCAATAGCCCCCCCTGCGACACGTGCTGCTGTCTCTCGTGCTGAAGAGCGTCCACCACCACGATAATCCCTAAGTCCATATTTGTGAAAGTAAGTAAAATCAGCATGACCAGGACGAAAGAGGTCTTTGACACTGTCATAGTCTCGTGATTTTTGATCGGTATTAAAGATAACCATAGAAATAGGCGTACCCGTACTTAGTCCTTCAAATGTACCTGAGAGTATCTCAACTTTATCATCTTCTTTGCGTCCTGTCTCTAGTTTGGATTTACCTGGTTTTCTTCTGTCGAGTTCAGACTGTATATAGGCTTCATCAATGGCAAGTCCAGCAGGGATACCATCAAGGATACAGCCCAAGGCTTTGCCATGCGATTCACCAAAGGTCGTGAGGGTGAGTTTTTTGCCAAAGGTATTCATTTCTTTAGCTCCTTGAGTGCATCTTTCGCAGCTTTTTGCTGTGCCTCTTTTTTGCTCTTTCCTTTGGCTGTAGCAAGGGTTTTTTCATTTAGGACAATGGCAATTTCAAATTCTTTTTTGTGGTCAGGACCAGAAGAACCGATAATTTCATAGCTAGGAGTCACACCATAACTAGCTTGAGTGAGTTCTTGTAGTGCTGTTTTATAATCTTTGGAGAGAGAATCAAGGTCAATTTTGGGATGACAAGATTCCAAAAGCTTAATGGTAATCTCTTTGCTCACTTCCAAGCCAGATTCGAGATAGACCGCACCGATAACAGCTTCAAAGGCATTGGAAAGTAGGGAAGATTTATTTCTGCCATCGTTGTTTTCTTCGGCGATAGACAGATAGATATAATTGCCAAGGTCCAAAGCACGAGCCAAGAGTGTAAATCCACTTTCATTGACCAATGATGCGCGTATTTTAGATAAAATACCTTCATTCGATTTGGGAAACTTAGTAAAGAGGTATTCTCCTACAATGAGGTCAAGTACAGCATCTCCCAAAAATTCAAGGCGTTCATTGTTATAGGGCTTTTTGTCACTTTTATGTGTCAATGCTTCAATAATCAATTGCTTATCTTTAAATGTATAGTTGAGTCTTATTTCAAGTTGACTGTAATGAATCATAGTGTGTTCCTTTTGGATATATAATAGTCTCTTCTACTTAGAGTAGAGAGTGGTTGGTTTTGGGGGTAAGCTTGACGATGCTTTCTTCCACTTTGAGTGAATGTATGGCTGTACAACTAGGACAGCGTCTAAATGACACAGGAAAATGCTGTTTACATTTGTTACACAGGAAGGAAAAGACCAAGTCTCCTCCTTCAAACCCCCCTTGTCTTGCCGTTGCCAACATATCCAAAGAGAAGATATTACTGGCTATTTTGGGGCTTTGTAGATAGCCTTTGGCATAATATAAGGTATGGAAAACATCATTGGAGCTGATAGTATCCAAATCCAGTTGTGAATTGGGCAAAAACCACAAAATATCGAGTAATTCTTTGCTACGCTTAGGGTCTATAATCTTCCATGCACTCTTCAAGTCTAAGTCTAAAAGTGCTGAGACAATAGAACGATACATACTAGGCTCTTTTTCTAGTAGGAGGTTGAGCTTTTCGACTTTTTCGCTCGTTTCCATATTTTTGATATCCATTAACTGTGCAAAGTCAAAAAAGTGTGCCAATTGTGAGGTTTGTTCGCCTAAAATAGTCAGGGGTTCTATGATTTCTTTGGCCTTGTCGTATTCATGTAAGGCTTCATAGACAATCCCAATCTCATAGAGGACTTTGATATTGCGTGGGTTACGGCGTAAGATTTCGAGATAGATAGACTTGGCTCGTTCCAAGAACCCTGCGTGAAGGTAGGTATTGCCCAAGCGTTCCATCAGTTCTATCTCTCCTGCTTTATGGTGAATATGTTTGATGAGGTAGAGATAGATATTAATAGCCTTAGGATATTCACCTGAATTTTCAAAGGCTTTGGCAAGAAGAGTGAGGGGTTTGAGCATCGTAGATTCAAAGGGCATATCTGTGGTATTGAGTGTACATTCTGAGCCATCAAACTTTTCCAAAAACTTCAAAAGCTTCCCTTCTTCTTTTTGTTGGCTATACAGTCCCCATCCATAAGTCATCAATGTAATAATAAGGGCAATGACAATAATGAGCAAGATACTAAAAAGTGGGTCATTATATGCAGGTAATATTGATTCCAAGCGTGTCCTTGTATTTTTCTATTGAGATTATATCTAATTAGATATAATGTTAAAATGATAGATAATAGTTCCATAGAATCTTTAAAAAATAGTATCGATATTGTGGATGTGGTAGGAAGCTTTATTGAGCTTCGTAAAGCAGGGGCGAACTACAAAGCCAACTGCCCTTTTCATGGAGAGCAAACCCCGTCTTTTGTGGTGAGTCCTAGCAAACAGATATACCATTGCTTTGGTTGTGGGGTAGGGGGAGATAGTATTAAGTTCGTGATGGAACTAGAAAAACTTTCTTATCCTGAATCCATTGAGAAATTGGCATCCATGCATAATTTCTCACTCACCTATACCCAAGGAAGCTCAGATTATTCTGATGCTAAGCGTATTTTAGAAGCCATAGGACAGTGGTATGTCAAAACCCTAGACCAACACAGTACGGCTAGAGCCTATCTCTTGGAACGTGGCATTTCGCAAAATTCTATAGAACGCTTTGAAATAGGATATGTTCCCAAAGGGCAAGAAGTCATGGCATTTTTGCAAAGTGCCTTGCTTCCCTTACCCCAAGCCGTAGAAGCAGGAGTGATTGCCCAAAGTGACAATGGTCAAGGATTTTATGCCCGTTTGGTTGAACGTATTACCTTTCCTATTTATTCTCCTAGTGGTTCGGTGGTGGGCTTTGGTGGGCGTACGATTAGCAACCATCCTGCCAAATATATCAATTCTCCCCAAACCAAGCTTTTTAACAAATCTCGCTTACTTTATGGCTATCACTTAGCCAAAGAGAGTATCTATAAAAGCAAACAAATTATCATTTGTGAGGGATATTTGGATGTCGTGATGTTTCACCAAGCAGGATTTACCCAAGCCGTAGCAGGGATGGGTACAGCTTTGACGAGCGAACACTTGCCCATGTTACGCAAAGGTGACCCCAAAGTCATCTTGGCTTATGATGGAGACAAAGCAGGAATGGCAGCCGCACTCAAAGCCTCGGAGATGTTGAGTATTGCAGGATTTGACGGAGGCGTGGTACTCTTTCCTGATGGACAAGACCCTGCTGATTTGATAGCCAATGGACAGAGTGACAAAGTAGCCGAACTCTTACGCGATGTCAAAGCCCTCATCCCTTTTGTTTTGGAAAAAAAGGCTTCAGAATATAACCTACATGACCCCTTGGACAAAGAGAGGGCTTTTGGAGTCGTCAAACAATATCTAGATAGCTTAAGCCCTATTGTCAAAGATGCGTATATTTCGGTCGCAGCGACTTGCTTGGGATTATCTCCTAGCTTCTTTGGGCAGACCTCCACAGTAGAACATGTTGAAGAAAGCTTTGGACAATCTAAAGACAATTTGGAGCTGTTGTGTGTCCTCAAAACATTGCTAGAATATCCAAACCTTGTAGATAACGTACTCAATGTAGTAGATACCTCTATCTTCAAGAATTATGAAGGACTTTTCAATCTCTTGCTCAAAGGGGAGTTTGCACATCCTAGTTTGGTGGGATTAAGTATTGATGAAACGGTCAAAGTAATGACAGAAGAAAATTTGCATCAATCACTCATCTCCATGCTCACGCTTTACTACAAAATGAAATTACAGCACATTCCTAGATATGAAGATATGCCGATGTCCAAAAAAGTATTTTTGATAAAAAAAATAAAATTCGATATACTTCCAAGGTTAAAAAAAGGCGAATTGGTCGCCTTGGATTCAAATTATTAATGTATATATAAAGGATACACTATGGCATCAGCATCAGCAAAACACATACTCGTAGAAGAAGAAGCAGAGTGTATCGCACTCAAAGCAAAGATAGACAGTGGAGAATCCACCTTTGACGCATTAGCCAAAGCACACTCCAAATGTCCATCAGGAGCCAAAGGTGGTGACTTAGGAACATTCACACCAGGACAAATGGTAGCAGAATTTGACAAAGTCGTATTCAACGACGAAGTAGGCGTAGTCCACGGACCCGTCAAAACACAATTTGGCTACCACCTCCTAGAAATCACAGAACGTTCATAAAATCAAGAGAATTTTAGTATATTTAGGCTAAAATTCTCTTCTTACATCGTGGGGAATTAGCTCAGCTGGGAGAGCGCTTCGCTGGCAGCGAAGAGGTCGACGGTTCGATCCCGTTATTCTCCACCAATCTTTGTTATCTTATTTAAATCATATTTTCAATCTTAGTTATTTTATCAACTATTTCAATAAAAGTCTATATATCCATTTTAGGGCTATTTTGGTATAGTTATAGGTATAAAATTTCAGTCAGAATAATAAAATACTTATTTTATAAAGAGGTTAATAGATGAATATTGTAGATAATGTATCAAAATCACTCAAACATGAAATAATAGACAGGCTTATATCTATTTGGAAAAAAATTAAACCTTCTAAAACGTATTGGACAATTGCTATTCCTCTTGGTTTGGGTATTTTTAGTCAAGCAAAAGCATGGAAACTTGCAGGTATTTTAGCCTCTTATACTCAAAAACAAATAGAAGGAAGTGATTATCCTTTGATGTGGGAAGTTCTTTCTGCTATTGCTAGTGAATTTAATGATGAAGCCAATTGGTCTGTGGTGATGGTTGGCTTAGTGGTACTTGTGATTGTGACTTATGCTTTTGGAAAAGAAGGTAGTTCTAAATATGAAAAAGAAATTTTAGAAAAAGTTGTCGATAACAGTAAGCAAAATAACTATTTTGTAGATGAACTCAATCGCAAAAATCAAGAGATAGATAGCTTAAAAGAAAGACTAGAACAAAGCTTTGATGAAGACAAACGATTAATACTCTCTTTTGAAATAGAAAAATTAAGTAAAGAAATATTGGAATGGAAAGAAAAAGCTAAACTCTTACAGCAAAAATTAGAAGAGAGCAATATTGCAATTGTGCAAAAAGTAAATAAAATATTAAATGAAGAAGGTATAGATAAAGTATTATCTTACTTAGAAAGTATAGGTTTTGAGCATCATGAAGAGCAGAGTAGAGAGTATGCTAAAGCCCTTTTGATACAAGCAGAATTATATGAGATAAATAACGAACATACTAAAGCTAAGGCTTCGTATGTAAAATCTATAAAATTTCACAGAACCTTTTCTAACTCTTTGGATTTTGTTAATTATCTTTCTCTACAAAATGAAAATCAAGAAGCCATTAAAGAGTTAAAGATTATGGGACTCACTTTAGCATTAAGTGACAATGAAAAAATAGTTTTTTTAGGTAGTTTAGCCAATAGATACAGTAAACAAAACGAACTAGACAAAGCAGAAGAGGCATACAATGAGGCACTAGAGCTATATAGAGCATTAGCACAAAACAATCCAAGTGCGTATAATCCTAATGTAGCCACGACCTTAAATAACTTGGCAGTTTTATACAGTGATAGGAACGAACTAGACAAAGCAGAAGAGGCATACAATGAGGCACTGGAGCTATATAGAGCATTAGCACAAAACAATCCAAGTGCGTATAATCCTAATGTAGCCACGACCTTAAATAACTTGGCAGTTTTATACAGTGATAGGAACGAACTAGACAAAGCAGAAGAGGCATACAATGAGGCACTGGAGCTATATAGAGCATTAGCACAAAACAATCCAAGTGCGTATAATCCTGATGTAGCCATGACCTTAAATAACTTGGCAGTTTTATACAGAGCTAGGAACGAACTAGACAAAGCAGAAGAGGCATACAATGAGGCACTGGAGCTATATAGAGCATTAGCACAAAACAATCCAAGTGCGTATAATCCTGATGTAGCCACGACCTTAAATAACTTGGCAGTTTTATACAGTGATAGGAACGAACTAGACAAAGCAGAAGAGGCATACAATGAGGCACTGGAGCTAAGAAGAGCATTAGCACAAAACAATCCAAGTGCGTATAATCCTGATGTAGCCACGACCTTAAATAACTTGGCAGTTTTATACAGTGATAGGAACGAACTAGACAAAGCAGAAGAGGCATACAATGAGGCACTGGAGCTATATAGAGCATTAGCACAAAACAATCCAAGTGCGTATAATCCTGATGTAGCCACGACCTTAAATAACTTGGCAGTTTTATACAGAGCTAGGAACGAACTAGACAAAGCAGAAGAGGCATACAATGAGGCACTGGAGCTAAGAAGAGCATTAGCACAAAACAATCCAAGTGCGTATAATCCTGATGTAGCCATGACCTTAAATAACTTGGCAGTTTTATACAGTGAGTAGGAACGAACTAGACAAAGCAGAAGAGGCATACAATGAGGCACTGGAGCTATATAGAGCATTAGCACAAAACAATCCAAGTGCGTATAATCCTGATGTAGCCATGACCTTAAATAACTTGGCAAATTTATACAGAGCTAGGAACGAACTAGACAAAGCAGAAGAGGCATACAATGAGGCACTGGAGCTATATAGAGCATTAGCACAAAACAATCCAAGTGCGTATAATCCTAATGTAGCCACGACCTTAAATAACTTGGCAGTTTTATACAGTGATAGGAACGAACTAGACAAAGCAGAAGAGGCATACAATGAGGCACTGGAGCTATATAGAGCATTAGCACAAAACAATCCAAGTGCGTATAATCCTGATGTAGCCATGACCTTAAATAACTTGGCAGTTTTATACAGAGCTAGGAACGAACTAGACAAAGCAGAAGAGGCATACAATGAGGCACTGGAGCTAAGAAGAGCATTAGCACAAAACAATCCAAGTGCGTATAATCCTGATGTAGCCACGACCTTAAATAACTTGGCAGTTTTATACAGTGATAGGAACGAACTAGACAAAGCAGAAGAGGCATACAATGAGGCACTGGAGCTAAGAAGAGCATTAGCACAAAACAATCCAAGTGCGTATAATCCTGATGTAGCCACGACCTTAAATAACTTGGCAGTTTTATACAGTGATAGGAACGAACTAGACAAAGCAGAAGAGGCATACAATGAGGCACTGGAGCTAATATAGAGCATTAGCACAAAACAATCCAAGTGCGTATAATCCTAATGTAGCCACGACCTTAAATAACTTGGCAGTTTTATACAGTGATAGGAACGAACTAGACAAAGCAGAAGAGGCATACAATGAGGCACTGGAGCTATATAGAGCATTAGCACAAAACAATCCAAGTGCGTATAATCCTAATGTAGCCACGACCTTAAATAACTTGGCAGTTTTATACAGTGATAGGAACGAATGAAGTTCGGCGCCACGAAAACGCGAAAGTCTGCCTCATCGAAAACGGTTA
>JAUZSQ010000102.1 GCA_030949325.1 Sulfurovum sp.
ACCGTTTTCGCATTTATCGTGAAACGCTTTTCATGCTCAGATCTAGGTTTTAATGTTCTAAAATATTTTATTCCACCAAATAACATGATATTAAAAAATTAAGTATGACTATTTTTTGTAAGTATACTTGTCTGGTTTTTGTCTTATAAGGTGGCAAAACTATCTTGACATAGAGGTGTCCTCTGCATCAGAGTGTAAAAAAATTGGAGAATACTTGGAGTATCGGGTTTCATTCATGGATTATCAGATAATTCTCGAAAAATACCTGAAGGTTTTGACAGCTGCAGCTTTTACCACCGCTTCTTTTTGTCTACTCCAACTACAAAAAATGTGAAGAAGTTTTTTCTCAATTATGGACAGTGCATGTTATTCAATATACCACATGGTGTTGGCCTCAATATGATGATTTGTGCAAATGTGTTAATGCTGACATTCTATCTTCAGATAAGTCTTAAGTCTTTTTAACAGGCGTCCAAACCATAATGGTTTGAAGAATTTAAACTTTGTCAGTTCACCTTCCACAGCTTTTCTTTTCCTCTATCTCACTGAAGATTCCATTGCTGTGGAAATTGATGGCAAGGCATAGTGTTATTCCTATCAACTTTTCATGAGTGATAATCTTACATATGATTTACACTTTACATCTGACGGGCATCTCAATGTCCATAAGATATATTAAACTAAGGAAATGTTTTGCATTTAAGTTAAGTGTCTTCCCCCTTTTCCATTTGTTTATAAGATTTTTTTTTTTTTTCCACTGCTTGATCTAGGAGTCAGTTGAAATTTATTGAAAAATCACTTACTGGTTGAATCAGGACATATCTTCTACAAACTATGTTCATTCTTTGTTGCTTTCATGTTCTTTTTTTGTTGGTTCTATTTCTGTACAAAGTTCTTTTTGTACGTACAAACATTGCTTTAGTTTTTTATATAAAGTTGATACAGTTTATAGGAGTTCACTATCCATTTTGGCCACTCTCTAGGTGTGGTTATCTTTATACAGTCTCACCATGGACATCAAAAGAATGGGTTTTGTTATCACTTCAAATACAAGCATGATTCAAGCTCCTCCCTCCTCTGTGGACAGCTTATGGATCAATAAGAGTGTCTGGAGGTCTAGATCTTATTTAAATTCTAAAAGGCCAGACTCATCGGTATGATGATGCAAACAACAACGTCCGGTCTGTAACTGAGACTTTTGTTGTGAGATATAATTGTTTTTAATATTGAGATTCCAAAGTACCTAAACCAAATTGACCAGTTTTGGAATGTCTCTGAAGAAAAAAACAGACGAAGAAGGTTCAACAAGGTGAAGGTAAAGTGAAAGTGAACCTGTGATACCCAGTTTCCCAAGCTTTCTCTAGCTATCAATCAGCTGCTGGAAATGAGTAGGAGGAAATTGTATTTTTCATGCATCCTGTTGAAACTCTGCTTTTTGGCATGTTGCGTTGAAGAAAAATCAATTACTCTCATTACCATTCATATCAAATGTCACCAGTACCATGTCTCTTATGAGGTGCATCATGTGCAATCTTGTTTTTCAGGAAGTTTTTCTATCTTTAAGCGTGCCAAACCACCAAAGACATTTGAAGACAGTAAACTTCACAGCATTATAATAGGTTGGCTAATAATTTGCAGAAATCTTCATGATTTAGGAGTGATCAAAGGAAGATAAGGAGTAAGAAGATATTAAAATCAATGTTTTTCATTCTATTGTTGCGATTCAACAGGGAAACTGGGTTGGAAACTGTCTATGAGTTATTAGTGTTATCTATCTTTGCAGTGATCTGGAAAAGGTCAAGAATATCACTTGACAGAAGCTAGTCAAAGGTTATAATTTTCTATCACAATAATAACTCTAAAACAAATTTGACCTTTTTCATATCCACTTTCTTTTGTAGTTGAAAAATTTATTAAAAGAAAGCCAAATCTGATACGATGAAGTACGAATCTCGTAAGGCGTGTTTTCTATATAAAGATCTTTGATGATATTAGAAGCGTCTATGCAATGGCGTGTCTCAAGAAACGCATAGTATGATTAGAAGTGTAACTCTTACATCAACATTTTCCAGTTCTTTTATTAGTCTTTGTGAAGGCAGGTTCCAATATCAGGGTATCAGTGTGGATTTGTCTGCTATATTTCTTATGAAGAAATAATTTGCAATAGTGGAGATAAGATGGTAGGGGCAGCAATAGGAAAATCGATAAAAAAGGTATACGTGATTCCTTATTAGTATGTGTGAGCTAACTCTCACTGTTGTGCTTGTTCTTCTAATAAAGTTGAAAGCTTTTTCATGCTAATATTATTTCTCCATCTGTTTGAAGCTGTGAACTAAACATAAGGAGACAAAATATTGCTCAGTGAAGATTGGTTTGAGATGTTTTCTGTTCTACAGAAGGAATTTATTATCGAATAAGGATAGCAGGAATATCAATAGCGTAAAATGTGTACATTAGCAGGAGTGAATGACCCCAGCCTTTGCTCACTACTACTAAAGATTGGCGGCATGCATCTCTCTCATAAGTTGCTGCATCAAAAGTGCTATCTTTTTCAGTGATGTTGTTGGAGAACGTGACGAAGGAAAAGTATAAAATTATTCTGTCTATACTTCTGATAATTTTTCTGGCACTGAATTTTTACTTTATGGTTTGGATTGATGATAAGACATGTAGAGATGGTTTTTGGACATTTATTAGCAGATATTAACGACATCTTTTCCACAAAAGGAACAGCACTACCACTGTTGATGACTATCGTGTATTAGACATCACCAATGATTATGTACTTGGTGTCATTCCCTTTGTACTTTGCTTTGGTGGCGATAATATCATCCTATATACTTGAATACCTCTCAAGTTCAATGTGTGCATCTCCCACCTATTTAGGATTTCATCCTTTTCAATAGATTTTCCAGAAGCATCTCATAAATATTGTGATATGAGTTACCCTTTAAAAAGCTTTTTTAGCCAAGGCTGCTTTGCACTTAGGATGGAGAGGAATGGGGAGACTGCCAGCTTTCTATGCGTTCTGCATGGAGTGTTTCTAAATGTGCTATCAATGCCTTTGAGAAAGGTAGAGAGTTGTGTATTGCTTATAAAGCATAATAGTGTTTAAATGCATTATAAGTAAAGTAAGAAGAGGCAGCAAGGAGTACAATAGCCAAGACAATAGCGATATAAAGTATAAATTTTTTAAGTAGTTTCAAGAAAATCCTTTGGATGATGGCTAAGTGATAATTTTAATTATACTAGGATACAACTTAAATATAATATAATAAAATAATTAAATTATTTTATTATAGGAGAGAGAAAGATATGGATAAAACTATGAATGTAGTGGACTTGTTACTTAAACTGTTGAGCTGTAAATCCTTAACCCCTGATGATGCAGGTTCTTTGAACTTGATTGAAACATACTTAGATGAGTATGAGGCACTTTATGTCAACAAAGAAGGGGTAAAAAACCTTTTTTTGTCTAAGAAGTTTGGAGAAGGAGAACACTTGTGTTTTGCTGGTCATGTAGATGTCGTCCCAGCAGGGGATAAATGGGATACCAATCCTTTTGTGCCTGTGATTAAAGAAGGCAATATCTATGGACGTGGTACACAAGATATGAAAGCAGGGGTCGCGGCTTTTGTACAAACCTGTAAAGATGCTACGACGTTTAAGGGTAGGCTTTCTATCTTGTTGACCTCAGATGAAGAGGGTGAAGCGAAATACGGTACGATAGTGATGCTAGAACACCTGAAAAAAGAAGGCTTGTTGCCTGATTATGCTATTGTAGCAGAGCCAACTTGTGAAGCTGTGTTTGGAGATGCTATCAAGATAGGTAGAAGAGGTTCAATCAATGGTTATCTTAGCATAGAAGGCAAACAAGGACATGCTGCGTATCCTGAAAAAGCTATTAATCCTCTACATCAAATAGCACCTATCCTTGCTAATATCGCAGGGATACATTTGGATAATGGTGATGATGATTTTGCTCCTTCTCAAATGGTACTGACTGATATTCGTGGAGGTATGCAAGTGACCAATGTCACACCTAGTGATTTGAAGTTGATGTTTAATGTGCGTAATTCGACGAAGACGACGCAAAAAGAAATTTCGCTTATATAGAAAAACACTTTTCTCATTTGGACTATAGCCTTAAACTCACCCAAGGTTCTTATCCTTTTGTCACCACCAGAGACTCGAAGGTAGTGAAAAAACTCTCTGAGAGTATAGCAAACATTACAGGAGTACAGACCAAGCTTTCTACAGCAGGAGGGACAAGTGATGCTAGGTTTATGGGTGCTTTTGGCATTGATGTAGTGGAGTTTGGTGTAATTAATGATACGATTCATGCACCCAATGAACGTACTTCTATTGTCGAAGTTGAAACACTCTATGAAGTCTTTAGTGATATAGTAAGAACCTTTTAATGAGATTAGTAAATCATGCATTATAGACCTCAATTCAATGAATATGTCATGGCAAAGTTGGTCACCTTAAGTGTCGTGATTTTTGCTATTTTTTCTTTATTGCTTTATCTGTTTATAGAAGATACTATACAAGTCTTTTTGCTAATGACTTTTGTCGCTATAGCCTTTGTATCGTTTGTGTATAGCATTGCCCATGCCTCACAGCGTATGCAAGAAGAATTGGTGATGATTAATAGACATTTGATGCATATGGATAAAGCAGGAGAAATAGCCTATAAATCACAGTATTTTACCAAAGAGTTTGAAGATATTCACCAAAGCCTTAGTAAGGTATTGGAAGCGTCCAAAAAACGTGAAGCCGTCAAGCAACGCTACACGGCTAAACTCAAACTCAAAAATACGCAACGAGGGGATATGATTTCTGCGATTGCCCATGAATTTCGTAATCCTATCGCATCGATTATGGGATATGCCCAAACCCTAGTAGATGATGGAGAGATTCCTCCTCCACTAAGAGACAAATTTTTAAAGAAGATTAACAATAATGGTATCAAAATAGAAGCCTTACTGAGTCGTCTTGTATTATGGAACAAGTTTGAAAGTGCTGAGGCCACCTTACATCCTACTTCTTTTGATATGCACAGTCTCTTAGAAGAAGTCAAAATTAACCTTAAAGAAAAGTACCCTAGCCGAAATATTAGGATAGACGCAGACTCTTTTAAGGTCACAGCAGACCGTACCTTAATAGATATTGTCTTGAAAAATCTTATAGAAAATGCTTTGAAATATTCCCAAGAGGATATTCTTGTCACGTTTATTAAGGGTAAAGTTTCGGTCAAAGACGAAGGTGGAGGGATTGCATCAGAAGAATTGGGAAAAGTAACCAAAAAGTTTTATCGTTCTAAAGTACATACTTGGGACAATTCCATGGGTTTAGGACTCTCCATTGTTAAGAGTATTCTCACCTTACATAAATCTGAACTGACTATAGAAAGTAAAGAAGGTGAAGGTTCAACTTTTTCTTTTACGCTTTTTTTTGAAACACGAGAGGCTTATCTCAAACTTTATTGAGTCAAATCATCATATCTTAACCAAAATTTTTATATTATTATTCTATGTGTTTATTTATTAAACTAGCTTAAAATTTAAAGGAGAAAGCATGAAATTAGGTTTCTTAGTTGACCTTAACCTCTGTATGGGTTGTAAGGGTTGTGAGATTGCTTGTAAAGTAGAAAATGAAGTACCTCTGAGTACTTGGCGTTTACGTGTGAAGTATATTGATTTAGGGACATTCCCTGATACAAGAAGGTCATTTACACCCCTGCGTTGTAATCACTGTGAGTCTGCTCCCTGTGAGCGTATTTGTCCAGTATCTGCTTTACATTACCTAGAAAATGGTATTGTAAATATTGATTCAGAGAGATGTATTGGATGTGCAGGATGTATGATGGCTTGTCCTTATGGAGCAATTTATATGGACCCGGAGACCAATACAGCAGACAAATGTACCTATTGTGCACACCGTATTGAATCGGGTATGATGCCAGCATGTGTGGTTGCCTGTCCTGTTGAAGCCAATATTTTTGGTGATTTAGATGATGACCATTCTAATATTTCACTCTATATTATGGAACACAAAGGTGCAGTACAAGTACGTAAACCTGAAAAGCATACTTCTCCAACACACTTTTATGTAGGTGGTGGTAACCAAACACTTAACCCTCTAGCACATCAAAGACTAGAAGGGTTCAACCTCTTTAGTGATATCACACATTTAGATAATGTAGGCGATAAAAATCATGGTATTTTAGACAGGTTCTTAGCACCGTTTGTAGGACATGAAACACTTGATAATAAAAGTTTCTTAGCCTCAGAAATAGATGCAAATGCAACACATGAAGAAGAGGGAGGTCACTAAGATGGTTGAGAGTTCAATTCACGCAACACAAGCGATTGTAACACTTGATGTGCCTATTCAAGGGATTGTTTGGGGAAGTATTATTACGGTAAATATGTGGGCAAAAAGTATCGGTACAGGTGTAGTCTTTTTGGCAGGATTCTTATGGTTTAGACATAGCAAAGACGATATGCCAAACTTGAGATGGACAATGCCTATTATCGCATTTTTAGCATTGAATGTTTTCTTGTTCTTTACATTGATTGATTTACATCAACCCTATAGAATGATTCATATCTTTACCCATCCACATTGGACTTCTTCTATCACCGTAGGTGCATGGTTGGCTTCAATATTCTTGGGCTTGATTTCTATACTATTATTTATTGGTGTAGGAGAGAAGTTTCCAAAGGTACCATTTAAGGGTTGTTTATTGACCAAATTTGGTAGAAACAATGGACCATTGTATGAAAAATTGATGCCATTTATCCTTGTTTTGGCTATACCAGTAACTACCTATACGGCTATTATTATGGCACAGTCCTCTGCTAGAGAGTTGTGGCAAGCACCAACGGAAGTCATGCAAATGATGTGGGCTGCACTTATGGCAGGTTCTTCAGCATTGATTTTTGTATCCTCTGCATGGTCAAAAGAAGCGAGAAAAGATTTGGCACTTATTTTAGCCATTGCTACTTTCTTCTCTTTTACTATGTATATGTCTGAATATTTCTTTTCATTCAAATCTGCAGAAGCAGAAGCAGTATTGGCTTTTGTACACTCAGGTGGTGCATATAATATTGTATTTTGGATTGGCTTGACTCTAGGATTTATCATTCCATTCTTTATTGCTGTTGGCAATATGAAGAGTGATAATAAAACGCTATTGAACTTTGCAGCACTTTTAGCCTTGATAGGGCTATTCTTGGTAAAGATGTATGGCTCAAAATTCCACAATTGTTACCGCTTAGTTAAGGAGAAGATATTTATGACAAAATCAATGAATAGAGAAGATAAAGGTTTTATAGAAAGCAGAAGAAGCTTTCTTAAAGGTACAGCATATAGTGTAGCTGGTGCAACACTTGCCGCTGGTGTGTTTGAAACTGTAGCCAGTACACCTGCACATGCGGAGAGTAAATTTACACTTACTCCTAAAACGTTGGCATTTTATCCACCATTAGAAGAGTGGGATTCTTTTAAAGAATTGGATGCTAATGACCATAAAAGAGGTGGGACACTAAGACATGGTGTACAAAGTGAAGACAATCCTGATGGGATTAAAGTCACGGAGTATATGCTTGTACCTACTTCATGTTCCAACTGTGAAGCATCATGTGGATTAACAGCATGGGTTGACCTCTCTACTTACAAAGCTGGTGGACAATTGGCTGTTCGTAAGTATATGGGTAATCCTCTTCACTCAGGGTCTCGTGGTAGAAACTGTGCGAAGGGTTATGCAACTCAGTCACAAATGTACGACCCAGATAGAATTCCTTTCCCACTTATGAGAGCGCCAGGTTCTAAAAGAGGTGAAGGTAAATGGGTAAGAACGACATGGGACAATGCCATGGCGAAAATCGGTAAGAAAATGCACGATACACTTAAAGTAGGTGATGAGATTTCTAAAAAATCAATCATGTACCATGTGGGTCGTCCCAATGAAAATGGTTTTGGTCACAGAATCCCTCACTCTATGGGTATTGACGGATATGATTCTCACACTAATATCTGTTCAGCAGGTGCTAGACAAGGGACAATTCAATGGTCTAACGACGATAGAAACTCTCCAGATTGGGCAAATGCTAAACTCATTTTCTTGCAATCTTCTCACGCAGCAGATGCAGGTCATTACTTCCAACAAGCAGCAGGTCGTATTGCTGAAGCACGTAAAAAGGGTGCAAAACTTGTGGTAATGGATCCTAGACTTTCTAACTCTGCTGGTATGGCAGACTTATGGGTACCTTGTTGGCCAGGGACAGAGACAGCACTTTATCTCTACCTTGCAAACAGAATCCTAAACGAAAAAGGGATTAATGGTGAAGACCTAGTCAACCACAATTTTGTAAGAAATTGGGTCAATTGGGATCGTTTGATGAAAGACAGAGATTACCTTGAAGTACTTCTTGAGAAAAAATATATCAAGTCTATACCTGAAGGGAATTCTTACGAAGAGTTTATTACCATGATTTCTGAAATGTATTCTCCTTATACCCTAGATTTTGTAGCAGAAGAATGTCGTATTGAAAAACGTATCGTAGAAAAACTTTATGATATGTTTATTGATGCAGGGGCTAGAGTAGCCACTTACATTTGGAGAGCAGGACCGATTGGTCACAAAGGTGGATGGATGATTGCACGTTCTGCATTCTTACCCTTTGTCCTTCGTGGTGCTATGGCTGGAGACAAAGGTGGTGTTGGACTACATCATTGGCATGTTATTTCAGTCAATGGTAAAGGGGATGCTGGCGGCACAAGCAGGAGCTAGACCTCCCAAAGTAGATGTGTGGAATGAGATTGCTTGGCCACCTGAGTATCCTCTTTCTTCTTATGAAATGTCACATATTATGCCTCATTTACTGCTTGATGATGATTGGAGAAATAAATGGAACGCTAAGGGACTTAAAGTGCCTGAAAAGTTAGCCGTTTGGATTCCCCGTATGTATAACCCCGTATGGATTAATCCAGATGGGTTTAGATGGATTGAATTGCTTAAGCGTGAAGATAAAATTGAAATGAGTTTCAACCTCTCTCCTACATGGTCTGAGACAAATTGGTATTGTGACTTTATCTTACCTGTGGGACTTGCAGGTGAAAGACATGACCAACATTCAGAAGCTACAGAGCCCAAAAGATGGTTAAGCTTTAGACAACCAGCACTTCGTGTAGCACTAGAAAAAATGGGTTGGAAACCAAAAGACCCAACAAGAGGAACGCTTGAAGCACATATTAAAGCAGGTCTTGGTGAAGTATGGGAAGAAGTAGAATTTTGGGCAAATATGATGGTACATTATGTTGACCCTGATGGAAGCTTAGGCGTAAGAAAGTATTGGGCTTCAAAAGTTGACCCAAAAAGAGCTGTGACGATTCCAGAGTGGTATCAAGCAGCCTTTGACAAATTGCCTAACCTCAAAAAAGCAGCCAAAGCTGCGTATCCTGATTCTGCGTATCCAAACTATGAGATGATGAGAGACAGAGGAACATGGTTAGAAGAAGATAATATTTTCAAACCACAAGAAAGACCACTCAAAAAAGTAGGTTCGACTTATATTTCTCATGGTCACGAATATGCAGAAGAAAATGTGAGAAAAGATGAATTTGGTATTATTTTAGCCACAGATTCACATGGTAAAGAAAAAGCCATTGGTGTAGAAGTGGAGGGTGAACTCGTACAAGGATTCCATACTTTGACGAAAAAACTAGACTTCTATTGTGAGTGGTTCAAAGATTGGAAATGGCCAGAGTATGCGATACCTATTTATCCAACTACCAAAGAAGACAGAGTCAAAATGACACATCTTGTCTCTCAGGTACACCATGACTTTATGAAAGAGGACAATGAGTTTGCACTCAATACAATCTTTAGATTGCCGTACAATATTCATACACGTTCAGTCAATTCTAAGCACCTTATGGAGATTTCACAAAACCATAACCCTGTATGGATTTATACAGAAGATGCCAAAAGATTGAACATCAAACGTGGTGATGCTGTAAAAGTAACGATTACGGATACTGTATGTGGTCTTGAATCAGGATACTTTATTGCCATGGCAGTACCAACAGAAGGGACAATGCCAGGAGTGATGGCTTGTTCTCATCATGCAGGTAGATGGAAACTCAAAAATGCTGTAGATATTCCAGGATTTGAACATAAATTGGGTGTCATGGGGCTAGGTGCTCCTTTGTATGATATGACAATGGATGGTAAAATTGGAACACTCAAACCGACGCAAGGTATTATCGAAGGATTGGAAGAGAACAAAGACTCTTGGCAGTTTAAAGCATACAATAAAGACCTTGACAACGTTTGGTGGGATGGACTTTCAGGCTCATGGCAAAATGCCGTAGCTCCTGCCCATCCTGACCCTATTGCAGGACACCACGCATGGCACCAAAAGGTCATTGTGGAACTTGCAGGAAAAGATGATGTTATTGGTGATATTTATGTCAACTATGATAACAATATGAAAATCTATAAAGCATGGAGAGATGATCTTACACGTCCTCTTGATGAGACGGATACTCTTCGTCGTCCTCAGCATATTAAACGTCCTGCCGTGCCTTTGTCTGACAAAGCGTACGCCGTGAATATTAAAGCCTAATCTTCTTGGCTTAAGAGCAGACTATCTGTCTGCTCTTTTTTATACAACTTCCCAAATATTAGACCTTAAGGGGTATCATGGAACAGATGAAACAAGAGATACAAAATCGTATAGCTATTTATGCACTGATATCAAGATTGATGTTGGTTGAAGTAGATGAGAAATTCTTAGCAGATATAGAAAGTGATGAAGCATTGTTAAACCTACTTCCCAATTATAAAAATTGGGAAAAACGTCAAAAAAGTTTCTACAAAAGAGTTGATTGAAGAAGAGTATAATGCAGATTTTACGAGTCTATTTTTGATGCATTTAGTCCCTTATGAGAGCTTTTATACCAGAGATGACCAAATGATAGAAAGTGGAGGGGATAACCCTGTATTGGAACTCTATAATGAATTGGATTTTCGCGTAGAGCTTGACAAGGCTAGGGTAGTGAGTGCTGACCATATTGGTGTAGAGTTAGAGTTTATGTATATGCTCTGTGTAGCAGTTGAAAAAGCACTGGTTTCAAATGATATGGAAGGTATATGTGAACTGATGCATGTACAAAGGGCTTTTCTCAAAGAGCATCTCTTAGAATGGACACCACTTTTTCTGATTAATGCCAAGCGTGAGTCTCGTACACCTTTGTATCATGATGCCACAGAATTGACTTTAGAATTTTTGCTTTCAGATTTTGAATATTTGAGTGATAAGATTGAACAGCATTGTCATTTTAAAGTCGAAAAAGTCTAATGTCTCTTCATCTTGATATTTCGGCCTGTGTCCGTGCCAAGAGCAAATTCTCAGAGTGTCAAAAATGTATTGATGCCTGTCCTGAGTCTTTGCAACTTGTAGATAATCTGCCTACCTTTGCCAATGATACAGGGGTAGAAGCAGCTTCGTGTGTGGGGATATGTCCTACAGAGGCTTTTTCTCTAAGTGATTTCTCAACGACAGAATTTTTCTTCTCTTTTTTGGAATCTAAAGTAAGGTTGATTAGTCCTAAATTTAATATTCCTTGTATTTCTGTGCTTTCTATTGAGCATCTTATTGCTTTGGCACTAGCATCCGAAGAAGAGATTAGTCTTGATTTGAGTATGTATGACCAAGAAAGTATACTGTATGCACAAATAGATGCACGGATTGAAGAGGCAAACTTTGTGCTTTCTTCTTTTTCTACTAAGCAACTTGTGAGCAATGTAGATACAGTGATACTCAAACAGAAGAAAGAGGAAGAATCTTCTAGCTCTTCAAGGCGTTCCTTTTTGGGAAATGCATCACTCAAAGGTGTGGTCAAACACAAAAAAAGTTTTGATGAAGCGGTAGAAGCTGGTGATTTAAAACGTTTTGCACTTGATGTAGATATTATCCGTAAAATCAAAGAAAAGACACTTCCAGATAAAAGAAAAATACTTTTTACCACACTCAAACATGCAGGAATTCCTGATGCCTTTGAAGTACTGCCCGAAGCAGACGTAAGTTTTATTTCTCAAAAATTTGTAGATGATACTTGTACCAATTGTCAAATTTGTTATCGTATTTGTCCTACGGGAGCATTAACTTCCAATGGGAAATTTTCGCTTATCAATTTTGATTCTATGCTTTGTGTTAAATGTCGTCTTTGTCATGATGTCTGTGAACCCAACGCGATACAGTTACAAGCAGGATTTGAAATCAAAGAGTTTTTTGAGCCTAAGCAACGCACACTCGCAACGTTTAATATTAAACGCTGTGGGGAGTGTGGTAATAACTTTACCTATAAAGGTGGAGAACAGACCTGTCCTCGTTGTATGATAGAAGAAGAAGAGGCAATGTTTTTACATTCAAATGCCATTTCGATGAAAAGCCTATTAGAAGGGAAAGAGAGCTAATGAAACCACATGAGATAAAACCTGATACTAGATTATGTACGATTTTAGGACATAATGCACAAACAGGATACATGAGACGCTACTTTAACAGAATTATGAAGCACAATAATGCAAATGCTACAGCCATTGCACTTAATATTACCGATGAGAATTTTGTATTTACCATGAAAAGTGTGGGACAATCCAAAGTAGACAAGATGATGATAGAACGTGAGTTTGGTGTAGACGTGATTCAATATTGTAAAAGTATTGATGCGTGTGCAAGCAAAGAAGGACGTGTCGATTTTATTGAAGTCAAAGGGGGAGAGGTGTATGGATATTGTCTCGATGATGAGGCGAAAGCTTTGTTTGATAAGCCTGAGTTTCTTGATGTCCAAATCCTCTTTGTGACCAAAGTCATGTTACTTGCAAACCGTTGGTTTGATACGAAAATAGATGTGGATTCTATCCCCATACTCATAGGAGAAAATAATGGATAATATCAAAAACTTAAGAGAAGAATTTGCCAATATAAGTCAGCAAAATTTTAATGGGACTCCTGCTTTTGGACCTGATGGACAATGTGAGGCAGATGAAGCTGTAGATTTAAAAGATTACCCTTCTTATACTGAAGCACTCTATGCCAAGCTCATAGCACCTCATGTATCTGGTATTTATATTTCACGTTGGGATATTAAAAATATTGCCCTAGAAGCAGGGGATTCTATGGCGATACATCCTCGAAAACGTATGTTTGAGCTTCTGATGAAGTACGCTACGAGCAAAGCCAATATGGAAGCTGTACTTGAAGCACTTGAAAATCACATGGAAGATAAGATAGGTATTTATAATGAATTTATAGAAGGCTATCCTCATTCAGCAGAAGTATTTCAACCCAAAATTGATAAGGCTAGAAAAACGATGAAACTCTTTCCTCAAATTATTGAAGAGTATTTTCAAGAGTATATTGAATAATATTTTTGCTATATGAATATTAAATCTTATTTAGACCTTTATCAACTTGTAGAATCTGATAACAGTAGCAAAGAAAGCAGACGTGCTTTTGGCTTATCTCAGCCATTGTTAGTATCGAAACCTCTTTCTCAACTTATGTTATGGTTAGCGACTCAGAAAGAAGGTTTAATCAGACCTCTTTTTTCTGAAACTTTTTCTACTTATCTTTATGGTATGACTTTTACTGTGGTACTTATAGCCTTTATTCTAGGGATTTTTTCTGGTATGGCATTGCTTCATTACAATGGACAAGTACCTGTTAATATTGTGTATTTTATGGCAGTGGTGATTGTCTTACCTTTACTTACGATGTTCTTGAGTATTTTCTCTATGTTTAAAGTACATAAAACCCAAAGTATTTTACTGCATATCTCTCCTGCGTATTGGATGGAAAAGATTTTGCTCTTATTCCTAATGTATTAAAATATGACAGTGAAACAATAAAGCTAAATCCTTTATTAGTCAATTGGATGTTGATTAAACGTGCGCAATTTGTGGCATTGTTTTTTTCTTTGGGTTTGGGCTTGGCACTGTTGTTAATGATAGCTACCCAAGATATAGCCTTTGCATGGAGTACGACGTTACAGGTGAGTCCCCAAGGTTTTCATAGTGTTTTGGTCTGTGTATCAAGCCCTTGGAGCTTTTATTTCCCTTCTGCTGTACCTTCGTTGGAATTGATAGAACAAAGCCATTATTTTAGGTTGGGCGATAACTTGAGCCAAAAGATGATTAATGATGCTTCATCTTTGGGAGCATGGTGGAAATTCTTACTTTGTGCTACGATTTTTTATGCGATATTTTTACGTTTTTGTCTCTATCTTCTTAGCGTATTGGGCTTTCAACTAGCCATCACAAAGTCTATTCTTTCTATGGAAGGTGTGAAGCAAATATTAGAAGATATGAATGAACCCATTATTTCTACACATGCCATAGAAAGTATGGACAGCTATGAGGTAGTACATACAGGAGAGTTGCAGATTATTGATGCTTTTAGGGATAGCTATAATGGGGTACAAGGTTGGGCGATGCCAGTAGAAAAACTGCTTGTTCTTAATGATATACTTAGTATTAATAGCCAAGTATTATATGAAGTTGGAGGGACCAATAGCTTAAAAGTAGATAGTGAAATCATTGCCAAAAGTCAAGGAGAGATTTTACTTTATGTGAAGGGATGGGAACCACCTACTATGGATTTCATAGATTATTTGGAAGAACTTTTGATAGAGGTTGATAGGGTGACAGTCATGCCTATTGGTACAGAGGAAAATAGCTATATACCTATGCCAAAATCGATAGAGGTATGGAGTAGAAAGTTGGCACTTCTTGAGCATAATAAAGTATATTTTAAACACTTTACGCAAGGGAGTGATATATGATAGATAGCCATCCCCAATTTGCAGTCGTGGGACATCCCAACAAGGGCAAGAGTTCCATTGTCTCTGCTTTGGCACTAGATGATAGTGTACACATTTCGGATGTACCAGGGACTACTACGAAACAACGCTCCTTTCCTCTGAAAGTAGATGGTGTTATTTTGTATGAACTGCTTGATACCCCAGGGTTTCAACGTGCTAGACGGGTGTTAGCTTGGTTACAAAAGCATGAAGTCAGTGCAGATAAACGACAAGATATCGTACAAAAATTTATCAATGTCCACCAATTTGACCCCAAATTCAATGATGAAATCCAATTGCTAACACCTGTAATGGCTGGGGCAGGTATCATTTATGTGGTCGATGCCTCTAAGCCTTATGGGGAAGAATACGAAGCAGAAATGGAGATACTTCGCTGGACAGGTCAGCCATCTATGGCATTGCTTAATCATATTGAAGATACAGATTATTCAGTACAATGGAAACGTGCATTAGGACAGTATTTTAAAATGGTACGCACTTTTAATCCTATGAAAACCGATAGGTTACAGCATATTAGTATCTTGGAGAGTATGTCTCAGCTCAAAGAGGAGTGGATAGCTCCTGTCAAAAAGTCTATTGTCCTTTTTGAACGTTATCAAAAGCAAATGATACACCAAAGTGCGAGTAAAATATCTCGCTTACTAGAAGAATCTTTGGGTTTGATAGAAAAACGTAGCTGTGATAGCGACAAGGTAGAAGAGAAAGACAAAGAAGCTGTAGAGATTCAATATAAATCACATTTACGGCTCTTGGAAAAAGAGACCCAAAAGAAGATAGAAAAAATTTGGAATCATGCCAGTGTCAAAAAAGAACAAGCACTCTTAACTTTTGATGAATTAGACCTATTTTCTGAAGAGTCAGCTGCTGTATTTGGTCTGACACGAAAGGAACTAATGATTACAGGTGTGACTTCTGGTGCGATGACAGGTGCAGGAATAGACTTGGTTTTTGCGGGTCATACACTTTTGTTAGGTGGTATTATTGGGGCTGTTGTTGGAGGTACGGGTGCCTATTTTGGCTTTAAAGAACTCTCAGAAATCAAAGTCTTGGGACAGCGTGTAGGTACATATTCTGTACAAATAGGACCTATGAAAAATAAAAACTTTCCTTATATATTACTTGGACGTGCTATTTTTCATGCCTATCACATTGCTACCCGTTCACATGCGATTCGTGATATAGAAGACTTGTCTATGGATAGTACATTGAAAGAGCAGTGGTTAACCGATACTTTGCGTAAATCTTTAGAATCTTCGCATAAGATATTTCGTTCAGGAGATACTATTGGTGTAGAAGTGGGAGAATCTTATACCCTTTTGGTAGAAGATATTTTAGAAAAATTAATTCAAAGGATAGAAGAATAACTCTTCTATCCCTAACTTAGACTTTTTCTGCAAAGGTTAAAGAAACAGAATTGACACAGTGACGCTCATTGTTTTCTGAGATACCTTCATCTTTAAAGACGTGCCCTAAGTGACCATTACAAGTATTACATACAATTTCTATGCGTATGCCATCAGCATCGACTATTTCTTTGACAGCACCATCAATGGTATTATCGAAACTTGGCCATCCTGTAAAAGAATCAAATTTAGTATTTGAATCAAACAATTCTGTATTACATTGACGACAGTTATAGGTACCATCCTCATAATGATTCCAATATTCTCCTGTAAAGGCACGCTCTGTTCCTTTGTTAATAATAATACTTGTTTCTTCTTCACTGAGTGTTTTATATGCCATATTTTTTCCTTAAATTGATAGATTTTGCACTATAGCATAATATCTTAAAGGTAAGGCTGTTTGAGCGTTAAGGGTCTATTTAGTAGAAGATAAGTGATGTAGGTTGGAAAAAGGTAAGTTTTTATATCCTTTATGTTAAAGTCATAGTATTATAAATATTAATAAAAGGAATCCTCATGAACCCCTTTGTTCATAAAACGCTCTTTCTTCTTTTCTCTTTTTTGATGTCG
>JAUZSQ010000103.1 GCA_030949325.1 Sulfurovum sp.
TTTGCCAACTTCTCTCAGGTATGGAACCGCGTACGTATCAGGTCAAGACCTGGTCTCATTTTACTAAGCAAAGAAGTGCTTGGTCTCATCAAATAATATTACAAGATAAAGGAATGATACTACGGCAAAAAGAAATATTTTTTTCAGATACAGCAAGAGCAGGTCTTTTTTGCAGGAGCAAGTCAAACTCACCTGATGCAGTTAAAGTCACTTCATGGGTCCTCGTGGGCGTAATGTGCTCACACAAAACTGCATGGTGCAACCACATGAGTTACCAAAGATGGTGTCTCAGTAGCCAGAGAGAAATTGAACTAGAAGATAGCCTAGAAAACATGGGTGCACAATTGGTCAAAGAAGTCGCTAGTAAAACAGCAGATGAAGCAGGAGATGGTACGACTACGGCTACGGTCTTGGCACATGCTATCTTTAAAGAAGGGCTTCTGAAATATTCACAGCAGGAGCCAATCCTATAGAAGTCAAACGTGGTATGGACAAAGATCCAAGGCGATTATTGTAGAATTACAAAAGATCGCAAAGAAGTCAAAGACAAAAAGAGATTGCACAAGTGGCTACTATTTCTGCCAATTTGATGCTGTCATTGGTAATCTCATCGCTGAAGCTATGGAAAAGGTAGGCAAAGATGGTGTCATTACCGCCGAAGAAGCCAAGGGAATAGAAGATGACCTTGAAGTCGTTGAAGGTATGTAATTTGACAGAGGATATACCTTCCATACTTTGTGACCATCGTCACCGAGAAAATGACTTGTGAACTCGGAAACTCCTATTGATTCTCCTCACGGACTCTAAACCAGCTTCACTTAAAGATTTGGTGCCTATGTTAGAACAAGTACAACAAAGTGGAAGACCTCTACTCATTATTGCTGATGATATTGAAGGATGAAGCACCTCCACTTTGGTACTGAATAAACTCAAAGGTGTACTCAATATCACAGCAGTCAAAGCCCCAAGGTTTGGTGACAGGAAAAAAGAGATGCTCAAAGATATTGCTATACTCACAGGAGCTACACTCATTACCGAAGAGCTTGGTCTAACTCTTGGAGAAGGCCACTTCTTGGCTGATTTGGGTCAAGCTACGCGTGTAGTCATTGACAAAGACAATACTGTTATCGTCGATGGTAAAGGTACCAAAGAGGCTGTAGTCGATCGTGTCAATGAAATACGTACACAAATTACTACAACCAGCAGTGAATATGATAAAGAAAAACTCCAAGAACGTCTTGCCAAACTCTCTGGTGGTGTGGCTGTTATCAAAGTAGGTGCTGCTACAGAGACAGAAATGAAAGAGAAGAAAGACAGAGTAGATGATGCCCTTTCAGCGACCAAAGCAGCTGTAGATGAAGGGATTGTTATTGGAAGGGGTGCAGCACTTATTAAAGCCTCTCAAGCTGTCAAACTTGACCTCAAAGAAGATGAAGCAGTCGGAGCAGCCATTATCCTACGCGCTGTATTTGCACCTATGAAACAAATAGCACAAAATGCTGGATTTGATGCGGGAGTTGTAGCCGATAAGATTGCCAATGCTACCCATGCTACAGATGTAAACTTGGGCTTCAATGCTGCGACAGGAGAGTATGTAGATAGTAGATTGAAGCAGGTATCATTGACCCACTTAAAGTAGCCAGAGTAGCTCCTTCAAAATGCTACATCTGTCCAGCCTCACCTTACTTACAACACAGAAGCTACTCTGTATCAGAGATACCTAAAGATGCTCCAGCCGTACCAGATATGTCAGGTATGGGTGGAGGGATGATGTAAGCCTTTGGTTTACGCTTCTAATAGTACGTCTAAAGCTTTTGCATCTATGGCACGAGAATAGAAATATCCTTGTGCATAATCACAAGCCAAGAGACTCAATATACTCACTTCTTTAGCAGTCTCTACGCCTTTGGCACAGACTTTATATTCTAGCGTCTGTGCCATAGTAATAATAGCTTGAACCGTCACTTTATATGTATGGTCTAGGGTTAAATCAAAAATGAGTGACCTGTCAATTTTGACTGTATCTATGGGCAAAAGACTCAAAGACTTAAAAGAAGAATATTCTGCGCCAAAGTGGTCTAAAGCAAGAGAGAATCCAAATTCTTTTAACAGTTTTGTATCATGGGCTACTTTATTCATATTATTCAAAGCTTCTGATTCAGATATATCCCAACCTACCATAGACCTTGCTACATGGTATTTTTCAAAGATAGGTTCAAGTTTGGATAACAAGGCTCCTATATCTATCTCTTTGAGAGAAAAATTTATAGTTATCTTAAAGCCATCAGAGACATTTTTTACAAGCCCTGCACATTGGACAATAGCCTCCGTAAAAGCATACTCTCCTAGCTCCAAAATCAATCCACTCTTGTGTGCTGTATCTATAAATTTATCAGATGAAATCAATCCATGCTTAGGATGATTCCAACGTAACAAAGCTTCAACTTCAACAATAGACTCTGTACTCAAATCATATATGGGCTGATAATAGAGTTCAAATTCACTTTTAATCAATCCTTTTTTGATTTCTTTGGCCATTTTATGCGTATCAATATCCATATTGTCATGGTCTTGATGAAAGATTTCGATAGTAGATTCACCCTTGGCTTGTCCCTCATATAAAGCACAATAGGCATTGTCAATCAAACTTTGTGTATTTTTGCCTTCCTTCGGGTAGCGACTGATACCAATAGAGCTTGTCAAATGAATCTCTCCATAGAGACTATTCAAGGTATTAAGTACACGAGTAAAGTCCTCTGGATATCTCTCTTATCTCGGTATTCTCATCAATGTTTTTGAGTACAAAAAGAAACTTCCCTGATTCCATATAATACACAGAAGTATGTATATCTTTTGATTCCATAAATTCTAAAGCTAGATTTTTTAAAATATGATTACTATGCTTGATACCCACAGTCCGTTGAATGTCTTTAAAGTGATCAATACCCATCAAACACAGACCAAAAGATTGAAGATGTTCTCTACTATCAATCACCAACTTATCTATATCGTCAAAGGCCAAAAGTTGACTAGGTAATCCTGTCAGCACATTATTTAGCCCTTGTTCAGAAGACGCAGATAGCCCCATTTGGTATTGGACTCTGTCAATAATACAGGTCATTGTCTCATCAATACTCCAGTGACTTTTATCCAAAAATATATTTACTTTTATCTTCTTATTGTCAATAATAAGAAACACTTCTTCTAATCTGATATTATCAGGATTTTCTGTTTGAAGCTTTGCTATACTATCTACTAAATGCTCTCTTTTCCCTTTATGAATTTCTAATTCAATAGTATTATCTATACTATATCCTCCTTTATCTTCTTGGCTAAGAGACAGTAAAACTTTAGCCGATGCATTGGCATAAATGATAGTATTATCTTTGCCAAAAAGTAACATAGCTTCTTCATAATACTCTTTTTCTTTCTTGAAAAAATGTTAATTCATCTGTCGTTTTTTTGAGCTTTTTCTTATTTACTAAGACTTGCCATACCAATACAAAAAATATCAACACCAATCCTACTATTAACACACTAAGTCCTATAGACATTTACTATTCCTTTATGATATTCTAATTAATTTTTGAAACTCAATGACAGGGAGAGGTTTTGAAAAATAATATCCTTGGATATAATCACAACCAAAGGACGCTATCATATCTACCATCTCTCTATTTTCTACCCCTTCAACCACAATCTCCATCCCCAAAGAGTGTCCCAAATCTATCATCGCATGGACAATACGCTGGTCTTCAATATTGTCCAAGATATAATCTACCAAACTCTTATCAATCTTGAGTACATCAGCAGGAAACTTTTTGAGATAAGAAAAAAGAAGTATATCCTGTACCAAAATCATCCAAAGAGATTTTAACTCCCAAAGCTTTGAGGTCAGTAAAATACTTTTCGGTTTGCGACTCACCAATCATCGCCATACCTTCAGTAATCTCAAATTTAATATGCTTGGGTTGCACTTCATGCTTCAAAAGTTGCTTCTGTACATTTTGTACATACTCACCTGTGGCTATCTCCACCATAGAAACATTGATAGAAACTTCAATTTGTTTAAACTCAAACATCTCCCAACGTTTTTGTTGCTGCAAGACACTCTCTAAGATAAACTGTCCTAACTTCACAATAAATCCTGTCTTTTCCATAAGCCCAATAAAGTGGTCAGGAGGAATCATGCCAAACGTAGGATGTATCCAACGTATCAATGCCTCAGCTGCGACGATTTCTTCATTTTTGACTTCTACAATGGGCTGATAATATACTTCAAATTCACCATTGATTAATGCATCTTCCATATCATTATGTAAAATGAGGTCGGTATAGGTATTCTTGGTTTTAGTCGGTGCATACAGATGTATCTTTCCGTCTCCATAGCTTTGTGCTTCAGCCAAGGCATGATAGGTATTGTCAAGCAAAGTCTTCGTCCCTCCATTATCAGGATATATCGCAATCCCTGCAGAAAAAGTAAGATGTAAACTGAGATTTTCATGCTTGTACAAAGAAGCTACTTTCAATTGGATTTCTCTTAGCAATCCTATCATCCCCTCTTTAGATGCAACCTCTGTGACAATCAATAAAAAGTGATTGTCAAAGGTATGATACACAGAGATATTCATTGGCGTTACAATACCTTTGAGATAAGAAGCAAATTGGATAATCACATGATTGGATTCTTCATACCCAAGAATAGAGCGTAACCTAGCATAATTATCAAAGCCCATCAAAACAAAAGCAATTTTTTTCTTTTGTAAATGTATTTTAGAAAAAAGAGAAGGAATATCTTCTTCGGCTTGAAGCTGATTGGGTAAGTGAGTCAGCTTATGTCTATGGGCCAATTCACTCACTTCATGAGACTCTGTTAAATCCTGTATTGTAAGTATATGATAATATTTATTACGCTCTGTACCTATCAACAGTTTATCAAAATACACATCCACACTAAGTGATTCTTGATCCAAAACCTTTAGCGTAGTCTGAGGAAAAACCCATGGGGTAAATTCCTTTCTTTTTTTGTGTTTGGCAATCAAGGAATCAAGCGTTTCCCATCGGTCTTTTATCCGAATTTGGGGTGAGCTATTCCATATTTTATGCTGAGACCTTCTCTCTAAGCCACACATTATCATCATAGACTTGTTTGCATAAATGACTTCATCTTTATGGGATAAAATCAGTATCCCACTATCAGAAGTATCAAAAGATTTTTGAAAAGATTTCATATTTTTATAAATAGTCTTTTGTAAGTTTTTTTTACTTTTAAGTAAAACATAGACCCAAACGACAAAGATACAACAAAAAATGATTCCCGATATCAGCAAATATTTTTCGTCATTCAGATACGAAAAAAACGCTTGTAACCCTAGGGGTAGTGACTCCATATATGCACCTTTTGATTAGTATGATTCATTATAGCATACCTCTACTAAATCTCAATATCGCTTCAGACATAGGGCTTCAATCTTCGTAAATTCATCTTCGAGAATAAACGTTTGCTGACTTTGAATCTCACAGAGTTCTACCCTCTTGGCATCTATAGACGTTTGAGACCATCCTTTTTGACATTGGGCTTTAGGGTTGTGTAAGGTGAGTTGTTTTTGCATAAAATGTAGATGTGCACTCTTTTGCTTCATTAGGTTCTCCATAACCAGCGTATATTGGGACAGTAGCCTAGGCAAAGTACCATGCTCATGTTCTAGCCTATAGCCCATATAACGTACAAACGCTTCTCGTGTTTGTCTAAACTCTTTTTGTACTTCTTCTATCTTACGTCTGGGTGAAGCTTTGAGCAAGATACGCAAATGATAAGACGATTCATGAGCAAAACCTTCTAGTTTTTGCCCTATGATAGCTTTGAATCGTGAAATATTCTCATCCAAAGTATAGAGTAACTCATTGCAATCGGGCAATATCATTTCAATCGCAGAAGAGGGTGTAGCTGCACGTAAATCAGCCACATAATCACTAATCATCACATCGACCTCATGCCCTACAGCAGACACCACAGGAGTCTGCATAGCAAAAAGTGCATCGGCTACACATTCTTCATTAAACGCCCACAAGTCTTCACTAGACCCTCCTCCACGTCCTACAATCACCACATCAGCCCCTAAGGTATCGGCATACGCCAAACCATGGGCTATCTTTTGTCCTGCTATCTTGCCTTGTACCAATACATCAACGATAATCACTTCGACCAATGCCCAACGCTTCTGAATGATTTTGAGCATATCATGTAACCCTGCTGAGTTTTGGGCAGTGACTAAGACTATCTTATGAATATATTTAGGTATAGGTTTTTTGCTATGCGTATCAAAATATCCTTTGTCTTTGAGCTTGGATTTGAGCTGTTCATACGCCAAAGCCAAAGCCCCTTGTCCATACGGTTCTATGCGTACGGTCTGAAATTGGTATTCCCCTCTAGGCGTATACACTGATACTGAACCTTCTACGACGATATTCATCCCTTTTTCAATACGAAACTTCATACGCGATACCGAAGAACGCCACATGACACACTTGATAGCACTGCTCTTGTCTTTGATAGAAAAATACAAATGCCCTGAAGTATGATAGGTGACTGAAGCCACCTCCCCCTCGACCATTGTGTGCATAAAAGTGGCTTCTAGGAGTGACTTTATCTTAGTATTTAAGGAGGTGACAGACATCATACTTTCAGACATAGCAATTACTTCTTACTTTTTTGTGCCACTAAAAGTGTCGAAATCCCTAGTGAAAAAGATTCTGTATATTGCATCTCAAACCCTGCATCTTCTAATTCTTTGGACAACATTTCCGTTGTCAAAAATTCTTCAATAGATTCGGGAAGATACTGATACGCTTCATAATTCTTAGAGATAAATCCACCGATTTTTGGCAACACTTTTTTCATACCAAAATCTACAAATTTATCCACAAATCTTTTTCGTTCTTGCTTCGTAAATTCCAAAATCACCACAATACCCTCAGGCTTCAAAGCACGATGAAATTCTCTCAATGCTTCTACCCTATCCACCACATTACGAATACCATAAGAGATAGAAATCACATCTGTACTCCCCTCTTCTATCGGTAATTTTTGGGCTTTCCCCTCTATAAACTCAGCAAAATCTACTTTTTCTTTAGCAACTTTCAGCATTCCTACAGAAGGGTCAATACCGACATACTTATCTATAACTACCCCATTTTTCTTGGCTTGTTCTTTCCAATAAATAAGCAAATCACCCGTACCTGTAGCCACATCCGTCACTTGACCTAAATGCTTTTTATCCAATATTTCAAAGGCTTTATCACAGCCCTTTTTACGCCAAGAAATATCAATACCCAAGCTCAATACTCTATTTGCCAAATCATAAGTCGATGCAATATCGTCAAACATCGTGACTATTTTTTCCTGTTTTTCTTCTTTATCTGTTAGTTTTTCAATACCCAAAATTTCTGCTCCATATCATCAAATCTACATCAATCTTTTTTTGATGTAAAAATTGTAAATTCATAACAGTATTATAGGTTAAATTATTAGTAGATAGCTTAGGCGTTTGATACATGAGTATCCAATCTATCTTCTCTTTAAGTGCATTTATCATCCCCTCACCACCTTCGACAATGACCAAAGAGGGTCTGTCCAAAAAGTCTAAATCACGCTCTACACTTACTTCTCTATTCTCAATCCCAAATAACGGAATTTCTCTATCAAAATCATCTTCTTTGCTATAAATCACAATATCAGGTGCATCACCCCCCGTAAAACGACAATCCAAAGTCGGTCTATCTACTCTCACCGTATTCCCACCAATCAATAAAATATCACAAACCTCACGCATTTGATGCACATGATGCTAAAGAAGCCTTAGAACTCAAATACCCTCCACCTACACGTCCATTAGTAGTTTGAGCTAGTTTAAAAAGTACAAAAGCCCTCTTTTGCCAAATTATAAACGGTTCAAGCAACGCCTTGCATTCTTCTTCCAAAACCCCAATAATACTATGAGGAAGCATCTCACTTCCCCCATCATGTCCTTCAATGGGGTCTTGAAGTCCAATAATCACTTCTTGCAACTCCAACGATGCCAACAAAGACGCACAAGAAGGCGTTTTACCTTTATGAGAACAAGGCTCTAAAGTTACATAAATAGCACACTCAGCAAAAAACCCTTTAGGCAAAGCCAACAAAAAATCATGGGCTTGTCTAGCATCTAAGACATCAAACGCCACAGCACTCTCAGACATCTTTTCATAAGCACAAAGCAAAGCCAAAACTTCAGCATGAGAAGTCCCAGCCCTCTGATGGGCTTCAATAGCCAAAATCTCACCCCTACAAGTCAGCACAGCCCCCACAGCAGGATTGGGATAAGTCAATCCTTGATACTCCCATGCTTTATTTATGGCTAGTTGTAGGTAGAATTCGTTGGTCATTTATTTCCTTTTAATTAAGTATAACATATCTATTTATCAAAAAAGGATAAAGTAATAAATGACGAAATTTTATTTATATATTAAACCATACTTTACAATACCTTAGCCAAAAACACTCCCTAAGCCACCCTCTCACTAGAGTGAAGTGGATAGGCTTTTCTTGTCTCTACGCTTATCAGTGTTATAATTTCTGTCATGGGATAACTTTATGTTTTTTTGGTTTAAGATTATAGCAGTTATCTCATCACCTCTCTTTATTTTTGGCTTTGCTTTTTGGCTAAGGTATTGTCTAGGATTTTAAACTAGAAAGGTTTAGGAAAGAAGCCCTCTCCTCCCCTACTCCGTAAGCTCTTCCAAAATTGTTTGAATCATCTCGTGGGTTTGTTTGACTACTTTGACAGTCTCTTTGTCTGTGATGTCAAGGTCACTTATCCAGTTGTGGATTGAAGGAAAGGCGATATGCGTAGCTTCTTCGTCTTTTTTCTTGTAAATAACTACAGAAAAAGGAGCATACGCACCTGCTTCAGGATGGTTTTTACTTACAGGATAGATGGCATTAAACCGAATGATAGAATAGGTATCAAAACAATCATAATCTTCATGTGCGATAGCATAAGACTTAGGTATCAAGAAGCCTACAGGTCCTAGTTCACTTTCAAATTCTTCCTTGAATCCATCTTTGGTATCAGCATAGCTATCACCCTCTTCTACTTCAAGCTCTAGTGTAAACTCGGTCACCAAGGCTTGTGTAGGTTTGCTCTGGTGATTGACTGCAAGATATTTACCCTTGGGTAAGGCAGAATGCACTGCTGTATCTATCGCTTTGGCATAGGCTATCAAATCAGCATTGCTGCTAGGAATTTTGGTAATTCTAGCCATACCTGCTAAAGACAAGGTAGAGATATTGATCGTATTTGTTTTAGCATCTTCATAAATAGACATAGACAAAGGGGTGATGAGACCAATTGTAGGATACTTCGTCATCAGTTTTTTGACTAATTGAGGATGGGTAAATATCGCTAGGTTGTAGTTTTTGTGATGGACTTTTCCATAGCGTTTGGAAAAAAATAGAATTCATATCATTGTTGACATCGACTACTACGCCACTGGCATTAAATGCTTTTTCAATACTTTTGGCAGTGATACTACCTTTGCTATTGTCTGCACTAAATATTTGGAGATTTTGAGCTTCCTTAGCTATTATACTGCTACTGAGTAGTAAAAATGCTCCGATAAAGAGCTTAAAAATATGTTTCATGATTATCCTTCAAATTAATATGCGTGTATTTTACTATACTATAGTAATAGAAGTACTTATATGCTATTATATCAGCAATGTATATGTCAAAGGAAAATTCATGTTCAAACTTCTATGCTCACTCTGCCTACTCTCAAGCCCTCTAGTCTTAGCCTCAGCCCTCTCTTTTGAACAAAGAGGGGTGACAGTCACCATGAAAGACAAACAAGGGAAGCCCTACGAAATGACGGTCAAACGTGACAAACCCAAAGAGTGTGAAAAAGTACGTATTAACAATGCTACTTTATGGACAGGAGACTTCGCACACGCTTCTGTACCTGATGCTTGTAAATCTACCTATGTACACACCAAAGGAAAGCTCTTACCTATGCATTTGGAGAGTGATTTGGAGACTTACGGAGAGCTTGAAGTACTCCTGACTCTCAAAGAAATGAAGACCAATCCCAATCTCGTACTCATAGACAGCCGTAAAAAGGATTGGTTTATCTACCGTACTATCCCAGGGGCTATCAATATGCCCTTTGATTACTTCAAAGAAAGAGAAGAATATGAGTTTGAATTTGAATTTGCCTTAAAGCACTTGGGTGCAATCAAAGATGCTGATGGAGATTATGAATTTGACCATGTCAAGACCCTAGTCATCTTCTGTAATGGTCCATGGTGTAGGCAATCTCCAGATATGATATTTGCCCTCATAGACGCAGGGTATCCCACCGAAAAGCTCAAATGGTACCGTGGAGGTATGCAAGACTGGCTCAGTGCAGGTATGACCTCTACACGTCCATAATCCCCTAAGAATAAAGTAGAGAAGTGATACTCCTCCTCTACTCCTAAAAACTATAAGAAATATCCATAAACACCATATCATTGTCTGAAATAGCATCAAAAAGTACAGAACCACCGATATAATCTACTACGCCTACATTCATGTTCATAGCGTCTGCTAGTTCGTATTTGACCCATGCTCTTTGGAAGCCTCCTTCGTCTAGCTTTTCTCCATAAAGTGAAAGCAAATAATTCGCTGTAACTGTGGCATTTAAGAAATCTGAACTCACTCTAAAGGCATGTTGATATTCATTTTCTTGCAAAGGATTATATTCGGCTAAAAGCTTTTTTTGTATAGTCTTGTATTTGGCGTGTTACGATGTCATACGAGATGAGTGTATCGCTAATACCATTGTACTCTACACCCAAAAGTGCATCCATTCTACTAAACGCTTGTTCTCCTGTGGAAGTATATTTGAGTCCATCAAAATAGGCTAATTCTGTCTTGAATAGCCATGAACCAGAAAGGACATTGAGGGCTGTACCAAACATAGTGACTTTATCATGTACCATCAATGGTATTAACGCACTTTGGTCTATATATCCTGCATCATCATAGGTATGACTTGCATAAAAGTTAATATCCCAACCCGAAAACTCTGCACCAATGCTCAAGGCATAAGTCACATCATCATAACGCTCTTCTGAAGGCAGAGGAAAAGATACGGGATTGAAATCTCCTCCAAAAGGAGGATTCTTGGAAAAGCGTTGTTCTACGATAGCCATAGGGGTAATACGCCAATTGCCTACAAAGTAATCCAGCTTCACCATCGTCACAGGCAGACGCAAGTCTTCTATATCCGTCATCGCAGGTCTACGGTTGTCTAAGGGATTGAGAATATCTGTCACACGAATCGTATCACTTCTACCCCAAACGACAACTTGACGACCGAGTTTATAATCCAAGCTATCGGTAATTTTACCTTCTATATAAGCATCATAAAGTTCGACTTCGGCTTCGAGTGCATTCAAGGTCTGGGAAGTAAAATCTCCTCTGTCTTTGAGACTGTAAATAGCATCATAATAGGCTTTGGCATTGATTTTGATACGGATACCATTGTCAAACTTATGTTCATAATCTAACAGTAATGAAGACTTTAGCGATGTGATGTTCTCATAAGGTGCATCATTATGCCAAGAAAAGGCTACTTGTTGTGTGATTTTACCTGTAAGTCCTGCAATCAGTCGGCTTGGACGCTCTTGGCTAGTCTCGTTGAGACTCTCATCATCAAAGCCATCTAGGTCTGTACTAAGTGCATCTGCATTCAAGAGGCTAACCAGAGATAAAAGCCATAGCATACTCATAGGTTTTTTCATATCTTAGAGTCCTTTTTCTAAGCGTCTTGTGCTAAAAAGGCTATCATTTAATGCTGTATTGACCTTAATATTGCTAAACTTCAAAACTGATTTATGGAGCATTTTTTTGCCTTTTTTCGTCGTCATACTCATTTCATCCACTACCCAAATACCATTTTGTTTATGTATCTTTTTGATGTCCATATACTTCTTCTTAGCATTTTTCATATAATTAATCGCTCGTATTACTACATGGTTATCTTTGCGTATAATAGCAATCGTTTTGGTATATCCTGATTCTTTAATCGTCTTTTTGTTGCGTGGTGTGGATTCTATCATCCATGCATCTTTGCCATAGACTTTGGTATCTTTAATAAATTTAAAATCATAATCTTCTAAGTTTCTATCCGTCATATCATAGTACGAAAAATCTGAACCCATGAAGCTACCACTTTTGTCAGCACTAGGGATTCTCTTGACTTTTTTTAACGCTGGAAGATAAAGCCATTGGTCATCATCTTTAGACGCATCATCATAATCATAGGTCAAAAATGCTGTATTTTTGACATCTGAAGGCGATTTAAAAAAACATCGTTTGGTATTCATCTACCCCAAAATCTTTGGAGTAGGACTTCATATCTCTGATTCTTTTTTTGCCATTTTTATCTATGAGAATCATCATCATATCTTGTTCAATAGTTTGTCCATCATCTCTAGCATCTACTTTTTCCATAATCGCTCTGGCTTTGGCATCATCCGCTATGATGCTTGTGATGAGGAGTGAAAGTCCTAGACTTAGTATCACTAATATTTTTTTTGCGTTCATTTATAATCCTTTTAAGTATATGTATTTTATTTAACCCAACCCCATTTAGTCACTACCATCATAAGGGCAGGAGCTAAAAGGAGGTCAGAAAGAAGAGCCATAATAATCACTGAACCCGTAAGAAGTCCAAAGTTTTGTACCGAAATCATATTTGCCATCAAGTAAGAGAAGAACCCTAAAGACAGTACAATCGTCGTAATAAGCATCGCCTTTCCTGTGGTAAAAAAAGTCTGTTCAATCGCACGACTGGCATCTCCATGTTCTAGGTAGTAGCGTCTAAAATTGTGCATGAAGTGAATGGTATCATCAACAGCTAATCCAATGGCAATACTTCCAATAAGAAGCGTAAACATATCCAACGGGATATTCATAGCAACCATAATCAAAAGCCCTACAATGATAGGGGCTAGGTTTGGTATCATTGCCAAAAGTCCTATACGCACAGAACCCAAAATAAACATCATCATAAAGCTAATCGCAATAAACGCAATCATATACGACTGTACCGAAGAATGTACCGATTGAGAAAACGTATTAATCAACAAAGGCATCATACCTGTGGTGCTTATTTCATCTTGAGGAAAACGCTTTTGTGCTTCGGATTTGACATAAGAAAGTACATCAACGGCTTTGACCGAATCTATCCATGGTAACTTCACGGTCACTCTTGCCTTGCTAAATTGGCTATCTACGACATCTTCTAAGTCATCACTTCCTGAATTTTCAAAGAGTAAAAGTTCTTGGGATACCAAATTGGCATTAGTAGGAATCGTATAATGTGCTTCTAGATTCTCATGTAAGGCTTTATTGGTCTCTTTGACAATAGTGGCGAGAGAAACCACTTTACCAATATGCGTATGGCTATCTACATAATTCTCTAAGTCTTTGGAGAAGTCATTGAGGGTATTGAGTCTTACGGGGTCATTCCAACCATTTGTTTCTTTTGTATCTATAATGACTTCAATCGTCACCGAACCATTGAGTGCTTCATCAATCACTTCTGTAGAAATCCTATCATAGCTATCTGGCTGAAACCACTTAAGAGGATTGTGTGAAAGCTCTATGTGCATCACGGCTAAAGTAAGAGAGGAGATAACAAGTACAGCAGAACCTGCCAATATTGCTTTATAATACTTAATAGGTATCACAGCAAACTTTTTCATGATATTATCAAGGCTATCATCTTCAGTTTTGACTTTTTGTTTGAGTTTAGTAAGGCTTAGAAGTGCAGGTAAAAGTGTCAAAGTAAGTACAAGAGAGACCATCACTCCCAAAGAAGCAAAAGTGCCCAAATCAGAAATAGGTGCCACTTCAGAACCCGAAAATGACCCCACACCAATCGCTGTAGTGACCGAGGTCATCGCAATAGCCAAGCCTGAATGCGCTAGCGTATAAGAAAGTGCTTCTTTTTTATTGCCTGTACGGTTAAAAGCATCAAAGAAGATGGACAAGATATGCACCGTAGCACCCACCGAGACTGCCATCAACAGTGAGGGTACAATCTGCGTAGGCAGTTTAAATGCCGTTCCAGACCATGCCATTGCCCCAACGGTAACAAGCAAAGAAAGGATAATGACAAGTAAAGGATAGACTACAGCCGAAACCCTTCTAAACATAATAAACAAGAACACAACAATAATCAAAAAGGTAATTCGCATAAACTTTTGCATATCTGCTCTCATCTGCGTTTTGAGTGCATGATTGACAGAAGGTGACCCTGCTACATAAATCTCTATACTATCACTTTTGTATTTTGCTACAATTTCAAATACTTTCTCAATAAGCTTGGCATTTTCTTCATCTGTTAAAAAGTCTCTTTTTGTATCTTGTTTTACCTCTGTTTGCGTATCAAAACCTTCATCAAAATCCTCTTCATCAGAGACAGCTACTTCACCCACACTAGAATAGGCATCCGTTTCTATCACAATCGTAGTCATCTTGCCCTCTTTGGAGATAAATAAATCTCTATAAAAAACAGAATCCATAGTCTGTGCTTTAATCACATCCACTTCTTTTTGTGTACTAGGAAAAGGTTCGAGTAAATCATCTGTAATCAGACTATCACCCTCACCTCGTGTATTCCTCACATTATACAAAGAATCAATATCAGCTAAAAAAGGTACAGTATTTTCTAGCTCTTCATGGAGCTTCTTTAGGGTATTTAAGAATTCTAAGCTAAAGATATTATCACTTTTAAGTGCTATCATGACTTTTTCATCACGTCCAAATTGTGCGCGAAATGCATTATATTCTATCAATACGGGGTCATCTTCGTGCATAAAACCCTCGGTTGAAGTATCCATCGTAATTTGAGGTACATGAGACAGTGGGAATGCCAAGAGTGCAAAAAGCACGACGATGACTTTGAGAGGATTATCATGGATAAAGCCTCCAAAGCGTCCTAAGAGTTTTTCTAGTTTATTGTGCATTATTTTTCCTTATAATTTGTGAAATGTGACATTAATTGTCTTCTATAAATTGTTTCAGTGCTTCAATATATCTATCAAAAGATTCTCGTCCCTTAGGGGCGATGTGTACAATCGTTTTGGGTCGTTTGCCTTCAAATGTCTTTTCTATCAAGACATAAGATTCTTTTTCTAGTTTAGATAGATGCGAAGAGAGATTCCCATCGGTCACAGCGAGACTCTCTTTGAGAGCCTTAAAAGGTATAGCATCATTGGCAATGAGTATAGACATCAACTTTGAGCGTACAGTTTGATGTAAAAGTGGGTCAAACATCTAGTTTCCCTCTGCCTCTTGACTCATCTTTATCGCCTTTTTTTGTTGCCATGCAATGATTGCTGGAAAAATAGAAAGCCCAAGCACAACATACATCTGTACAAAAATAAAACAAGAAGAATCCGTACCCACCAGATGCTCCATATATCCACCAATCCCCAACAAAAATACTGCCACAAAGATATTGAGCTGTGCCATTTGGCTAAAGCGTGGAATATTCAAGACATACCCTACAGCAAAATACCCAATAGAAACAAGAAAAATCCATGAAAGATAAATAGGAATATAAAGCTCATACCTCGCCAAAGTCGTAGAAAGTACAATCAAGAAAAAAGAAAGCATCAGAAAGTTTTTCATAATAAATCGCTGACGTAAAGTACAATCTTCTATATCATACTGTTGATTCTCTTTTTTGGTCATCATCCCTTCAGAAACAAATCCTAACGTAATCAAAATAAAAATAACCGAAGTACCAAAGACTATACTCTGCTCATACAAAGGTATCATCACCACAGTCAAAATAGCAACAACGACACTCCACACATACACAGCATTATAATTATAAGGAAAAAAAGTTCGTTTATCTACAAGATGATTTTTAATCTCACTAATCTGCCGTAATGCCTCTGCTCTCTCATCTAACATCATTTTCCTTTTTATTTTCAAAGTACTTTGTCTTGCAAAGTATATCTTAAATGGCTTAAGAAATAATGCTTAGACAAGGCAAAGCACAAAAATAAAGCACCCATTGAGCCTTATATCTCACTATATAAGGTAGAATATGAAAAAAGTTACACACTAGACAAGAGGAACAGATGCAAAATACCTTAAGTAAAGAAACACCCTTAGAAGACTTTTTAAGTCATAAGACCAATACTGGAATGCAATGTGGCAATTATAGCATTGACTTGCCTGAGCTAAATAAAGGAGAGCAGTATCGCTTTCATTTTGATGCTACGGCTTGTGTAGGGTGTCATTGTTGTGAGGTGGCGTGTAATGAGCAAAATGCCAATCCTGATGACATCAAATGGCGTAGAGTTGGCGAGATGGAAACAGGTACTTTTCCAGATACCCTTCAGATGTTTAATTCTATGTCTTGTAACCATTGTCTTGAGCCTGAATGTCTTATTGGTTGTCCGACGGAGTCTTATATCAAATTTGACAATGGGATTGTGTGGCATGATGACCCTAGCTGTATTGGTTGTCAATATTGTACTTGGAATTGTCCTTATGAAGTGCCTTCTTTTAATGCTGATAGAGGGATTGTGACCAAGTGTCATATGTGTGCTGATAAGCTTGAAATGGGACAAAGTCCTGCTTGTGTTCAGGCTTGTCCGTCCAATGCGATTGAGATTGAGACCTTTAATGTCAAGCAATGGTTGGACGAAGATATGGCAAAAGAGGGTGTTGCTCCTCATTTGCCTGATACCCAGATTACCAAGCCTACGACGCGTTATACTTTGCCCGAACTCAAAGGCGATGAAGTCTTTCGTCCTGCTGATGAACATTTACTCAAACCTGCCCATGCTGAATTGCCTTTGGTCTTTATGACGGTGCTAACCCAAGTGAGTTTAGGTGCATTTTTGGCATTGTTTTTGGGGCAAATTTTGTTTTCTTTGGGCTTCAATCTGCCTGAACCTACGCTTGTGATGGCGATTTTGGCATTTGCTCCTTCTGCCATTGGTTTGCCTTTGTCTGCTTTGCATTTGGGTCGCCCTATTATGGCACTGACTGCGATGCGAAACTGGCGTACTTCGTGGTTGAGTCGTGAGGCGATTGCTTTGGGTGCATTTACTGGCTTGGCTTCGGTCGTCGTAGCGATGGTATATTTGGGCATCAAAGGGTTTCCACTTATCGCTGTAGAAGCCTTGACTTTGGCTGTTGGGATTTATGGTATTTACGCACAATCCATGATATACCGTATCAAAGCCAGACCTTCTTGGGACAGAAAATCCACAAACAAACGCTTTTTTGGTACAGCCTATGTCGGATTTTTACTCATCGCCACAGCCTTACTCATCGGCAATGGTAGCCAAGGCGTGATGGTACTTTTGGCAATTACCCTCCTCGCAGGAATGGGACAAATCTTGGTAATATGGGAAGAAATACTCTTTTACAAAAACCTAGACAAAGAAGACACACTCTTTTACCAATACAATAGAAGCAAAATATTACTTGATGAACACTTTGGAAATATCAAAAAATTTAGGGTCTATTCTCTCATCACATTTGCCTTGGCATTACCACTTTTGGCAATACTTTTTACGGCAAGTGGATTGATTACTTTGGCGATAATCACGCTTAGTATCGCTACAGTTGGCGCATTGGTGAGTGAACTCTCTGGACGCTATTTGTTTTATAGAACCGTTGTGCCTTTGGGGTTGGCAGGGAACTTTTTCGCTGGGAATCAGAGGTAAATAAGCTAGTTGACAATTAAGATATTCTGTACTATAATAAGTACAATATATGGAACATAAAGGATAAAATATGCAAGTAGTCAATTTTACAGAAGCAAGAAATAATTTAAAATCACTTTGTGATACAGTGTATGCAAATAGTGAGGAAGTGATTGTCAATCGCAAAAATGGTGAAAATGTGGTGATTATCTCATTGGAAAGCTATAATGCTTTACAAGAAACTGCCTATCTCTTAGCATCTCCACAAAATAAAAAGCGTTTGCTATCGTCTCTTTCTCAAATGACACTCGATACAGGGAAAGTCACTAGACAAGAAGAAATTGTAGAATTAATGAACGGCTATACCTTTTACAGATGAAGCATGGGAAGATTATTGTTATTGGCAAAGTCAAGACAAAAAAATACTCAAAAAGATAAATACACTTCTAAAAGAAATCAAGAGAAGACCTTTTGAAGGCACAGGAAAACCTGAAATGCTCAAACATGAACTTCAAAACTGTTGGTCAAGACGCATCAACCAAGAACATCGTATCGTCTATGAAGTTTTTGATACGCAGGTTAATGTATTGGCTTGTCGGTATCATTATGGGAGTTAAAAAATATTATAAAAATCTCAAAAACACTTTAATTATAGTAATGGCGTAGATAGAAAAGAAAATACAGAAGATGATATATATTTATCAAAATGTAAAGAAAAACTATGAGCATCAAAATCAAAATTTGACACAGACAAAACCCCATGCTATAATACCTACAATAGATAAGGAGAATACTATGGTACAAACATACAGTAATCAAGTTGAAAAAGTGACTTTTAATATCTCTGTTGAGCTAAAAGAACAAGTAATAGCTCTAAAAGAAGAACTTCATGTGTCTCTTTCTAGTATATATAATGAAGCCATCGCTAATCATCTCAAACAAAAAGAACGCGATAAATGGCAAAAAGGTGTTGCTTTGGCACTGGATGATAAAGAGTATAGAGAACTTAGCAAAGAATTAAGTGCAGATGTTGGAGATGTATATGAATATTAGCCAAGGTGACATTTGGATGGTGAAGTTTTACCCTCAAGTAGGTTCTGAGATTTCAAAATTACGCCCTGCTGTTGTGGTAAGTCATGACACCATAGGTAAATTACCTCTAAAAACCATAGTCCCTATTACGGATTGGAAAGTAAACTATACACACTACCCTTGGATGGCACAGATAAAAGTAGATAAAGAAAATGGTCTTTCAAAAGTATCAGCTGTAGATTGTTTTCAAGTGAAAAATTTTGCAAATGAACGATTGGTAGAAAAAATAGGTGTTATAGATGATATATTACTTAAAACGATTCATCAGACTATCGCAAAAGTATTAAATCCAAATTATCAGTTAAGACTATTATGAGTATTATGCAAAAAATAAAATTGAATGAGCTAAGTGGGCGTTATTTATTTTATAAGACTGTTGTGCCTTTGGGCTTGTCAGGGAACTTTTTTGCTGGGAATCAGAGGTAATACATTTGAAACAATTAATTAAAAATCAAAATATAAAATTCGATACTCATCAGGCAGGTGATGGACAAGAAACAAACTTAAAAGGCTTACACTTAGAAAAAATATTACATAAGCCAAAAAATACAAAAATTAAATTTCATTTTTTTGAGAAAATACCTATTGAAAAACAAAATAATAATATTGATAAGAAACTTTTTAAAAAAATTCAAAGTGAAGTTAGTAAAGCTTTAAATAGAAATCCTCAAAAAACCAATGAATTAGGTGAATTAATTCTCAAGACTTTATATAGATATAAGACTCAAGGAATTGATGAAATAGATGCATTAGAAGCAGTTAAAAACATTGCTGATTATTTTGACTTAAATGAAGACTTTATACGTAAAACTATTAAATATGGAAAAGATAATAAGATAATAGAAGTTACTACAACCCACCCCTCCAACGATACATCACAAAAACGCCACAACATAAAACAGACAAAAAATGATATAAGCATATCAAGTAGGAGAAGCAAATGACCATAACAAACAAAATAAAACAATTTCTAGGTACAGACATCAAAGTAGATAAATACGCACTTGTAGATGACCCCATTTTTGGGAAAGTCGCCAAGGAAAATGCTCCTGATAAATGGGTGCGTTCTACTTGTGGTTATTGTGGTGTGGGGTGTGGGATGTATATTGGGGTGAAGGCTGGGAAGGCTGTGTATTCCAAGGGTGACCCTTTGCATTCTGTGAACTTTGGGACGCTTTGTCCTAAGGGATTGAGTGAACACAAGATGGTCTATGCTGATTCTCGTGTGCGTAATCCTCTTGTGCGTGAAAATGGAAAATTGGTGGCGAAGACTTGGGAAGAGACTTTTGAGCATACTTCAAAAGAGTTCAAACGCATTCAAGCCCAACATGGTAAAGGGGCTGTGGCTGTGCTTTCTACTGGGCAATTGCTCACCGAAGAATTTTATGCTTTGGGTAAATTTGTGCAATTGGGATTAGAGACCAATAATTATGATGGCAATACCACGCTGTGTATGGCTTCGGCTGTGATGGGGTATAAACAAAGCTTTGGAAGCGATGGTCCTACGGGCTGTTATGAGGATTTTGAAAAGGCTGATGTGATTATGCTCATTGGGGCAAATATCGCTGACAATCATCCGATTTTGAAGCTTCATATTGCCAAAATCCAAAAATCCTAAGATTATCGTCATTGACCCTCGCAAATCCAAGACGGCTCAAATGGCTGATATTTTTGTGCCTTTGAAACCCCGTTCGGATTTGGCTTTGATTAATGGGCTTTGTTATATTATCTTTGAACAAGGTTGGGAAAATGAGAAGTTTATCGCAGAAAGAACGAATGGATATAGTGAATTTAAAAAGCATATTCTAGGGAATTATCCTCCTCAAGAAGTGGCAAATATTACGGGTATAGAAGTCAAAGAGCTTTATAACTTAGCCAAGATTTATGCTTCTGCTGATGCTGTGATGTCGGCGTGGACGATGGGAGTGAACCAAAGTAGCATTGGCACAGATACGGTGTCTGCGATTTGTAACTTGGCACTGATTACGGGCAATGTAGGGCGTGAGGGAGCGTCACCGATGTCGATTACGGGGCAGTGTAATGCTATGGGGACGCGTGAATTTGGTTTACTTCTTCACTCCCTGGGTATAGAAATTATGCATCGCAATCAGACAGACAAGATTTTGCTGATATTATTGCTGTACCTGAAAGTCTCATTCCTCAAAAAAGGGGTTATGCCTATCCACAAATTATTGATGCCATTAACCGTGGAGAGATTAAGGCTCTTTGGGTCGTGGCTACCAATCCACTTGTGAGTTATCCTGACCAAACTGCTCTGCGTAAAGCCCTCAAAAAGCTTGATATTTTAGTGGTGCAAGATTCTTTTATGTCTGATACGGCTGAGATTGCCGATGTGGTTTTTGGGGCAGCGACATGGCTGAGAAAGAAGGCTGTTATACCAATTCTGAACGCCGTTGTAACTATGCCAAAAAAGCTGTTGAACCTTTGGGAGACTCTAAAGCTGACCTTGATATTGTCTTGGAGTTTTCTAAATATTTTGGAGACAAACATGCATTACTCTTCAAAAACCTCAAAACCCCTCGTGATGTCTTTAATGAAGTCAAACGCGTGAGTGAGGGGCGACTTTGTGATTATTCGCAAATGACTTATGAAAAGATAGAAAATCTAGGAGGCATACAGTGGCCTTGTAATAGCGATGCACCTGAAGGTACAAAGCGTCTTTATAGCCCTGATATGCCTTGTAAAACCAGCAATGGAAAAGCCAATTTATTGGCTGTAGATTGGATACCTTTGAGTGAAATGGCGTGTAAAGGTTTGCCTATTATACTCAATACGGGGCGTACTGTAGAGCAGTTTCATACGCGTACCAAAACAGGTACGGTAGGTATTTTGGATGCCTTAGCCCCTGAAGCATGGATAGATATGAGTCCCAAAGATGCCACAAAACTACAAGTCAAATCTGGTGACCGTATCGCCCTTTCGGGAACGCGTGGTCGTGTGGAAGATGTGGATAGTCAAACTCTCAGAGACTGTAAGAGAAGGCAATGTATTTGTGCCTTTTCACTATAATGAACAACTCATCAACCTCATTACCCTACCTGAATTTGACCCCAAATCCTTTGAGCCTAATTATAAACAATGTGCCGTACAACTGCATTCGGAGAAAGTACCTGAGGGAATAGTGTATGAAGAGGTGGAGATTTCGGGATATTTGGAAGGGGTGAAAGTCTATGAAGATAGGGAAGAAGACGTGATAGAAAACGTCTATAGTCCTTCTTCTCTTCGCACATAATAGAGTCCTATCATTCCAGTGAGTAACATAAGAATCAACATACTCCACTGTCCTAAAGTATCTCCAGAGTCGGAGCGTGTACCTTCGACTATAAGGATTTTGGTTTTCGTAACAACTTCTCCTGCACTGTCTCTAATCGTATACGTAAAGCTGTCTTCTCCACTATACCCTCTATTAGGCACATAGCGTAATCTATCATCCGTTAAATCAAACTCTGTATCTCCATCATCTAAAGTGACAGTACCATGACTAGGTTGTGTAAAGGATAAGAGTTCTTCACCCTCTTCTAGTACCTCAAAGGTTACACCATTACTTGCTACCATTTGGGCTACAATAATAGTACTATTACGCGTCAGCACATTGCCTTGACTATCTGTCACGGTATAGCTAAAACTATCTTCTCCTACATAGCCATCTATTGGAACATAAATAAGAACATCATCACTGGTATCATTGGGCGTACCTCTATCATCAAGTGTGACAGTACCATGACTAGGTTGCGTAAAGGATACCAAATTTTCTCCTGCTAAAAGAGGATTAATCGTAACACCTTGTGTACCTGACACAATGCCATCAAAGCTTGTACCTTCCTCAGGAGTTGGAATTGGAGTCGGCGTTGGTGTTGGAGTCGCTGTCCGATTTGGGTTTTCAATAATAGTACTGTCTCCCCCCTGCACTTGTCTCTGGATTATCAGTATTGACACTTTGATTATAATCTACTTTCCCATCAGCATCATTATCCCAATTTGCACTCGCTTGATTTTCTACACTATTGAGTCTATCAGGCACCGTAGTACGGAAGGTAATCACCACTTCATTGACCGCTGTATCTTCTGTCACCAATCCAAAGTCTGCTGCTATCTGACCATTCCAAATCACTTTTCTTTGTACAGAGTCATAGAAACATCCTGTGGCATTGGCATCAGTCGTTGAAGCTCCTCTCGCATCACAAAGTAATGTCCCTTCAATAAATGTCAAATCACTACTCAATGGGTCTTCTACATGGACACTCATCGCACGAGCATTTCCATCATTTATCCATACCATTTTCCACTCAATCTCTGGCCAACCACCTGCATTACCTGTTTTTAAGGCACTAGGTGGGTCAAATACATTGCTAAATCTGTTGATTTCAACAAAATCATTGCCACTATCTGTTTCCCCTAAATCTATCGTCCCTGCAATAGTATTAATCATCGTGTTATCAGGTTTATCATCATCATCTCCACCTTCATTTTCACTTACATCATCATAGTCTGTAGGTTGTGTCTCTACAGCCACATAATCCCCACGAGGTAGGCTAGTAAAGCTATAATCTCCATTACTATCAGTCGTCGTTGTATCAAATAATATCCCATCATCGCTATAGTTACCATCTCCATTGGGGTCAGTATAAAGCGCTATCGTGACATTAGGGAAATCCGTATCTCCATGGGTATCATTATTGGTATCTTTACTCACATGACCTGTCCAAATACCTGCAATAAAGAATCCAAAATCCACTGTCATATTTCCATTGTCATCATCTGTACTATCTTGAGTATCTCCACTGTTTGTGATATTACTCTCTTCTGATGTAGGTTCAGCGTTATTCTCCAAAGTAACAATCCCTGAAGTATAAATATTTCCATTTATCGTAGCGATATTTGAATCATTATCCTCATCTGTATTGGCATCAGCTACTTGTACAAGTGAAGGAATATATGCCCCTGTGACAGCACTCATATTCACTTCGACTTTATACTCCCCTATCAATAAATTATCAAAGAAATACGTACCATTTGCATCTGTCGTTTGTACAGCTACTCCTGTAACAGCTGAGCCATCCACTTCTACAAGTGTCACTCTTGCTCCTGCGATACCTAGCTCTGTAGCCTCTTGTATCCCATTACCATTGATATCATCCCAAACCACAGACCCTAGGCTTACCACTGACGCGATATAATGACTTGGGTCACTATCATTGACATCTGCTCCCGTTGGTGGCGTACCAATGACGGTTGCAATATTTTTATATTCACCTACTACAGCAATACCTGTAAGTTCACAAGTCATAGACTCTCCTACATCAAGAGAAGATTGAGGACAAGATACATTTCCTTCTCTATCATCGCTTAGGCTTACATCCAATGCCACATTACCTGTATTTCGTACCACATAAGTCCATGTAATATTATCATCTTTATTCAAGACCACAGCATCTACGGCATCATCAGCATCTATTCCATTGGTAGATTTTTCTACGTCTATCGCTGCACTTAATACAAGTGCTGTCAATACCTTATAGTGACTTGGGTCAGTATCTGTCACCGTACCCCCATTAATAATATCTATACCTGTTACCGTTGCGATATTTTCATAATCTCCTACTACAGCTGTACTATTAATCTCTGTACAAACCATGGAAGCACCCACTGCCAAAGTACTAGAAGGACAAGTCACATTCCCCTCTCTATCATCAACCAAACTAATATTACTGAGATTGGTATCCCCTGTATTTCTCACAGTATACGTCCAAGTAACAAGGTCCGACTCATTCAATAGCACGGCATCTATAGCATCATCAGCATCTACACCATTGGTCGCTTTTTCTACATCTATGGTAGGTGCTGTAATGATTGGAGTAGGTACCGTATAATGACTAGGGTCGCTATCATACAATTTAATCCCTATAGGACTAGTCACTTCTACAGAAGCAATATTTTCATAATCCCCTATCACTGCTGTACCATTAAGCGTACAAGTCATCGTTGCACCTACAGCCAAAATACTAGAAGGACAAGTGATACTACCTTCCTTATTATCGCTTAGATTAATATCATGTAACGTCACATTTCCTGTATTATTCATCTCATATGTCCATGTAATCGCTTGACCATCTACCAAGTTTACAGCATCAACTACGGCATCAGCATCTATCCCATTGGTAGATTTTTCTAGGACAATCTCTGGTAATTGTGAAATAGCTGTACTTTCATTTGCATCCTCGCTACTGGTTTCATTCGTATCTATGCTAATGACATTGATTAAGTCCAAATTGGCATCGACATCTGCTTGGGTAGCCGTATAAGTAGCCGTATAAGTCCATGTCTCCCCTACATCTAATATACCATTGGTACTATTACTCTCTACTTCCGTACCCAATGTCCCTACTCCTGCTCCTGGATAGTTTTCTGTAGCATTAACCTCTGTAAGACTCAGCGTTCCTGTATTATTGACCTCAATCGTATAAGTCAAAATATCTCCAACCGAAGTAACTGGATTTGCTCCCCCTGTTTGCGTCTTAGTAACATTAAAACTTGCAATACCACTCACAGCTGTACTCTCATTGTCTTCTTTACTGCTGGTCTGATTACTCTCAATACTTATCACATTGATTAACTCTACTCCTGCATCTATATCAGCTTGTGTCGCCGTATAAGTAGCCGTATATGTCCATGTTTCACCTAGCTCCAAAATACTATCAGAAGTATTACTCTCAAGTGGAGTACTGAGTGTACCTACTCCAAGCCCTGGATAATTTTCTGTAGGAGTGATACCTGTTAGTTTAACTGTCCCTATATTCGTCACGATAATAGTATAAGTAATCACATCATTCACTGCTGTAATTGGATTGAGTCCACCCGTTTGGGTTTTACTAACATTAAAATCAGAAAAACCAATACCCATATCCCACGTCCTATCATCAACACCAGAATTCAAAGTAATCAACTCTGTACGAAGACTAGCATTCACATCCGAATCAATACTGTCATCACTGTTTCCATTGGCATCTTTAATTCCCAATACATATCCTATAGGTAGTGTAAAACCTATAACATATTCCGATGGTACTAATCCTGTGAAACTATAACTTCCATCAGTCGTAGTCACAGTACGAAGCACCGTCCCCGTACTATCATATAAAGTCACATCAATACTACCCGTATAATTAATATCTTCAGCCTCTTGAATACCATTAAGGTTTCTATCAAGCCAGATTCTGTCACCGATAGATGCTAATTGATACACTCCCATATCCCAAGTCACATCATTCTCTCCTGAGATGAGTGTCGTGCTTTGGGTTCTTCCTGTTGCATTGACATCTGAGTTTGTATCTGTATCGGCTATGCCATCTGCTGGAGAAAGGTTATATCCTGCTGGTAGGGTAAATCCTACATAATACTCTCTAGGTGTAATCCCTGTAAAGAGATATTCCCCATTACTGACTGTTTGGGTTTGGGCTACTGTACCATTGGCTTCATAAAGTGTGACATTCACATCTACACCTGAGAGATTGCTCTCCGTACCATCTTGGATTCCATCTGCATTGGTATCTAACCAAATACGGTTACCGATACTTGCATCTGTATATATTCCCATATCCCAAGTGACATCATTCTCTCCTGAGATGAGTATCGTGCTTTGGGTTCTTCCTGTTGCATTGACATCTGAGTTTGTATCTGTATCGGCTATGCCATCTGCTGGAGAAAGGTTATATCCTGCTGGTAGGGTAAATCCTACATAATACTCTCTAGGTGTAATCCCTGTAAATAGATATGACCCATTATTGACTGTTTGGGTTTGGGCTACTGTACCATTGGCTTCATAAAGTGTGACATTCACATCTACACCTGAGAGATTGCTCTCCGTACCATCTTGGATTCCATCTGCATTGGTATCTAACCAAATACGGTTACCAATACTTGCATCTGTATATATTCCCATATCCCAAGTCACATCATTCTCTCCTGAGATGAGTGTCGTGCTTTGGGTTCTTCCTGTTGCATTGACATCTGAGTTTGTATCTGTATCGGCTATGCCATCTGCTGGAGAAAGGTTATATCCTGCTGGTAGGGTAAATCCTACATAATACTCTCTAGGTGTAATCCCTGTAAAGAGATATGACCCATTATTGACTGTTTGGGTTTGGGCTACTGTACCATTGGCTTCATAAAGTGTGACATTCACATCTACACCTGAGAGATTGCTCTCCGTACCATCTTGGATTCCATCTGCATTGGTATCTAACCAAATACGGTTACCAATACTTGCATCTGTATATATTCCCATATCCCAAGTGACATCATTCTCTCCTGAGATGAGTGTCGTGCTTTGGGTTCTTCCTGTTGCATTGACATCTGAGTTTGTATCTGTATCGGCTATGCCATCTGCTGGAGAAAGGTTATATCCTGCTGGTAGGGTAAATCCTACATAATACTCTCTAGGTGTAATCCCTGTAAAGAGATATTCCCCATTACTGACTGTTTGGGTTTGGGCTACTGTACCATTGGCTTCATAAAGTGTGACATTCACATCTACACCTGAGAGATTGCTCTCCGTACCATCTTGGAATCCATCTGCATTGGTATCTAACCAAATACGGTTACCGATACTTGCATCTGTATATATTCCCATATCCCAAGTGACATCATTCTCTCCTGAGATGAGTATCGTGCTTTGGGTTCTTCCTGTTGCATTGACATCTGAGTTTGTATCGGTATCGGCTATGCCATCTGCTGGAGAAAGGTTATATCCTGCTGGTAGGGTAAATCCTACATAATACTCTCTAGGTGTAATCCCTGTAAAGAGATATTCCCCATTACTGACTGTTTGGGTTTGGGCTACTGTACCATTGGCTTCATAAAGTGTGACATTCACATCTACACCTGAGAGATTGCTCTCCGTACCATCTTGGATTCCATCTGCATTGGTATCTAACCAAATACGGTTACCAATACTTGCATCTGTATATATTCCCATATCCCAAGTGACATCATTCTCTCCTGAGATGAGTATCGTGCTTTGGGTTCTTCCTGTTGCATTGACATCTGAGTTTGTATCTGTATCGGCTATGCCATCTGCTGGAGAAAGGTTATATCCTGCTGGTAGGGTAAATCCTACATAATACTCTCTAGGTGTAATCCCTGTAAAGAGATATGCCCCATTACTGACTGTTTGGGTTTGGGCTACTGTACCATTGGCTTCATAAAGTGTGACATTCACATCTACACCTGAGAGATTGCTCTCCGTACCATCTTGGATTCCATCTGCATTGGTATCTAACCAAATACGGTTACCAATACTTGCATCTGTATATATTCCCATATCCCAAGTCACATCATTCTCTCCTGAGATGAGTGTCGTGCTTTGGGTTCTTCCTGTTGCATTGACATCTGAATTTGTATCTGTATCGGCTATGCCATCTGCTGGAGAAAGGTTATATCCTGCTGGTAGGGTAAATCCTACATAATACTCTCTAGGTGTAATCCCTGTAAAGAGATATGACCCATTATTGACTGTTTGGGTTTGGGCTACTGTACCATTGGCTTCATAAAGTGTGACATTCACATCTACACCTGAGAGATTGCTCTCCGTACCATCTTGGATTCCATCTGCATTGGTATCTAACCAAATACGGTTACCAATACTTGCATCTGTATATATTCCCATATCCCAAGTCACATCATTCTCTCCTGAGATGAGTGTCGTGCTTTGGGTTCTTCCTGTTGCATTGACATCTGAGTTTGTATCTGTATCGGCTATGCCATCTGCTGGAGAAAGGTTATATCCTGCTGGTAGGGTAAATCCTACATAATACTCTCTAGGTGTAATCCCTGTAAATAGATATGACCCATTATTGACTGTTTGGGTTTGGGCTACTGTACCATTGGCTTCATAAAGTGTGACATTCACATCTACACCTGAGAGATTGCTCTCCGTACCATCTTGGATTCCATCTGCATTGGTATCTAACCAAATACGGTTACCAATACTTGCATCTGTATATATTCCCATATCCCAAGTGACATCATTCTCTCCTGAGATGAGTATCGTGCTTTGGGTTCTTCCTGTTGCATTGACATCTGAGTTTGTATCGGTATCGGCTATGCCATCTGCTGGAGAAAGGTTATATCCTGCTGGTAGGGTAAATCCTACATAATACTCTCTAGGTGTAATCCCTGTAAAGAGATATTCCCCATTACTGACTGTTTGGGTTTGGGCTACTGTACCATTGGCTTCATAAAGTGTGACATTCACATCTACACCTGAGAGATTGCTCTCCGTACCATCTTGGATTCCATCTGCATTGGTATCTAACCAAATACGGTTACCAATACTTGCATCTGTATATATTCCCATATCCCAAGTCAATTGGTCAGTATTTGAAACAACGGTAAAGGCATCGGTAGAGAGTGTCGTTGTATTGACATCTGAATCATTGTTATCTATTGTTGTGTCTTTTGGACTCACGCTATCATAACCTGATGGCATTGCAAAAGTAATCACATAACCACTCGCTGGTTTTACATCGCTGAAGAGGTAGCTTCCATTGACTGCTGTGGTCGTATAAGTGTTCGTTCCGTTGGTCATACTGACTTCAACATTCACGCTAATATTAACTTCACCATTGTCTTGGATACCATTGGCATTGGTATCATGCCATATACGGTCTCCTACATTTACAGGTTTATAGATACCTGCGTCTGTGTCGTTATTGTCTTCATTGGATACAAGGGTTACAGAGCTTGAATAGCCTGAGGCATTTACATCTGAATTATTTGCATTGCTACTGCCACTTACATTTTTATCTGTAAAGATATATCCTGTAGGCAAGGTCGTCTCATCAAAGACGACATAATAACTTTCTGGTCTCAATTCATCAAAGTGATAATATCCATTGCTATCTGTTATATTTGTATCTACGAGACTATTATTTACATCATAATAAAGTCTCACCGTCACACCTGAAACATTGCCTTCTCCAACATCTTGAATCCCATTGGCATTGTCATCATACCATACTCTATTTCCTAATGAAGCTGGACGGTAAAACCCTGCATCAAGTGACCCATTGTCTTCGCCTGAAAACATTGTGGGTGTCTCTTGGATAGTAGTATTTAGTGCTACTATATCTGAATCCAAAGTATCATCAAGTCCTGCGTCTGTGGTCGTTATTAAATAAGCTTTTCCGACACTTGGAAGATTACTAAACTGCACACTATAAGTATGGTTTGGTTTTAAATCATAACTTGCATTAAAATCATAAAAACCATTACCATCTGTTGAATCTGTAATCGCTGTTACCGTACCATCTATGACCAAAGTTACAAGTACATTTTCTATACCTAGTTCTCCACTATCTTGGATTCCATCTGCATTGCTATCTTCCCATACATAGTTTCCTATGGTTACTGGCTCATATACTCCTGCGTCAAGAGTAAGATTGTCTTCTCCTGAAATCATATTGGGTGTAGGGGCTGTAGCTCCTGTCGTAGCATTGGCATCTGAATCGGCTGTATCATCTACAATATTATCTTGAAGTGTAAATCTATAATTATTTCCTGCTGTATTTAAGGCTGTCAAGTCAAATACTACATGATACTTATGCCCTGGGGTTAATCCACTAAAGAGATATTCTCCATTTACATTGGTTATATTGTTATCTCCTGTAGCTACATTGTCTTGATAAAGTGATACATCCACCCCTGAAAGATTGGACTCTCCACTGTCTTGACTACCATCGTAATTTTTATCTATCCATACTCTGTCTCCGACGCTTACCGTATTATAGACTCCCATATCCCAAGTCAATTGGTCAATTGCTGATACTACTGTAAAGGCATCGGTAGAGAGTGTCGTTGTATTGACATCTGAATCATTGTTATCATTTGTTGTGTCTTTTGGACTCACGCTATCATAACCTGATGGCATCGCAAACGTAATCACATAATTACTCGCTGGTTTAACCAATGGGAATAGGTATTCGCCATTGACTGCTGTGGTCGTATAAGTGTTCGTTCCGTTAGTCATATTGACTTCAACATTCACACTAATATTAACTTCACCATTGTCTTGGATACCATTGGCATTGGTATCATGCCATATACGGTCTCCTACATTTACAGGTTTATAGATACCTGCGTCTGTGTCGTTATTGTCTTCATTGGATACAAGGGTTACAGAGCTTGAATAGCCTGAGGCATTTACATCTGAATTATTTGCATTGCTACTGCCACTTACATTTTTATCTGTAAAGATATATCCTGTAGGCAAGGTCGTCTCATCAAAGACGACATAATAACTTTCTGGTCTCAATTCATCAAAGTGATAATATCCATTGCTATCTGTTATATTTGTATCTACGAGACTATCATTTACATCATAATAAAGTCTTACCGTCACACCTGAAACATTCCCTTCTCCAACATCTTGAATCCCATTGGCATTGTCATCATACCATACTCTATTTCCTAATGAAGCTGGACGGTAAAACCCTGCATCAAGTGACCCATTGTCTTCGCCTGAAAACATTGTGGGTGTCTCTTGGATAGTAGTATTTAGTGCTACTATATCTGAATCCAAAGTATCATCAAGTCCTGCGTCTGTGGTCGTTATTAAATAAGCTTTTCCGACACTTGGAAGATTACTAAACTGCACACTATAAGTATGGTTTGGTTTTAAATCATAACTTGCATTAAAATCATAAAAACCATTACCATCTGTTGAATCTGTAATCGCTGTTACCGTACCATCTATGACCAAAGTTACAAGTACATTTTCTATACCTAGTTCTCCACTATCTTGAATACCATCGGCATTGGTATCTTCCCATACATAGTTTCCTATGGTTACTGGCTCATATACTCCTGCGTCAAAGCTAAGGTTTATATCGCTAGATACCACACTAGAGGTAACCCCTGAAGCAAAACCTGTGCTATTAACATCTGAATCAACCGAATCATCACTACCTTCGTCTTGTTTTGTAAATAAGAATCCACTAGGTAGGCTAAACTTCACACTATAAGTATGTCCTGGTGCTAATGTCTCAAATAGGTATTCTCCATTAGCATCGGTAGTTTCGGTAGTAAGTGTTGTCCCACCTGAGCCATCTTGAAGCACACTATCTATTATCAATGTGACTGTTACACCTGATTTATTCTCTTCTCCATTGTCTTGGATACCATTATAGTCTCTATCTATCCATACTCTGTCTCCCACTTGAATAGCGATATAAAACCCTGCATCGACACTTAAATTATCTTCTCCTGAACTTAAAATATAATCTATTGTTTCTCCAGTTGTTGTACCTACACCATCTGAATCTGAATCGTTATTGTCATTGCCTTGATTTTGTAAGCTTAGTACATAACCTATAGGTGCTGTAAACTTCACATAATAGCTATCAGGTCGTAGATTATCAAATAAATATTTACCCGAAGCATCGGTCAGAAGTGTTCCTAGTGTACCAAATACTGTAGCATCCAAGTCGGATATCACTTGAGAATCATCACTACTTCTCCATAGCGTTACTTCTGTATTAGGAAGAGGAGTCTCTCCCACTTCTGATACCCCATCACCATTGATATCTATCCATGTATAATCACCAATACTTACAGGAATATAAATACCTGCGTCAGTCGTATTATCATCTTGGTTTGAGATGAGTGTCACGGTATCAGAACGACCAGTGGATAGATTGACATCGGAGTCTGTACTATTGTCGCTTCCTGCATCTTTTTGGGTAAAGACATATTCAGCAGAAGGTAACTGAGTCTTATCTACAATCACATAATACGCATTGGGTCTTAATCCATCAAAATGATAATATCCATTACTATCTGTTACATTGGTAGCTACTAGACTATTATCACTATTAAGATACAGTTTTACCGTGACACCTGATACATTGTCTTCTGCATTATCTTGAATACCATTACCATTGTCATCATACCAAATACGGTTACCCATAGAAGCTGGACGGTAAAACCCTGCATCGAGACTAAGGTTTTGTTCGCCTGATAGCATGATTCCTGTGCCTTGAATAGTCGTATCTAGTGCTATAATATCTGAATCTAAATTATCATCTCCTCCTGCATCATTGCTCGTCACTAGGTAGGGTCGCGTAGATGCAGGTAAATTGGAAAATTGTACACTATAAGTACTATTTGGTTTGAGGTCAAAAGAGGCATCAAAGAAATACAATCCATCTGAATCGGTAGTAACGGTAGTCGCTGTGAGTGTGCCATCTACCACCAAGGTAACAGTCACATTTTCAATACCATCTTCTCCTGCTTCTTGAATACCATCAGCATCTAAATCTTCCCATACATAGTCTCCTATGGTTACAGGTCTATAGACTCCTGCATCAAAGCTAAGATTGCTCTCAGATGAAAAAGTAATCGGTGTTTGGGTAGAGACTGCACCTGAGGCATTCGTATCTGAATCATTTTCATCTGTAGCACCTGCTACATCTTGTAGTGTAAAGTTGTACCCTAATAAGGGTGTAAACTGTACAGAATATCTAGGTCCTGGGGGCAAATCTGTAAAGAGATAGCCATTGGCATCCGTCACAACGGTTATCCCTGTCGGTACACCATCACGGAGTAACTCTACGGTCATACCTGAGATATTACCTTCTCCATTGTCTTGGATACCATTATAATTATCATCTTCCCACACACGGTTACCGATAGTCAGAGGAATATAAAACCCTGCATCTACACTACGGTTATCATCGCCAGAATTGAGCGTATAGTCTCCTGTATTTCCTATAGCTGTGCCTGTACCATTAGCATCAGAATCATTATTATCTGTCCCTTGATTTGCTTGTGTAATCACATATTCTGTGCCACTTGGTGCGGTAAATCGTACACAATAAATATCAGGTTTGAGATTATCAAAAAGATAAAATCCACTGGCATCTGTAGTCACTGTATTAGAAAAAGAGGCACTACTATTTTGGTCAGCTGTCACGAGACTACTACAGCCACTGTCCATAAGTTCTACAGTCACATTAGGTAAAACCGATTCAATAGCATCTTGTATCCCATCACCATTGGCATCATGCCATGCAAAGTCTCCGATACTCACAGGCTCGTAAATCCCTGCATCCAAGTGTAAATAGGTAAAATATTCTCCTATAATAGTACTGGCATTTATTTCTTGACTTTCAGATATACCTGTCGTACGGTTCGCATCGGAGTCTAGGGTATTGTCATTTCCAACATTAAGTGTGCTGAAAACAGGAGTTAAAGAAGGTAGTGTATTTTTATCAAACTTAACATAATAGGTATTAGGGATAAGATTATTAAAGATATAGTTACCAAAAGCGTCAGTAAGTATCACTCCTCCTACACCAAAAGAAGTACCATCAAACTCAGTGAATACTTGTGTATCATTAGCATCATACCAAAGGGTAACTGCTACATTGGAGACATTGAGTTCTCCTATATCCTGAATACCATTGCCATTGTCATCAATCCATACTCTATCACCCACACCTACAAGCATATAAAGCCCTGCGTCTATGGTCATATTATTATCCCCATAATTGACGCTAAAGTATTCTGTCGTACCTGAGCTATTAATATCTGAATCCAATTCATCATCTGCAAAATTATTTTGAGGAGAGACATGTAGCTTTCCTGTCATATCTACACCATTGACATTTGTTAGGTTAAATTCTACACGATAATCAGCTGAAACATTGATATCAAAACTATATAAACCATCACTGTCCGTACTTGTCGTCTGAAGGAGAATATCATTGATATCAAAGAGATAAACTTCTACCCCTTCAATCCCTGATTCGACTGTGTCAGGAACGTCTTGTCTTCCATCGGCATTAATATCTAGCCATACTCTATCGCCAATTTTAGCAGGTTTATATACGACGATGGTACTATTGGATTCATTGTTACTCTCATTTCTATCAGGTCCTGTCGTGGTGACTATGGCTATATTACTCACTGTGGTTTGATTCACATCCGTATCTGTGCCAGGATAGGCAGTAAAGCGTACAGGAACAGTGATAGTGACTTCATAGATAACAGCAGGATCAGGATCTCCATAGGTACTATGCAGTGTACCATCAAGAGAATCCACATTACAGGTAAAACTAGTATCTCCAGCAACACCGATACAGAAACCTTGATTAGGACTCAAAGTAAGTGGTCCTGTAAGTTCCATATTCGCAGGGAGAGTATCACTAATATTAGTGCTAGGGCTATACCCTGGTCCATTGTTCGTTACTACTAAAGTATAGGTAAATTCTTCTCCTACCTCTACAGCCGTACTTGAAGCTGTTTTAACAATTTGAGGGTCGGTACGTACACGTACGGTGGTTCTCTCATCTTCAACATTATTCCCATATAAGGTTTCATTTTCATCCGAAGTGACATTAATCTCATCCAAATAGACATCACCAGAGACAAAATTTGGAGCATTTTCTATATGAAAAACAAGATACCTTACATAAGAATCACCTGCTGCCAATTGAGAAAGGTTACAATCAATAGTCGGAGCAGTATCACTTGGGGTAAAATTACCATCTACACTAATAGCACAACGGGCAGGATCATTGACCGTATCTATCACACCCAATGAGCTACTTGTATCCCCTAAAAAAGTAAGGTTTTGCTCAACATCAGGAGAAACATTAATCACTCTATCTATAAAGCGAAGGTTCGTTGCCAAAGAAGGACCATGATTTTGTATTTCTATTTTATACACTAATTTATTAGCAGGAAGGTTAAAGGGGTCAAAAGAAACTGGTTCATGGAAATCTTCTGATTCAGATTTTTCTATAGCGAGGTCAAGTTCTCCATAAGTGACTTTTAAATTGATAGTTTTACTATTGTTACTTACATTAGATTCTACTGTAGAAGTACTGACAGTAGCTGTATTATTAATATCCCATATAAGAGGTCTAGGCACTTGTTCATCAGGACGTATTATCAAAGAGATAGATTCTGTCCTACCTGAAGCAATATCTCCCATATCACAATTAAGTGTTCTGTTAGGTGTATCATAGGTACAAGTCCCTACCGTCGGACTGGCAGAGATAAAGGTAAACACTTCTCCTGTAAAAACATCTGAGAGGTTAATATCTTTAGCGATAGATGGACCATTGTTACGTATTTGAATGACATAAGTAGCTTCTGTACCTGCTAGTACAGGATTGGGCGTAACCGTTTTACTTACGAGTTCTATATCTGCGATAGGGTCAACTTGTACAAAAACAGAATCTTCATTATTTGTCCTATTGGTATCACCCGTAAGTAAAGAATATGCGGATGCAGTATTACTCAAATTTCCATCTGCCATAGGACGTGCTACGCCAATAGTTACAATCACTTCATCACTTACATTCATATCACCTAAATCACAGACAACTAAATCGTTGCTAATAGTACAGATAACCCCTGCTTTATCTGTACTTGCTGTAAGTGTAGTAGCAGGTCTGCCATTGAGTGCTGAGACATATTGGGGTATATTATCTCGAAATTCTACAGATTCTCCTACATCAACACCAATATTTTTGACATTAATATTATAGGAAAAATTATTTTCTGATGTCTCTATATAGCTATCATTTGTCGTCTTTATAACCTGAATATCCGTTGTATTTGTCCCATTGTCCTCCCCCTGTAGCCGTGATATTTCCATCTTGACAATTATTATCTGTATTGGTATCACTAGCCAATGGTTCTATACTAGTTACACCTCCAACAGCAGAGCCTCCTGTACAAGCCCTATTCACGATATCACCCTTAGTCTCAATCAAAGTTGAAATAGTTAAGGTAGGTGCTGTAGCACCATTTAGCAATATTAAACTATAGTCACAGGTGACGACACCACCTGTAATACTAGCATCATGCGTACAATTCCAATCTGTACCCGTGTAACTCAGATAACTTTCTCCAGTAGATAAATCATCAATCACTTGTACAGGACTAGCATCTCTAGGACCTACATTATTTACTATAATTGTAGAAATAACTGTTTCTCCTATCGCTACGAGTTCAGGAGATTTACTTTTAGTCAAAGACAAATCTGCTTCGTCAGGACTTAAAATATAACTCACCGTATCCGTATCATTACTAGGTATAGGGTCATCTGTACTGGTCAAGACAGTCGCAGTATTTTCATGGGTTTCCACGCTTACTACATTCGGTGCTTCAGCGATAATGTTAATCGTTTCACTCACCCCAGCACCCATAGGAGATGCTGTTCTATCACAGGTAATAGTAGGGTTTGCACTAACATTACAATCCCATCCAGTCCCACTGGCTCTAATATTTGTATATCCAGCAACTAGGGTATCGCTAATAGTAATATTTTCGGCATCCATGAAACCTGCATTAGTGACCACTAAAGAAAAACTCACATCTTGACCAGCAATCGCAGGAGAAGTATCTACTGTTTTATCCAGTGTCATATCTGTTCCAGCTGTAATATTTAATTCGTCCGTATCTGTATTGTCATTAGGGTTAACTTCTAAGGTATCAGAAATAACTGTAGCAGCATTAATAACTGTACCTACTACCGTTGATTCTACTCTTACCCGAAACGAAAAAGTACTTGTAGCATTGACATCAATGTCTGGACCCACACAACTCACATCTTGTCCTAGTGCCGTACATATCCAACTGCTATCATCGTCTGAGGCAGGACTAGCATCATCTGCTAAAAATACCAATCCTACAGGAAGCGTATCTGTCATACTCGTATTGAGTGCTTTATGGGGTCCAGCATTTCCTAAATCAAAGGTATAGGTGGCGATGCCACTAGAAATAACAGGAGTAGGATTGCTTGTCTTAGTAAGGTTTAAATCTGCACCTTTGACAATCGTAGTTTTAACAATCTCCAAATTGTTGGCATCATTGACTTCTACATCACTTGTCACCGTAGCCGTAGAAGTATAGACCGTAGCAGTCTCAATATAAGGTGCACGCAAGGTAATATTAATATCATAATTACCACTAGCAGGGAAGGTAGCACCTGTACATTCTACCCTATCAGTCACTGCCCCCGTACTAGGCGTTGCACCATTATAAACACAAGTAATATCAGGATTATTGACTGAAAAAAAAGAAAATCCTATAGGCACCGTCACGTTAAGTTCTACATTTATAGCTTCTACAGGGACATTGTTTTGAAGTTCAACGATATAGTCTATCAATCCTCCAGAAGGTGCAGGGTCACGGCTATCGGTAAAGCTAGCAGGTTGCATATCAGCTGCATAAAGTGTAGCTGCTAGGGGCTAGGATAAAGAATACCTGATGAAGAAAGTCAATAAAAGTTTAGAATAAGTAATGTGCATTTGTATACAACTCCAACAGTATAAAATATTAAATATATTATAGCCTAAGAGATGTCAAAAATATGATTTATACTTTATACTTTATACTTAACGAGCCAACACTTGCAAAGTATATCCCATCTTACTATGCGAAAGAATCTCTAACTCGGGGACAATTTTACGCAAAGAATAGACTAATGTACGCAATCCTGACGCAGAGATTCTGTCTAAGTCCCAAATAGTATCTACTAAAATTTCATAACTCACCGTATGATTGAGATTATCAATGAGGAGTGCTAGTAATTTACTTTGCTTGTGATTGAGTTTGATTAAGACACCATCTTTGTAAAGTTCACAAAGTTCTGTCGAATAGGTATAGACTCTCATCCAAAATAATATCTCGTTCCTTCTTGTCTTCTTCGGTATAGAAAATAGAAGAATGGGTCAAATAGCGTTTGTAAGCTATTTTCATCGTCACATTAATGGCTCTAGGTGAAAAAGGTTTGGAGACAAAACCATAAGGAGCTAACTCTAAAAGCTCTTCTACTGTCTCATCATCATTGTGTGAGGTAATAAATACGATAGGAATACTGCGTTCTTTTAAAATATGTCGTGCCAGTTGTATGCCATCCATAGAACCTTTGATATCAATGTCCAAAAGAAGCATATCGCACTCAATAGATTTCAAAGCTACAATCGTATCTAAGGCATTGTCAAAACATCCCGAGACTTCTACCCCAAGGTCACTACAAATAGTTTGTAAGGTACGCTGAGTAATCAGCTCATCTTCCAACAATCACAATATTTTGAGGTAAAACCATCTTTCATCCCTTAGTTTTCAAAAAGTGCATCGCCGTAGCAATAATATCATCATCATCTTTACTAGAAGCTTTGAGTGTTATACGCGATTTTTGTGTATCTCTAAACTCTATAAAGACATTTTCACCATAAGAAGATATTTTGGAGATAGCCTTTTGCCTTGCCAAAACCTTCATCACGATGACATCAATGAATTGTCTTGTAATTATATCTAATTTCCCAAATCTATCGGCTATTTCGCTCTCAATTGCATAGACTTCTCCTGTAGTGTCACAAAGTGATAGTCTTCTATAGAGTTCTAAGCGTAATCTATCTTCACAAATCAACTCTTCATTAAGGTAAGCATCAATGGAGAGTTTCATATCAATACTATGTGTGACTTCTTTTTCTTGCCCACTAAGTTCCTTGATAGCGTCTTCTAGCATACGCAAGTACAAAGAATATCCTATTTGCTTGATATGCCCTGACTGTGCCTCTCCAATAATATTTCCTCCCCCTCGAATCTCTAAGTCATGGAAAGCCAAAACAGCCCCTGAACCAAGGTCTGAATGTGATTCAAGTGCGAGTAAGCGGCGTTTGGCATTGGGGGTGACACGTTCTTTGTCTGTGACCATAAAATAACAATATCCCTCTTTGCTACCACGTCCTACACGCCCACGAAGCTGATGTAAATCGGCAATCCCAAAATTGTCACTGGCATCGACTATCATGGTATTGGCATGGGGCATGTGAATACCTGATTCGACAATAGAAGTAGAGAGCAATACATCATATTCTCCTGCTTCAAAAAGCATCATCTCTTCTTCTGTCTCTTTGGCTGAAATCTTTGAATGCAATACAGCAATACGCAGTTTGGGTAACATCTCCAAAAGGACTTTTTTCTTTTCTGCTATCCCTGCAATAGAGTTAAAGACATAAAATATCTGTCCTCCTCTACGCATTTCACGAAGTATGGCTTCTTTGATGACTTTATCATCATAAGACTTCACAAAGGTTCTCACCCCTTGACGCTCTGTAGGAGGGGTAAGTATCTCAGAAAAGCTCTTCACATCAGACAGAGCAAGGTTCAATGAACGTGGAATCGGTGTAGCAGACATAGAAAGCAGATGCACATCTATGGCTATCTCTTTGAGTGCCTCTTTTTGCTTGACCCCAAATTTATGCTCTTCATCAATAATCACAAGGGCTAGATTGTGAAACTTGGCTTTGAGCAAGGCGTGAGTCCCTACTACCACATCAACCCTGCCCTCTTCTAGGGCTTTGAGTGTAGCATTCTTCCTTTGCTAGTAGAAAATCTATCGAGCTTTCCTACTGTAATATTATGCGAGGCAAAACGTTCTTTGAGACTCTTGAAATGCTGTGCACAGAGTAAGGTTGTAGGGGCTATCATCATCGCTTGATAGCCATTTTTCACAGCGATAAACATCCCATTCATTGCCACTTCCGTTTTGCCAAATCCTACATCGGCAGAGAGTAGTCTGTCCATCATACGACCCGAACCCATATCACCAAGCATCTCTTCAATGGCACGGGCTTGGTCTGGGGTATGGACAAACCCCGCTTCTGACATAAAGATATCATGTTCTTCCATATTGTGTTGAAGCGTAATACCCTTTTTGAGGTGTCGCTGTGCAGAGAGGTTGATAATCTGTGAAGCGATGGCAAAAAGTTTTTCTTTGACTTTGGCTTTGAGCTTCTTGAACGAAGCTTTACCCATACGGTCAAGCACAGGTAAAACCCCTCCTTCTGCTACATATCTCCCTATGACTTCCAAGCTTGATACAGGAATCAACAAGGTATCTTCATTTTGATAATGCATCACTACAAATTCGGATAAAGAGCCTAATATTTCTCGTTTTTCTATCCCCTTGAAGAGACCTACCCCATAGTTTTCATGTACGACATAATCCCCTACTTTGAGTGCGTCCAAAATAATAGACGCTTTTTTGACCTTTTGACGCTTTAGAGGTTTATTCAAAGACAAAATCAATCTATCTATACCCAAGATATTGACAATCCCTTCTTGATATATAAATTCGATATTCTTAAAATGATTTAACTCAGAGCCCCTTACTATACTTTCATTTTTTGCCAAGATAGTAATCTTCTTGTCTCTATGGGTTTCTAAGAGTTTATTGTGTTTGACTACTTCTAAATCACGGTATTTATATCCTTCGGGTATGAGAGGCAAGGCAAAATGTTCACGCGTGACTCTAGGGCTAGTAAGTGTATAAATTTCATCTAGCCCATCCCCAATATCAGAAGCAATCACAGCAGAGAACTGTACAAAAGGACTCTCTCCTAAGCTCTCTAAATGCCACAAACCCAAAGCATCTATATCTTTGACAAAAGTATCATAACTACTCTCTTGGGTACGGAGTTTAAGGTGCTCATACGCTTGTGCATCTAGTGCCAAAAACGCAGGAGTAATACTCAATGACTCTAGCTCTTCTTCGTGACGTTTCTGTGTCCCCTCATCATAGTGCTGTATCGTTTCTACTTCTTCATCAAACAAAGAGATACGATAAGGGTGCGTACTTCCTATAGGATAAATATCAATAATATCCCCACGAAAAGAAACTTCTCCACGTTGGGTAGCAATATCGGTAAAATGATAACCCCAATGGTATAAAGTATCTTTGAGTTGTGAAAGCACTATCGTATCCCCAAACTCAATAAAAAGTGAATCAAAATACGCCACTTTGGGAAAAGGGAGAAACAAGGTACGCATAGGCGTAATCAGTACTTTTTTACCCTCACTTTTATGATACCCTGCCAATGACAACAAAAGTGCTTGAACTTCTTCTCTATACGGACGCAAATCTTCCCCCACATCCACACGAATATCAGGTAATACAAAAGTATCATAACCCAATAACACGGCAACATCTCGTATTTGTATGGCTTCTTTATCGTGGTTACAGATAAGTAATTTATCACTTTTTAATGCTTCTAGGTATTCATAGATATTACTTTGGTACATGGGGATTCTTTCATTAAGGATTTAAAAGGGAATTATAGCAAAATTTATACTTGTCTTTTAGTCCTTAAGCCAAGATTATGCTATATTTCTCTATAATTTCGGAAAATATTTATCGTTTTGACGATATACCAATGAAGGAATTATTATGGCAAGAAGATGTGCAATTACAGGAAAAGGTCCACTTACAGGAAACAATGTTTCTCATGCAAACAACAAAACCAAGAGAAGACAACTTCCAAACCTCAGATCAGTAAAAATTACGCTTGAAGATGGAACGACGAAGAGAGTCAGAGTCGCGGCTTCTACACTTAGAACTATGAAGAAAAAAGCTGCTCAAACTGCTGCAGCAGAGTAAGCTTTAAGATAAGAGACGCTATACTCTCTTATCATGTCTATCCAAAAATTTAAAAATTTCTTAGGTTGGGAGAGTACTCCGAAACCTCACATCAACCTAAATGACGAGTATTACGGACATTTAGCCCCTTTTCGTTTCCCCCTTATTCTTACTGTTCTGATTATGCTTATTGGCTCATTGGGCTATATGATTATAGAAGATTATCCTCTCATGGATGCTATTTATCAAGCAGGTATTACCTTTACTACTGTGGGGTTTGGAGAGCAACACCCTCTTTCTGATATAGGTCGTATATTTACGATTACTTTGATTATCTTTGGGTTTTTGGTCTTTTCTATTGCTGTGGGGATTATTGCTGAAGTGGTCAAAAAAGGTGACTTCCAAAAAACCCTCAAGGAGCGTAAAATGCTTTACAACATCGCTAGGCTCAAACACCATTTTGTGGTCTGTTATCACAATGAATTTACGATACAAGTCACCAAACAACTCCGTGAGAACCATATCCCTTTCGTAGTCGTTGACCCACGCGAAGATATGGAAGAGATTGCCAAGAAGCATCACTATCCTTACTTTGTATCAGCAGAACCCCATACCGAAGAAGGGGTACTCAAATCGCATCTGTCTTCTGCCAAAGGTATCATTACCTTGGCTGACAATGTCGCGGATAATATTGCAACGATTGTCTCTGCTAGGTTGTATCAAGGTGAGATAGGTCGTACACGTAAGTACCTCATCATTGCCAATGCCAAAAGCCATGAAGATGAGCAAAAACTTCTTAAACTTGGGGCCAATAGGGTGGTCACTGCGACTAAACTCATGGCTCAGCGTATCAATGCGATGGCAGCACGTCCTGATATGGAAAATCTCTTGCAAGAGTTTTTGTATAAAAAAGATACGCCCTTAGATATGGAAGAAGCCAAAGTATCCAAAACCTCATGGCTCGTACTCAAAAAGATAAAAGTCGCACGTTTTAGGGATATTGCCAATGTGACTATCATCGGTATCCGTCAAAAAGACAACAAATTTATCCCTATGCCCAAAGGCGATACCATCATCATGCCAGAGTCTAAACTCTTGCTTATTGGTACAGGAGAGGGTATTAGAAAAGCCAAAAAGATTATACGCAAGAAAGAAAAACCAGAGGAGTTAAAATATGTTTAAAATCAAAGCATTATCAAAGGGTCTAGCTGAAGTACAAGGCTTCTTTTGTGGAGCTACCAATGTAGGAATGCGTAGCACTGTGGATAACAACAAAGTAGATGCAGATGTGGCTTTTATACGTTCATCTAGCCCTTGTGACATCTCTGCTGTGTTTACTTCCAATACCTTTCAAGCGTCTCCCATCAAGCATTACCAAAAGTACCCCAAAGGGTTTCAGACCGATTTTGTCCTGATGAATGCCAAGAATGCCAATGCCATGACGGGCGAACAAGGGCTTGAAGATATAGAGACTATCATGACCTCTCTTTCCCAAAAGCAAAAGGTACTCAATCCTGTAATGTCTTCTACTGGTGTCATTGGCTATCGTTTGCCTATAGATAAAATCACTTCGGCTTTTGATAGTTTGGATTTTGATGCAAAAGACTCTCATGAGACAGCTCGTGCTATTATGACCACCGATTCATTTAAGAAAGAGTTGTCCTACCAAGTCACACTTGATGATGGCTCAGAGTTTAGCATTTCGGCTATTTGTAAAGGGGCGGGGATGATAAATCCTGCTATGGCTACAATGCTCTGCTTTGTCATTACCGATGCCGATGTACCTAAGGGGGATATGGACAGCCTACTGCTTGATGCCACGGAGCAATCGTTTAACCGTATCTCTGTAGATGGTGACACTTCTACCAATGATACAGTAATGTTACTCTCCAATAAGCAAAGTAAAACCTATCACAAAGAAGCCTTTGCTACGGCTTTGAATCAAATCATGTTTGCACTTGCGATGATGATACTCAAAGATGGAGAAGGTGCCAATAAGCTTATCACCTTTGAAGTCAAAGGAGCCAAATCACTCTGCGATGCACAAAAAGCTTCTAGGGCTTTGAGTAATTCACTTTTGGTAAAAACAGCCCTCTTTGGAGAAGACCCTAACTGGGGACGTATCGCTTCTACGATTGGGGCTTCTGGTATCCCTTGTGATGACAAGACTTTAAGTATTCACTATGATGATTTACTCATTTACTCGGACGAATTTCGAGAGCTTGACAAAGTGCGTGAAGACCAAGCATACATCATCATGAAGCAAGAGAGCTTTACAGTCACCTGCGATATTGGTTTGGGTGCGTATAGCTACACGTCTTATGGCTGTGACTTGAGCTATGAATATGTCAAAATCAATGCTGAATACAGAACCTAATCATACATAAAAACAATAGGAAACACTATGAAAAACTTTCACTTTATCGCTCTACTTCTTACAGGCACACTCTGTGCAAATGACTCTGTCCAAATTGATATGCACGGAGGCAAAGATACGAAGCTTCCTTCTGCTATAAGTAGCACACAAGCCGAAATATTTTACGGAACAGTCCTAGAAATCAAAGAAGCGATGGGATATAAATATCTCAAAATTCAAGAAAAAGGTCAAGAGGTTTGGATTGCTATTAGTAACGCTCCTGTGAGTCTAGGTGAGAAAATAGGCTATGACAAGCAAACCCTCATGCAAAACTTTAGCAGTACCACCTTGGGGCAAACCTTTGATAAGATTTATTTTTCCTCACAAGTCTATCTCCACAATACCATCAAGCAACCCCAAAGTATGAAAGCCTTCTTAGGCATTGATGCACACAAAGCAAAACCAAGCCCTACAGTAACGGCAACGACACCTTTTGTACAAAAAGACCTCTATAGTACAGAAGAAGTACACTTATGGAGAAAAGACTTAAAAGACCAAAACATCAGTATAGAAGGTACGGTTGGCAAAGTCTCTCATCAGATTATGAAACGTAATTGGATACATATAGGTGAGCTAGTCTTGACCACAGCCCCTACTTCTACTATCAAAACAGGAGACAAAGTTATCGCCAAAGGGTCGGTTACTGTAGATAAAGACTTTGGCTATGGATATTTCTATCCTGTACTCATCGAAAATACTAGCTTTGAAATCAAGCCATAACTATGAGTAAATTTAACAGTATCGAAGAGATACCCCCTGCCCTCTTAGAAACCCTTGATAACTTAGGCTTTCATACTATGAGTGAGATACAAGCCAAGGCCATTGCCCCTATATTGGATGGTGCGGATGTCTTGGCACAATCCAAAACAGGCTCAGGAAAGACCTTGGCTTTTGGATTGCCTTGTATCATGCATACCAATACCAATCAATACAAACCCCAAACCATCATCATCACACCCACACGAGAATTAGCCGACCAAATCGCTGTACAGCTTAGAAAAGTAGCCTCTTACAAAGCCAATCTCAAGATACTTACACTCTATGGTGGCGTACCCTTGCGAGGACAAGCTGAGTCTATCGCCAAAGGTTCTCACATACTTATAGGCACACCAGGACGCATACAAGACCACCTAGCCAAAGAGACACTCACGCTAGAAAGCATTGAGACACTCGTACTTGACGAAGCCGATAGAATGCTCGATATGGGCTTCTATGATGAGATAGTCAAGATAGGCTCAAATATGCCTAGAGGCAAACAAACGCTTCTATTTTCTGCTACCTTTCCTGCGAATATAGAAAAACTAGCCAAAGCCCTACTCAACCATCCTATCACTATCAAAGTAGATACCATTTTAGAAGCTTCTAAGATAAATGAAATTTATTATGAAAGCTCTGATAAGTTCAAAACCCTTACAGCCTTGATACAATCGTACAAACCCAAATCTCTACTGATATTTTGTAACACCAAAGCAGAAGTCATCTCACTAACCCAGACCCTTTCAGGTCGTGGACATAGCGTCATAGAGATACATGGAGACCTAGACCAAAGAGACAGAAACGAATCACTCCTAGCCTTTGCCAATACATCCAAGCACATTATGGTAGCCACCGATGTAGCCTCACGAGGCTTGGATATCAAAGACATAGAACTCATCATCAACTATGACCTCCCCTTTGACCCAGAAGTCTATACCCACCGAATAGGACGTACAGGAAGAGCCGATGCCACAGGCACAGCCCTCTCTTTGTTTGCTCCAAGAGACCAAGAAAAGTGTAGTTATGTTCTCAAAGAAGCCCAAAAAGGCGACATCAAAACCCTACGCGTCGATAGCCAGTTTAAAATGACAAGCGACTACGACACCCTCTGCCTAAACGGAGGCAAAAAAACCAAACTCCGAGCAGGAGACATCATAGGCACATTTTGCAAAGACATAGGCATAGAACACAGCCTCATAGGCAAAATCAACATCAGCGACACCAAAACCTATGTAGCCTTACACCACAGCATCACAGACAAAGTATTGAACGCTCTTAAGAGGGTTAAGATTAAGAAAAAGAAGTATATTGTTTGGGTTTTGGGGTAGGATAATGATAAGTTGTCATTATCCTCTGATACCTATATTTTAATGGACATAAAATTACCAATAATTTTAATAGGTGATGGTGAGTTAATTAAATATAAGACTATAGAAAATGCACAAATAGACTTAGAGGCATACCTTTCTACACAACTCAAAGTTCCATGCCCATCATATCCCCGATTTGCTCTTTAAAAGCAAAAAGAGATTCAACATCGTAGATCTTTAAAACATTCATCATCTTCATAAAAACCCAAAGACCTGATAGTAAAGCAGGTGTTGTAAATTCTTTGTTCTTTTCAATAAGTCGTCCTGAGAGTTGCACTAAAAACTTTCTAACAGCAGGAGCATTTTTTTCTTCCGAACGCTCAATCTTCCAAACAAACAATGTAGCATAGGAGACCACAAGAAGTCTTCTAAACAGAGCCATTGGAGTTTCTTGTTGCCAACTTTCAAGATTAAATCCAGAAGATTTTAGAAGTTTAAAATAGCTTTCTATTTTCCATCTATGATAATACCAAGTACCAATAGTTGTGGCTGTGACCTCTTTGGGAACATTGCTCAAAAGCATCCATTGGGCAACAATATTATTGTCTTCATCAACCAATCTCTCCACCACAAACCTTGCCTTAATACTCTCTCCTGCTGTGAAGATAGTTTTTCGCTTACCGTCCTCGTCAAGTACTGATTTGGTGGCATCTCTTCGTATATTCACTTCTATTTCATTGACAAATATCTTCACCTTTTGCATCTTTTTATCCACTTTATATTTAATGGTTTTAAGGTAGCTTCCTAGCGTTAATTCTTTTGCCAAATCTCCTTGTTTTACCTCTCTATCCTCGTCAGGCAGGTAAACTTTGTGATTTGATTTAGCTCGAATCAGATAGCACCAACCATTGGCTTCATACTCTCTCATTAAGGCTACACTATCTCCTTCTCTGTCAATAATATCAACCAACTCTTTTTCAAACTTATAATTTTCTCGTATGTATTTAGTTCTTTGAACCAACTCCTCTAAATGCGTTAAGTCTGTATCAATATTGCTATCATAAGTGGAGTATATCTTCTCACTTGTTGCCAAGTTTTGGGCTAAGGCACCCAAAGGATTTCCTTTCTCATCCATTGCCAATGAACCTTGCAAATCATACCCTATCTGTTTCGCATTCCCTTTCTTATTCTTAGTCACAAGTTCCTGTTTCTTTGTATGCTTTTTATAGTCCAAATGTGACCAATCATAGGCTACCAAGGTATAGTTACCTACTCTTTTATTCATACCTTTCTACACAACTCAAAGTTCCATGCCCATCATATCCCCGATTTGCTCTTTAAAAGCAAAAAGAGATTCAACATCGTAGATCTTTAAAACATTCATCATCTTCATAAAAACCCAAAGACCTGATAGTAAAGCAGGTGTTGTAAATTCTTTGTTCTTTTCAATAAGTCGTCCTGAGAGTTGCACTAAAAACTTTCTAACAACAGGAGCATTTTTCTCTTCCGAACGCTCAATCTTCCAAACAAACAATGTAGCATACGAGACCACGAGAAGTCTTCTAAACAGAGCCATTGGAGTTTCTTGTTGCCAACTTTCAAGATTAAATCCAGAAGATTTTAAAAGTTTAAAATAGCTTTCTATTTTCCATCTATGATAATACCAAGTACCAATAGTTGTGGCTGTTACCTCTTTGGGAACATTGCTCAAAAGCATCCATTGGGCAACAATATTATTGTCTTCATCAACCAACTCTCTACCACAAACCTTGCCTTAATACTTTTTCCTGCTGTGAAGATAGTTTTTCGCTTACCGTCCTCGTCAAGTACTGATTTGGTGGCATCTCTTTTTATAGTTACCTCTATTTCATTGACAAATATCTTCACTTTTTGCATCTTTTTATCCACTTTATATTTAATGGTTTTAAGGT
>JAUZSQ010000104.1 GCA_030949325.1 Sulfurovum sp.
TGAAAATGTACGCTTGGGTATTGTGAAATCTTCTTCTGATATGAAGGCAAAGCTTTTAGTATAGATGCTATAGAGTGTGCCATTTACTACTTTGGTATCTATCTTGGCTTCATCACTATAGATGGTTACCCCATCTATCTCATATTGAGGAAATTCTACACCTTCGAGGTTACCATGACCCTCTATCTTGACTGTGAGATTCACAGGCTTGTTCGCTTTGACTTCTTGGGCATCAATCTGTGCTTCTATATTAAAGTCTCCTATGAGGTCACTCTCTACAGCTTGTGGCAGGACTTCTATCGCCAAAGCATTAGAGAGCGTTTGATACCATTTTAGACGAGAAAACATCCTAGCAAAAGGGTCACGGCTATTTCTATCTGCTACGCCGACCTTGGCACTAGCAGGATTGACGCTAAAGTTCCCTTCTTGTTGGGCTGTGACTATATAGCGTACTTCTTGGATTTGATACTTCCCTTTGATATAGGCAGGTTGTTCTCCTGCATCTACGACCAAGAAATCAGGTAAAGTAGGAGGCGTATATTTGACCTGTGGAGAGGCTCCTATATCTGAACGCAAAGAGAAATACGCTGTAATCATAAAAGACTCACCTACATAGACTTGCTCTTTGCTACTCTTTAGTGTCAAGCTAAAAAGTGCATTGGCTTGGCTTGAAGTGCTATTGGACTTCACGACTTTTATCTCTATAGGGTCTGTTTGATAGGGCTTTCCTGCGATACTCACCGTATAAGAAGGTATGGTCATACTCTTTGAGGGTACAAACTGTATCGTTTTGGTAGTGCCTGATTCATTGCTCATACTGCCATTGACCAGTGACCAGTTTTGGCTACTACTGCTTGATGTGCCTCTGATTTGTGCATCACCTATTTTGACTATCTTTGGAAATACAATAGCATTTCCTTTGGCTTCTATACGCAAAGTCACGGCATTGCCTTTGATTACTTCTATAGTATCGACTGTAGCTCTCACACTAGTAGCATATACCCATCCCAAACTCAATACGAGTATGCCTATTATTTTACCAAGGTTTTGCATCTTCACTCCTTTGAGCATTTTTGTCTTCACCCATTTGATACATCATCGTAGGTGTTTTCCCATCTTGCATTTTCTTCATGAGACGTTTGAGTTCTTGTTCTTGTAGCTTCTCTTCTTTACTTTTTTGCTTTTGCTCTTTAGATTGGCTACTTTCTTTATCACTCTGTTGGTCACTTTTTTTATCTCCGTCTTTGTCGCCTTTTTTGTCATCTTTCTTTTTGTCATCTTTTTTATCTTTGGAGTCTTTGTCTCCCTCTTTGTCATCGTCTTTTTTGTCATCTTTCTTCTTATCGTCTTTCTTCTTGTCGTCTTTTTTATCTTTATCTTTTTTCTCTTGCTTCTTTTTTTCTTCTTCTTTTTTCTTCTTTGCTTCTTTTGCTACTTTTAAATTATTTTTAGTATCTTCATCTTCATGTAATTTCAAAGATTCTTTAAAACTCTCAACAGATTTATTGAAATCACCACTTTTAAAAGTACTATTTCCTAAGTTATATTGCATAGAAGCTTTTTTTTCATCTAGCACATTATCATAACCCTCAATAGCTTTGTCATATTCTTTTGTTGCCTTATCATACTCTTCATTTTTATAATAAGCATTGCCTAAATTATAATGTAATTCACTGTTATCATATTCGTTTTTTATGCTTTCTAATAGTGTGACACTCTTATCATATTCTTTGGCTTCATAAGCTTCTTTGGCTTGTGCTATCGTCTTGAAGTCGCTTAGTCCTGCGTACAAAAAAGACCCTCCTAACAATGCCAATATCGCTATTTTTTTCATAATGTTCTCCTTCTAGGCAGTGAGGCAAAGGACATCAATAAAAACAGTAATCCCAATCCTAAAGGAATATAAAAATACTCAATGCGTTCTTTGACCATGACTTCGCCTTGTTGTTGGTTTTTGTATTTGCTTCGTATGACGGAGACGAGCTGAGCTATATCAGCTTTGCCGTTACTTGCTACCACAAATGCCCCTCCATTTGCTTTTGCCACTTCTCCTAGGGCATCATTACGTTGGGTAATGGCTATCGTGCCATCTTTTTGAGAAAAAGGTTTGCCCTCTGCATCTAAGACGGGTGCACCTTTGAGCGTACCTACGAGTACCACATAGAGGTCTATCTCATTCTCTTTGAGTATCGACGCGAAGCCTGAAATAGCTTCTTCATCTCCACCATCAGAAAACAAGACCAAAACTTTGGGGGCTTTTTCTTCCAATAAAGTAGAAGCCAATGCACCCAAGGCAGAAAAATCTGTTGAACCCATGTTGATATAAGAATCATCCACCCCCTCTATCATCATCTTGAGCGTCTCTTTGTCTGTAGAAAAGGGTGCCAAGACAAAAGGACTATAGGCAAATGCCAAAACCCCTATCTCATCACTAGGCATAGCATCAAAAAACATAGACATCTTTTGCTTAGCAAATGCCAAACGGTTAGGATAGACATCGGTACTACGCATAGACCCAGAGATGTCCAAAGCAGACAAAAGCGTTAGCCCCTCTACTTCTACCTTTTTGTCTCCTTTTGCCACTACAGGACGTGCTAGTGCTAGTATTATTAGGACTATGGCTAGGAGAAACAAACTATTTCTAAGCTTCATAGACATACTCTCATCCGTGGCACTCAGACGCTTGAGTACTTCTTTATCAAAAATACTGCCAAGACTTCGCTGATGCTTAGAGAGTAGAAATCCAAAGAGTAACAAAGGCAAAAGCAATGCCCACAACCATTCTATATATATAAAGTGCATATTATATCCCTCTTCTATTTCTAAGAAGCCAAAACAACATTAAGCTCAAAAGTGCCAAAGAGAGTGGATAGATATAGTAATAGGTATGCTGTACTATCTTTTTGTTGTCTATCTTGGTGGCTTCTAGTTTGTCTATTTCATCATAGATGGTTTTTAATGCATTCGCAGATCTCGCCCCAAAGGCTTGACCCTGTCCTGCGTCGGCTAAGGCTTGTAAATACTCTCCATTATAATCACGTTCTGTCCCTATCCCAATGGTATAGAGCTTAATATCACGATTTTTGATAAGGTGCTTGACATCTTCAAAAGGGACTTTGGACATATTGTCTACCCCATCGGTGAGAAGTATGGCTATTTTGGATTTGGCTTTACTTTTACTCAAAAGATTGTAGCTTTGTACCACAGCATCATTGATAGCTGTTTTCATTCCTGCTACACCCATCTTTTGCATTCTAGTAATATTGGTCAAAAACTTCTTCTCAAATGTCAAAGGAGACGAGATAAAAGCAATATCGGCAAAGGTTACCATACCAATACGGTCATTTTCACGTTGTTCTATAAAGTCAGAAACTACTTCTTTGACTACTTCAAAACGTGAATTACCCGACCTATCAAAAGGCTGTCTCATAGAATCACTAGAATCTACAATAAGTACAATATCACGCCCTTCTTTTTTGGAATTGGTATAAGACTTCGTCATCACAGGAGAAGCCAAAGCAATCACAGCAGAGACAATCCCTAGCCATTTGAGTATAGGCAGTAAAGACGTACCTTTTTTACCCTCTAGCATCAAGGCTTTGACATGAGGGAAAAAGATAGCCCTGCTTCGCTCTTTACAAAATGTTGCACAAAAGATAAACAAAAGTATCAAAGCCAAGGCAAAAGGATATTCAAAGTTAAACTCACCCATGGCAATACTCAATATATTCAGCTAAAAGACTTCGTGTCTCGTCATCAATAGTACCTACAGACTTTTTGTATTTATACGCTATTAAATGTGCTTCAAGGGCTTCAAAGCGTACTTTTTTCTCTGCATCTGTAGCCAAGAGTCTGGCATAATGTGTGGTCTCATAAGCAGAAGTTTTACTGTCTTTCCAATCTATCTGTCTTATCGCTTCTAAATAGCCTTTTTCTAGGTTTATTTTACGGTTCTTCCATAATCTAATAGCTACAAAAAGTACGAGACTCACCAGTAACAAAGAGCCAAAAATAATAATACCCCAATAGAGATAATACGAACTATCAGGTATTTCTAACAGAGGTTTTATATCACGCAGTTGTGCTGTTATATTGTTTTCATTCATGATTTATCTCATCTTCTTCATCAATTTTAAACTCGCTTCTTCATGCGTATAGACTTTAGCAAAACGTACGCCTTGTTTTTTGAACTGTTTATAAAGGCGTTCATCATTCTCATGCAAGGCTTTTTGGTAATGCTTCATCGTACTGGTATTGACATCACCTTCAAAGCTTTGCTTACTTTCCATATCTATCAAACGCAGATAGCCTAGCTCACTAGGATTTTCTTCAAATCTATCACGCACGATTACGGCAAAAATATCATGTTTTTTACTCAAAAGTTTTAAGTCTATATCCCCCACAAAATCAGAGATGATAAACAAAAGGGCTTTCTTTTTCAGACGCTTTATCAAGGTCTCTACCAAGGCTTGATAATTGGCTTCTTTGCCTAGGGCATCAAAACCTATCACCTCTTCTACAGCCTTATGTACAGCAAAAAGTTTTTTACTAGGCTTTGAGATGCTATACATCTTGTCTGCAAAAACGATATGAGAAAACAAGTCCGAACTTTTGATAGCCGAAAATCCCAAGGTAGCCGTAAGCTCAGCAATGACATCATATTTTTGTCTCACGGTTCCAAAATAGGTAGAACCTGAAAGCATGGAGACTACCACGACATTGAGTTCACGTTCTTCTTTATAGATTTTAATAAAAGGTTTACCCAATTTTGCCGTAGTTTTCCAGTCTATCTTACGGACATCATCGCCATAGATATACTCACGAAGCTCTGCAAACTCAAAGCCCTCACCTTGAAAAAGTGAAGCATTATTGCCTAACATATCGCCATAAACTTGCTTTTTGGTCTTAAGCACTATCTTTTTGACGGACTTGTTTATCATCTCTACAACCTAAGGAATAGGCACAGCAGATAAAATCTTCTCGATAATCTCATCTGTGGTTACTTCTTCTGCTTGTGCTTCATACGACAAGATAATACGGTGACGCAATATCTCTTTGGCAATATACGCTATCTCCATAGGAGAGACAAAATCCTGCCCCTTTAGATAAGCAATCGCTCGTGAAGCCTTATACATATCAATACTTGCTCTTGGACTGGCTCCAAACTCTATATAGGCTTCTAGCCCTTCTAGTCCATAGGCTTTAGGGTCACGCGTAGCAGAGACGAGTTCTATAATATACCGTTCTACCTCTTCATCTATATGTATATTGAGTGCTTCTTCACGAATGGTATTGAGGTCTTCAAGGGTAGCTACTTGTTCTATGGTTCCAAAGCTATTGTTTGCCACACGACGTGCGATTTCTAGCTCTTCTTCTTTGGTATTATAGCCCACGACTATCTTCATCATAAATCTATCTAACTGTGCTTCAGGAAGTTCATACGCACCCTCTTGTTCTACAGGGTTTTGTGTTGCCATCACCAAAAAAGGCAAATCAATCTTGAAAGTCTCATCGCCAATGGTCACTTGTCTCTCTTGCATCACTTCTAGCAAAGCCGATTGCACTTTCGCAGGGGCTCTGTTAATCTCATCGGCTAAAAGTAAATTGGTAAAGATAGGACCTTGTTTTATCTTGAAGGTATTGGTAGAAGGGTCATAAATCTCCGTCCCTATGATGTCAGAAGGCAATAAATCAGGCGTAAACTGTACACGTTTAAAGTCTAATCCCAAGGTCTTTGCCAAGGCATTAACTGCCGTAGTCTTGGCAAGTCCAGGGACACCCTCTAAAAGTATATGCCCACGACAAAGAAGCCCAGCGAGTAAACCCTCGACCATCTTATCCTGCCCTACAAGCACTTTTGCAATTTCTGTTTTGATATTTTGTATAATTTCACTCAAGGTAGCTCCTCAATGTTTAAGTAGCAAAATTCTACTCCCAATGAGGTTAATTGAAGTTAAATGTCTGCTAATAGAGATATCCTATTGATTATAGTGCCTATACTTTTGTGTAGCTCTATCTTCACAAATAAATGAGATATTTTTACTCTTATAAAAACTTTTGTACTCTGCATACACTCCATCACAATCTATTTCGTTATAGTGGTTGATAATAACTAACTTGCCACTATTAATAAAGTTTTGTGTACCTTTGGTATCCCACCAATTTTTTTCATTATGATACGATTCATAGAGGACTCCATCAAAGTGTTCAAAACCCTCTACTGTATTTTTTGCCATACATTTCATACCTTTTTGCTGTGTATAACTACAGAGTGCATTAATATATGTTCTTGCCTCTACTTCAGTCGCTTCCAGTCCAAAAGTGAGCTTTGATTGGGTATCTAACCAATCCATATTATCATATTCTACCCAGTCTATCCCCCATGATGCCATCTTGTCAATACGGGCATTCATTACAGAAAGAATACCTGTCGTTGTTTGTGAGACATAAAACTCCCCTTGCCATTCTGACCATTCTATCTCTGTAAGGTAAGGTTCTAAGGCATCAAAATCATCACGCCAATCTTCTCCCGTTCCTACTGAAATGTATCCTCCTATTTGATTACCCTTGGCTTTGATATTTACAATATTCGACACAATATTCGAGGAAAAAGGGTCGATGAGTACATAAGCATTCTTCGCTGAGGTTAATATTTCTGTGATAGTATCAGCTTTAAAGTTCTCTTGATAAGCTTGATTATAGACAGGAAGTATCTCATTACTCGTATTCGTGCTTCCAGCTACACTGCCTAATAAAACGGGTATATACATTAAAATTATCTTTATCCCTTTTTTTTCATTATATAGTAAATACTCTAAATATCCTTCTAGTCTATAATTCTATCATTAAAACGTATAATTCTTATAATTATAAGTTATTTTTAATATAGTTTTGATTATACTTCCCTCATAAATAAATCAAACACAACAAGGATATAAAATGAAAAAAATTATGGTAAGTGCTATTGTAGCAACAGCGTTATTGACAAGTGTACAAGCAGAGTCTGACTTTGATATGAACTCAATGGTCAAAGACATGAAAGATGTAGTTATTAGTATGAGCAAAGATGCCAAAGATTCTATGCTAAGTATGAAAGATGGTGCCGTTGAAACTACTAAATCAGCTGAAAAAGTGGTTACTGCTGTAAGTGCTGATACAAAAGACACTTCTGTCAAAATATCTGATGACCTTAAAACTGCTGAAGTAAGCACTTCTAAAAACTCTAAAGATACGCTTGTTGCTGTATCTACAGACAGTAAAGATGCGATGACGAACACAACAACAGACCTCAAAGATGCAGTAAGTGTAGCATCTCAAGATATGAAAGATTCTACAGTAGCTGTGTCTAAAGATTCTACAGAGGCACTCAAAACTGTTTCTAACGATACTACTGCTTCTGTAAAAACCGTTTCTTCTGATACATCTGCTACAGTAAAAACAGTGTCTAATGATACTACTGCTTCTGTAAAAACTGTTTCTTCTGATGCATCTGCTTCTGTAAAAACCGTTTCTTCTGATACCTCTGCTTCTGTAAAAACCGTAGCCACAAATGCAAATGATTCTGTAAAAACAGCTTCACATGATTCTGCTGCTTCTGTCAAATCAGTGGGTGAAAATGCTTCCGATACAGTCAAGACTATTTCAACAGATGCATCTACTTCAGTTAAATCTGTTTCAGACAATGTCAATGACTCTACAAAAACTATCTCAAAAGATATATAATGATGAAAAAATTAATAACTATCTCTGTAGCAGTCGCTACATTACTAACAACTATCCACGCAGAAACAGCTCCTGTCACAGCTCCAAAAGCTGTGGCTCCAGTAGCTGATACATCAAGCTCTGACTTTAACATGAACTCTATCGTTACGGATATGAAAGATGCTGTGATTAGCATGAGTAAAGATGCCAAAGATTCTATGATTGCTATCAAAGATGGTGCTGTTGAGAGTAGTAAATCAGCCCAAAGAACAGTTACTTCAGTAAGTACGGATGCCAAAGATACCACTGTCAAAGTATCTGACGACCTTAAAACTGTAGAAGTAAGTACTTCAGCGCATAGTAAAGATACTGTCGTTGCTGTCTCTACAGATACTAAAGATGCGATGACAAATACGACAAAAGACCTTAAAGATTCTGCAAATGTAGCTTCTAAAGAAATGAAAGATTCTACTCTTGCACTCTCTAAAGAAGTAGCCACTTCAGTCAAAACAGTATCTAACGATGGTACAGCTTCTGTTAAAACACTGTCTTCTGATTTGAATACTACGACACAAGCACTCTCTGCTGATACTGTATCTACAGTAAAAACTGTCTCTTCTAATACATCTGCTACAGTAAAAACTGTCTCAAATGACTCTAAAGATGTCGTAAATACTGTGGCAACACAAGTCAATGATTCTGCTAAAACTGTCTCAGGTGATACAAGAGCTTCTGTAGAATCTACCAACAGCAATGTGAGTGATTCGCTAAAAACACTCTCTAAAGATTCATCTTCTTCAGTCAAAAGTGTTTCTGATAATGCAAATGACTCTGCAAAAACCATTTCAAACGACAAATAGTCACCTAAAGTAACTCTTTTTGAGTTGCTTTATTTCTTTATCACGCCCTTAAATATTCCCCTTATTTTCTCTTTAATCCCTCCTCTATGTATGTGAAGAATGTACACAATACACGAGATTTACCCCCTGTAAACACACAATTTAACCCCTCTTTTAATATAATTATCATATATTATTTTTATAAGGTTTCTACTGTAAAGTGACGTAAAGATAGCCCTGTGTTTAGGGCGTACATACTATTTTTACTTTCACAGCGTATTTTAGGTAGAAGTACGTGTAGATAAGGTAATAAATCATTACTATACTACACACTTATTGGGTTTTAGGATAGCACTACCCCCTTGATTTATCAAGAATTAGTGATATTTTAGATAGGATGCCTTAGCTTAGAAGCTGAAGTCAATCATTTTTGATCACATTTATTAAGGAGAACCAAAACATGTCAAAGAAAATAACAGTTGGTCCAGTTGGGTATATGCCACAATCGGCACCATCTATGGGTGTAGAACTTTCACCCGAAGGTAAAGCATTACTTTATGGTAACATCGTAGAAGAAGAAGAGGCGATGAGAGATGCTGCTAAAGCATTGCTCACAATGAATAATCCTACTATATTCCCTGGTCCACAAGTTTTATGGGACTGGAGAGAAGATGTTGCAGATAAATCAGCAGCCATCTTAGATTTGGCATCAGAGATTCCAAATTGTAAAATTATTCCTATGCCAGATTATAGACCGAAATATCCAAAAATTGATGTTAAGGCAGAGATTAATCCAAATCACCCAAATTTAACTATTTTAGATAATAAAATTAAAGCTTGTGTGTTTATTGGTGTACACTGTCACTATGCAAACCTTACTCTAAGAATGATTAGAGCTGGTACTAGCTGTTATACAGTTGCAATGTGTGCAATGATGGGTCACGAAGAAGCTATGGCTTCTATTAGAGATGTCCATGCTGATAGTATTGTAAAATTTAAAGATATTGTCATTCAAGTTAGAAATGAACTTGGTATCGAACATACAACTACAATGCCACCAGAAAATCCTTCTTTACCAAAAGAGGATTGGGGATCATTGACGCCTGCTGATTATGGTGAGTATAGAGCTCTCATCATGTCTAAAAAGGGTGAACACGTTACAGCTGTTGAATAAGATAAGGAGAGATAAATGAGTTTAAATAAAACATTAGTAGATATGGATTACCTCTTAAATGAGGCTCCAAGAGAGAAACACTTTATCACTGGTGCTCAAGCAATGGCAGAAGCCGTTAAAAGAGCTAGTGTAGATATGGCAATTGCCTACCCTATTACTCCACAGTCTGAAGTCATGCACCTTGTTGGTGATATTTATGCGCAAGGGCATATTAAAGAATACTACAGAGCTGAAGAAGAGCTTGGTACGATGTCTGCGATTGCTGGTGCTGCTAGAGGTGGTGTACGTATGTTTACAGCCACTTCTGGACCTGGACTTCTAAGAGGGCTTGAAGCAATTGTTTCTTGGCCTGGACATAGAATTCCTTGTGTACTAGGCGTACTTACAAGAGTTGTCAATGCACCTCTTTCCATTCAGCCAGATAACATTGAAATGGCATACTTGATGCATTCAGGTGTGGTTATGTTACATGCTGAAAATCAGCAAGATACATTTGACTATACACTTGCCGCTTTTGCTATTACAGAAAAAGTAGATGTATATATTCCTGTATCTGTGTCTACTGAAGGTTTCTTCGTAACACATGCTAAAGGGTATGTTGATATGATGGATGAAAAGTATGCATTTACAGAAGTTGATCCTTACCATGCACCAGTACCTGCAATGGACAACGAAGTACCACCAGCGAGAATCCAAAGAGATGCTCCTGTACAAAAATCAAACTTTATGTCTTACCTGATTCACTCAGTATGGCAACAAGAGATTTGGGATTGTAATTCAAGAGCTATGAAATATGTGTACCAATACCTAGGCGGTCCTATTGAAGTGATTAACCCAGACGCTGATGTATTTATCGTGGCTTCAGGTTGTGCAGCGGCACAATCTAGAGAAGCAAACAGATATGCTGAAGAAGAAGGATTAAGCGTTGGTTTAGTTAAAGTAAAATGTATTAGACCATGGCCAAGAAAAGAAATCAATGATGCATTGAAAAATGCTAAAACAGTGATTGTTCCTGAACATAATATCATTGGTTGGTTGTCAAAAGAGATTAAAGCATCTATTCCAAATGGTGGAATTGTTGTAGAAGGTCCAAGAGTATACGGGGGTATGACACTACCTGTAGAATTAATTATGGAAGAGATTTATATCGCACTTGGTATGGACTCTGAAAAACTACAAGCATAAAAGGATTAGATTATGAGTTTAAATTATATGATTCCAGCGTCAAAATTCAAGAGATATTTACCGAAAGATTATGTTGAGCTAGTGGACTATGGTCCATTTGGTAAAAAGTACTCTGAAGTAGGCGTTAAAAATATGGGTACCTACAAAGAGTTAGTAGAAGAGCATCCTATGTGTTCTGGTTGCTGGATGTCTTACTACATTAAGATTATCTTTGCATCTCTTCCTAACCCTGAAGATACGGTAACTATTGGTACAGCTGGTTGTGGTCGTCTTGCGATTTCACAAGCTGCTGTTCCTTTCATCTATGGTAACTATGGTGACCAAAATGCTATGGCATCTGGTATCACAAGAGCCTTTAGATTAAGATTCCCTGATAGACAAAAAGATGTTATCACAATCGCTGGTGACGGTGGTATGATGGATATTGGTTTCTCTATGACTATGCATGCATGGTTTAGACGTGAGAAATTCACGACTATTATGCTTGACAATGAAGTCTATGGTAACACAGGTGGACAAGAGTCTGGTATGTCTGTTGAAGGTGCTGTACTTAAAATGTCTCCAAAAGGTAAAAACTTTGGAAAAATGCCTGCAATGCAACTAGCGATTACTGCTGGATGTGTCTATGTTGTTAAAATGTCTCCGACAAATATCAACAAAGCATCAAAAGCTATCAGAAGAGCCATCTTTGCAGCAAGAAACCTTGGACCTACATTCATCCATGTTTACACATCTTGTAACATTGAATATTCTATTCCAACTCCAGATGTATTTAGAGATGCTAAAGAGAAAGAAAAAAGGTCGTTTTGCATTTGAAGAATTCATGACGGATGAAGCAAAAGAACTATTCAAAGTAGTTGAAGCTAAAAAGAAAAAAGAGGTAAGCTAGAATGGCAGCAGATAAAAAAAGATATAACATAAGAATTTCTGGACTTGGTGGACAAGGGGTTGTTACCTCTGCCCACATTCTTGGAAATGCAATGGATAATGCTGGTAAATTTGCTTCTCTCGTACCATTTTTTGGTTCTGAGAAAAGAATGGCACCAGTTGAAGCGTATGTAAGAGCTTCTTCTCAGCCAATCTATGAAGTAGGTGAAGTGGTCTATCCAGATATTATTATGATTTACCACCCACAAGTTGTAACGCATGGTAAGTCTTATACCATGCCTTTTTATACGGGTCTAAAGAAAAATTCTTTAATTATTATAACTCACCTATTGATGTCCTTGAAGAAGAAGACAAAGAAGTACTAAGAAAACTTAACGCAAAAGTCGTTATGTTTGAAGCAACAGACTTGGCAATCAAAATTGCTGGTACTGAACTTGCTACAAATATGGCAATGATGGGTATGGTTCTTGGTCTTACTGGTCTTGTAACCGAAGCACATATCGAAGCCGCGGTTAGAGAAAGATTCTTAGGAAACTCATTTGTAGCTTCTGGTGGTACAGCATCACTAGATTCAGCAATCGAAAAAAAGTTTAAGAAAAAAGAAGACTTACTTGCTAAAAACATGGAAGTCATCAACGCAACTTTTAAAATGGCAGCTTCTATTGATTTAGAAAATGCTGGTCTTATCACTAAACTTGACATATAACAAAGGAAAATAATGTATTACGTAGCAAAAGTAGATTCTAATAAATGTTCTGATTATAAATGTAACATGTGTACACTTTACTGTCCAGAGGCAAACACGTTAATGTATGATAAAGAAAACAAAACTTCATGGGTTGATGAAGATAGATGTAAGGGCTGTGCAATTTGTGTGTATGTATGTACAGACCTTCTTGATAGAAATTGTATTGAAATGGCAATGGTTACTACAGAAGAAAACTAGTACCCTTCTTTGTGAGGTATCATACCTCACAAACACTGCTTAATCTCTCTTGTCTTCGTACAAGAGAACCCACTACTTTAGCATGTGTTTAAAGTATATCCTCAAAAAATTGAGCATACACTTTAGACACATGTTGATAGATAGTAATATAAAATATATTAGGAGAAAATATGGCTAATTTAGGCCCAGCTGACTATTCACCATACCCAGTTGCAACTTATGATGGTTTATTAACACCACCAGAAGGTCAAGCAATGTTATTAACTGACATGGTTGATGAAGAAGTAGCAATGAGAGAAATCGCTAGAGTCATGCTCACAAGTGATAATGCAACAATATTCCCCGGTCCACAAGTACTTTATGCTTGGAGTGAAGAAGCAAAGAAAAAAGCCACACTGATTAAAGAAATGTCAGAAGTTTTAGGTGCTAAATGATACCAATGTATGATTATAGACCAAAATATCCTAAAATTGATGCAGAAGTTGAGATTAACCCTAACCATCCCAACTTAACCATTTGGCACAACAACATTAAAGCAGCTATTTTTATTGGTGTACATTGTCACTATGCAAATGTTGCCTTGAAAATCGTCAGAGCTGAGACTGATTGTTATACTATTGCTATGTGTGCCCTTACTGGACATGAAGATGCAATGGCTACTATTAGAGATCAGCATTCAGAAGATTTAGCAAGATTTATTGAAATTGCTAAAGAAGTTAAGCAAGAGCTTGGCAAATAGAAAGTAGGAGATTACGATGACAATGAGAAGTCAAATGACGAAAGAGAAGAACTGGTCAGGTCAAACTATGGTTTCGACTGATCACCTACTTTTTGAAGCACCTAGAACAAAACACTTTATGACAGGTTCAGAAGTTGTTAAAGAGGCAATGAAGAGATGTACGGTAGATGCATCAGTATCGTATCCTATTACACCACAATCAGAAGCAGCTCACCTTATTGGTGAACTATGGGCTGAAGGTTATATTGGTACATACTTTAGAGGTGAAAACGAATTTGGTGTGATGTCTGAGGTTGCAGGTTGTGCAATGGCAGGTGCTAGAGTTGTGACTACTACTTCAGGTCCTGGAACACTTAGAGCTATGGAAAACTTTCCAATGTGGTCAGGAACTAGAATTCCATGTCAACTTATATTGATGGCAAGAGGTATTAATACACCACTTACTATCCAACCAGACAACTTGGAAGTATCTTTCATGCTAGAGACTGGTTGTATGATTTGGTATGCAGAAAATGTTCAAGAACTTTTTGATATGACAATTGCCGCGTTTACAGTAGCTGAAAAGCCAGATGTTCACGTTCCAATTGTAACAGTAGTTGATGGTTTCTTTGTATCGCATACAAGAGAGTCTGTAATGTTGCCAGCTGATGACATTGCACTCTTTCCTTATGACCCTTATGCAGCACCATTACCTCCTATTGATTCTGAAATGCCTCCAGGAAGATTCCTAAGAGACCCATTTGTAATGAAGTCTAACTATATTTCTTATGCAACACATGCTTCATGGCAGTGGGAAGTAAGATCAGCATGTGAAAGATCCCGTCCGTATGCCAAACATTTCTTAAAAGGTTTGATTCATACTATGGGTGATGCCGATGCAGAAGTCGTCTTTGTTGCTTGTGGAACAGCCTCACATCAAGCCAAAGAAGCCAACAGAGAGCTTACTAAGCTTGGAATTAAGTCAAAAGTTGTTAAACTAAGAACGATTAGACCATTTCCACATGATGAGTTATTGGAAGCCGTTAAAGGCGCTAAATATATCTTTATCCCTGAGTTCAATGTTACAGGTTGGCTAGATAAAGAAGTAACCCAATCACTTTATAAAAAATCTGAGGCAGATATCATTGGTAGACCTAGAGTCGCTGGTGGTATGAGTATGCCAGTTGAAGCAATTCTAAAAGAAGTTTTAGAAGCCGTTAATAAAGGAGCGTAATATGTCAGTAGATATTTACAAAATTAATCCAGAGTTTAGAGATATCATGCCAAAAGATATCATTGATCTTGAAGAAAATGCAACGTGGGCTGCGACAGCTACTAAAAATCGTGGTATTTCCGACCTTACAGATAAAAAAGAAATTCTTGAAGAGCATTCACTTTGTGCAGGTTGTCCAGAGTCAGCAGCGTTAAGATACATCTTGACAGCACTTCCAGTACCTGAGGATACTATTATTGTAAACTCAACTGGTTGTACTTCATTGATGTTCCCACACATTGCATTACATACTGTACATTCACTCTTTGGTAACCAAAATGCTGTGGCATCTGGTATCAAAAGAGTTTTAGACTGGAGATTCCCAGACAAGATTAAAGATGTTATTGTTCTCGCTGGTGACGGTGCAACAATTGATATCGGTCTTGACTATACTCTACAATCGTTCTTTAGACAAGAAAAAATCACAACTATTTGTTTTGATAATGAAGTCTATGCAAACACAGGTGGACAAGAATCAGGTTCTACACCTAAAGGTCAAGTCTTTAAGATGGCTCCTAAAGGTAAAGTATTTGAAAAAGTACCTATGTGGGAACTCGCCGTTACTTCTGGTTGTCAGTATTCTGTTAAACTTACAGCATCTGCACCTAAGAAAGTAGCAAAAGTACTTAGAGAAGCTGTACTTATTGCTAGAGAACTTGGACCTACATACATTCACTTATACACTCCATGTATTCTTGAAATTGGTTTGGCTGCAAACGAAGGTTTATGGGAAATGAAAGAACAAGATAAAGACAGATTTACTGCCTTTCGTTATATCACTCCAGAAGCTGAAGTATATTTGAAAGAATGTAAAGCAAAAGGACTTCTATAATGGCAAAGGATTCGATTAAAATCAGAATGCCTGCCCTTGGTGGGCAAGGAGCAGTAACAGCCGCTCATATCGCAGCTACGGCTGCAGATACTGAAGGTTACTATGCTGTTTCTAATCCTTTCTTTGGTGCTGAAAAAAGAATGGCACCTTCTGAGTCTTATACTAGAATCGGTACGGTACCTATTTTCGATAGAGGGGAAGTTATTTATCCTGATATCGTAATGATTTATCATCCACAAGTTGTGACTATGGGTAAATCCTATACTATGCCTTTTTATGCGGGTATCAAAGACAATGGTTTGGTTATCATTAACTCTGATATAGAACTTTTAACCGATGGTGATAAAAAAGATTTTAGCAGACAAAAATGTAAGAGTACTTACACGAGACTTTACTAAATTTGCTATTGAAATTGCAGGTACTGAACTTGCAACAAACATGGCAATGCTAGGTGCACTCTTTGGTGTACTTGGTACGATTCCAAAACCTGCTATTGAAGAAGGAATTAAAGATAGATTCCTTAAGAAATATGTGGCTTCTGGTGGTACTGCATCACTTGACTCCGTTATCGAGAAAAAGTTTAAGAAAAAAAGAGACTTGATTGCAAAAAATCTTGAAGTGGCATCTGCTGCTTTTGATTTATCTGCAGCATGGGCTAAAGAAATAGGTTTAGAGCCTATGTTACTTGACCCTTCTCATGTTGTACCTCAAGAATCAGAATTTGTGACAGCTTAGTCTTCACAACTGTGCTTAGGCACAGTTGTTAGCTCCTTTTAAAACTATTACATAAATACATTTTTTGTATTTTTCTAATATTTTCTTCGTTTATACACTCAAAATATAATTCACTTCCAAGGCACTCATATGATTTCTTCTTTTGTCATCACAGGTTTTTTAGGGGTAGGCAAAACTACTATGCTTACCAACAGCGTCAAAGCAAATTTTGCTGATAAAAAAATAGCCATTATTGTCAATGAGTTTGGGGACATTGGTGTAGACAGTCAAATACTCAAAAATGTACACTCTGAGGTACTTGAAATCTCTGAGGGTTGTATTTGCTGTCAACTCGCAGAAGAGTTTGAAGCAGGAGTGACGGAGATTATACAAAAGTATGACCCTGAGATTATTTTTGTAGAAACCTCAGGTGCTTCTGAACCTTTTCCTATCTTTCTTTCCTTACAAAATATGGGTATCTCTGTAGATGGTGTGATTTGTGTCATCGACAGCAAAAACTTTGACTCCTACAAGACAACTCTACAGCTAAGTACCAACTAGGTGGTTCCAATATACTTGTACTCAACAAAATAGATTTAGTCACACCCAAAGAGTTAGAAGCTCTCGAAATTGAAATAGCAGACCTTAAAGCACAGTACAATATCAAAAACACGATGACAGGTACGCCTATATACAAAGGATATATGACTTACAAGGCAGAACAAGGCTTAGTAGGTAAAGAACTGTTTGAGGGTATCTATAAGGTCGAAGAGGTAGTAGCACTTGCAAAAGACTTCAGGCACCTTGACCATACCCTCAAAGATTCTATTAGCCAAAAAGTAGCCTACCTCAAAGAAGAGATAGATTTTGCTGATGTTGATGAAGTGTTAAAAAATATTCCCCGAATCCATTTATCGTGTCAAAGGGGTAGTCAAAGTCCAAGATGTACCCAATGCTATTTTTGTAAATTATTCATTTGGGGATGTGTCATTTGAAGAGTTAACCCAGTATGAAGATAAATCTTTATTGATATTTATTGGTGAAAATGTGGAAGAGGAAGTGAAAAAGTTGAGTGAGAAGTTTGCTATTTTAAATGTGCCTAAGTTTTCTATGTCTCAGGCATAAATAGAGGAATGTTCCTCTATTTATTAGTCACAGTGTCCACCACCACAGCATCCACTAGATTTATTATTGACAGCGATTACAAATTGACCTCGTTCGACTTCATGTGCCGAAAAAGCATGTTTCTTACAAAACTCTTCATTCATAAGTTCTGCTAGAGATTCAGAATAAAGGATGGCCTCATCTCTTTTCTCAAAACTCTTTTCTCTTTCATATTCACTTTTAATAAAACACCCACATTCTTCGGCTACTTGTACATTAAACATATGTTAATCCTTCTAAAATAAATTTTATAGGGGATAATAGCCAGAAAAGCTTTAAGTAATATTATTCATAATCATCGTCATCATCATCTGGACGAACGACTGAACCTAGGACAATAATATCCCCTCTGTCTTCTGCTTCAAAATAGTGTGTATGACAAAACTCTTGGTTCATACGGCACTCCATTACTTTGGCTTTCATTTGTGCATCTGCTTTGCTTTTAAATACTTGGTCATTCTCAAATGCACTCTTTTTAAAACAAGCACACTCACTTTCAATATGAACTTTATACATTTTATTCCTTATTTTTAGGGTAATTCTTTGATTACAATAAACTCTCCATACTCATAAGAGTACACCTTTTTCGCTTCTTTATCAATAATAATAGGTCGAATCCACTCATTGAGAATAAACGGTTTGGCAATAGAGTTTTCTACTGCTTTACCTACTTTATCTAAAGGGGCTTCCATAAACGTTAGAAGACGTACAGGCTCATGATATGCCTTGCCTTCTAGCAGTACCGATTGACTGGGTAAGCCTATTTTGAGGTCACTATAGTTTCCATTATAAACCCCTACTTTGGAGACAACATTATGATATACCTTTGACCCTGCACCATACACACGGTTATCTACTGTCGCAAAATAATGTTCCAAGTTTATCCACTCTCCGACAACTAAAGGACCATCAAAAATACGTGTCAGTATATCTGCATTATCATTATCAATCTTCCAATCATAAGAATGCAAGAAAAGTCGGTTATTAAACGCTATATTTTTGGCAGAGCTTCTAGGTCCTGCAAACACACCCATATTTCCTGCCAAACCCCACTCAGGTCTAGGCTCAGACCAATCCATAGATTTGATAAGCATCTCTTCTTGGGAGTTGGTATTAGGCAAAAAAGCCATACGCTCTTCTCTCGCTTCCATAGATGCACGACTAAAGTCTTCTTTGACTTGTTCAAAGCGTACTATCTCTTCTCTATCAAGTACCTCAGTATCATAAAATTTAATCTCATCGGTAGTCGTGATGTGCAAAGCAGGAATAAAGCGTACCTCTTCAGCAATATCAATACCATTTTGTACCAGTCTTTCACGGACTTCTTTGTTATTGCCAATCATACATAGTGTGCGTGTGTTTGGTAGGCTAATACTCCCTCCACAGGCACCACAATCTAGTGCTGATTCAAAAGGATTGTTATCAGAGACCGACCCATGTCCTACAATAGTAAAAAACTTAGGGAAATCCTTGACCTGACCTATCATCTTTAAAAAATTTTCGAGGTACATTACCTTTTCATCTAAGGTAAATCCAACCCGAGAAAGCTTTTCTTTTTGAATCAAATAATCTTCTTGACTGATATGATATTCAACTTTTAATGCGTATAAAATCTTCTCAGGGAGTTCTATAGTAAGCCTAGCATCAAACACCAAATGTTTCCACAGATGCTCTACCTCTTCTTCGCTTAGAACGATGTGTACACTATTGAGCTTCTCTTTTATGATTTTGATATGTAGTTTTCTGACATAAATTTCAATCGTAGATTTGGACAATTTATCAAGGGTGTACGTCGTTTTAGGTTTTTTGGCTTTGAGGTTTTCAAAAAAAGCATTGGTCTTTTTGGGAAAAAAGGTTTTACCAAAGAGGTTAATACTAAATATCCATCCAATCGCTTCCACCATAATATACGGAGTATAAGGATTATTCTTCAGGTCAGACAAGACTTTTTTGCTTGTTTTATTCATCGTATTTTTGGTTGAGTATTCATGATAGTCTTCTAATGGTACTTCAAAGACTATATTTTGGGGTTTGACTATAGCAGGGGCTAACAGTAACTCGTGTGCTTTGTCAAATTCTACAAAAGCAATAGGAATACCCAAAAAGCCTCCTGCTCCAAAAGTAATATACGCTCCAGATTCTTCTATTTTTCTACGAATAGTCTCTGACCTTACATCCAAACAAAAAGTCGCAGCAGAAAGGGGCTTTTCTTGGGGTTTGGGTGCTTGTATAAAAGCATCGACATAGGTATAAATATAAGAATCTTCCAAGGACTTAAGCCAAATAAACCCTTCTTCACGTCTGAGCACCTGAATAAAGATTTCTAAGAAAGTGAGTGTAGCATTGAGTGTAGGCAAGGCATTTTGTACTTCTTGAATTTGCAAGGCATCAAGACGTATCTCTTCACCAACATAGGCTTCTAATATTTTGGTATAGCCTTTATGCTCTTCCATATCATCAATATACTTACCCGATAGTTTCCCTTTGTTTTGCAAGAGTTTCAGACAGGCATAGGCATGATTATCCTCAATATATTTGTCTAGTTTCTCAAAGTCATTGAGCTTGGTTTTTTCTGTGTATTTTAGTTCAAAATAGAGACGAATTGCCAAATAATCAATGAGCGAAGAAGGATGTTCTTTTTGAGAAAAATAGTTCTCATCTTGTGAACGGTACTTAATAAATCCTGCCCAGCCATGAAGCTTGAGGATATGTGTAAGGAAATAGGCTTCTACGTCTTTAATTTTGAGTGTTTCAAGGGCTGATTCCACATAACTTTGGGCATCTCCCTTATAAGACATACCTTCATAGATTTTGAAGGTATTAAACATACCTAAATCTCTATTGTCCATGTGAATAGTCGCTTGTGCTTCATCTAAAAAACGGGAAATATATTCGATAATTTCTTTTTCGATGATTTCTTTTTCATTGGTATCAAACATCGCATCATGGATTTCATAAAGGGTCATATCTGCTAATAACTTTTCTACATACGCCTTTTTATTATTATAAAGAGACTCTACTTCCAAGTGTCTGACTAAATCCATATCCAACTGGGCTACTTTGAGCTTCTTATAGCTTCTAAAGCTTTCCCATTGGGGACTCACTTCCATCAGAAATTGTTTGGCTTCTTCTTCGTGGGCTTCAAAAGAATACTCTTTGAGCATTTTCAAGAGGTTCTTTTCAAAACAAGGAAGTTGTATTTTACCTTCATCATACAAACCAAGGTAATACGCAGGTTCCATATACACCCTACCCCCAAAGATGGATTGTGCCTTAGCAAGAGCATCTTTGAAATGCATATCTTCAAAACCTTTTAGAGGGTTATGATGGATGAATGAGCCAATAGGCCAATAATGTGGTATGGTATCTTGTATGGCTGTAAGTTTGTCTATAATGCTCATTTAAATATCTCCTTAAATTCCCAAATAGTAAGTATAAATAATAGTATAAAAATAAGAAAATGCACCGTCTTCTCACCTCTGGTCAAATCGACATAGTGAATCTTACCATTGGGTTTTCCAAACACTGTTTTGCCCATTACACGCATCGCTAAAATAAAGTTAGCAAAAAAGATAAACAATACGACCACATACCATAAGACGCTGATATCTGCTACAAAAATAGTATGTAGAAAAAATAACGCACTAGGAAAGGGTGGATACAGTGCTAAAGTAATCAAATAAATACTTAAAAAACCTCCTACAAAAGGGGTAATGACAATCACCCCTGTCACCGAGTGGTAATTGGCAGAACCATAATTCTTCTCATAATGCTTCGCTATAGAATAGACACCCATCAGTGTGAGGATTAAGGCTATAAAATATAAGGCACTTTGTTCCAAACTAAAGAGTATCAAAATAGGTGCATTGACAAAGAGTAAATAATAAGCAAACTTATAAAAATTCGTTGTTCTACTGGCTTTATAAAAAGAAAACACCGCACTGAGCAATGAGACAATCACAAAAGGAGTCCCAAATTCATGAGGATAAGAGTATGCTACATACATACCCGTCAAAACAAGCATCACAGAAAGAAAAAATATCTTTTCATGACTTATCATCTTGGTTTTTTCAAATAGTAGATAATAGGGTATTCCTGCGAATAAAAAAAGTAGGGTAATATTGATTAACATAGGCTACTCCTCCTTAAAAGATTTTGATGTATTTAATAAAAAATTTGGGAAAATATGCTTCTTTTGCCAAAATTCTATAAAATAACCATTTAATTTTACTAGGTTCTTTGCGACTTTTAGGTGCATCAAAAAAATGCTTTTTGTACATAAAAAACCAACCAACAAGCATAATGAGTACCAAAAGTATCACTCCCATAGCAAGACTTACATTGATAGTAGCTGCTTGAAAAAACAGCTGTGCATACTCACCATACAGATAATGTTCTAGTGCCAAGCCTAGCACTTCGTAAGTAAATATCACAAAGGTAAACGAGCCAAAAAGTACCAACAATACTTTCATAGAATCTTCTTTAGAAACTTTCAAGAAAGACAAGAATAGTTGTGTTCCTGTTAAAGAGGCAAATGCCAAGATAAGAATGGCTGCATTAAACTGAAAGAAATCTTCACCAATGAGTAATTTGACACCAATAAAGACCACAATAGGAATAATAGTAAAGAGTGCAATCAGACGAATCATTTTCTTCTTCGCCTTAGGATTAGGCTTTGCTTTCCAAAAGAGTTCATAAGAGAGACGTCTTGGTACATGAGGGTCACGCCGTGCTTGATTAATAATACTTCCTGAACTCAAAAAGAACGTTGCCTTAAAGATACCATGTAGCATAAGGTGATAAATAGCCAAACTAAATGCCCCTAGACCCACTTCCATAATCATATATCCCATTTGTCCCACGGTTGAATACCCTAAGGAACGCTTGATATCTGATACCACCAGCATCAACAATGAAGCAAAAATCGCTGTAAACAGCCCCATAACAAAAGCCACATTCAGTACCATTGGTGAGAGTATAAGTAAAAATGCCAATTTATTTAACAAAATAGCACCTACATTGACTACTCCTGCATGCATGAGTGCTGAGACAGGGGTAGGTGCTTCAGAGGTATAAGGTAACCAATGGTGAAAAGGCATAATCGCCGATTTCATCATCGCTGCAAATAAGAAAAGAAACCCTATGATATAAATCATAGGGTCATTGGCTGTGCCATTTTCATACATCAACAACCATTTTTCGCTCAATACAGTCAAATCAAAGCTATCAAAGGTTTTATAGGTCAGTACAATCGCGATGATAAACAATATATCTGCTACCTTATGCGTAATCATCGTCCATCCACCATTTTTGACCGCAGACTTGGACGAGACATTAAAGGAGACAAGCAAATAAAGTGCAATACTCATCAACTGCCACCCCAAGGTAAGGACGATAAGGTTATTACTCATCACCAACAAATAAATAGCTGAAAATATGAAGTTAAGCAAGATAAAGAATCTTTTGTATCCTGCTTCATCCCACATATATTTGGTCGCATACTTACGAATGACAAGCCCCAAAATCGCTACATACACGACCAAGATGGAAGAGAGTTCATTGTAAACAAGCAAACCTCCAAATCCTGTAATGGCTTCATCATATTTCATCACATAGTAGGTACCATACATCCCCAAAAGTGCCACGATAGATGAAAAGAAAATACTAATTCTTGGCATTAAGGATTTTTTATTAAAAAATACCAACAAAAGTGCTATTAAGACTGGTATAAAAGGAATACATAAAACAATTTTTTCCACTGAATACTCCATTGTATATAAATTATAGGTATTAAACCTAAGGCTAAAAGTATCATAACAAAATTTATAAATAGAGATTCAGAGATGCACAAAGAAGCTACTACTATTCTCTAGTATGCGATAAATTGAAACACGAAAAAATAGGTTTTTTAGAAAGAAAAGTCTCGATGACTAATATAAGTCCAATTTACGCATAAAATTCTGAGCAATATTAGTACTTTTCTCTTTGAAGTACTCACCAATAGAAGCAATATACACCTCATCTACTGTCGTATGAAAGAGTTTGAGCCACGCAGAAAAAGCCTCAGGTGTTAGCCCTGATATATGGAAATGTGGAGCTAGAGGATTGCCAGTATAATCATCATATCCCAAAGCAACAAATTGCCAAAACTGACTAATAAGTACCAAATGTTCTTCCCACAACGGACTCTGTATATCTTCTCCTAGCTTTTCTATAAAGAAGGGCGCTAGGAGTGTATCCTTGAGTACTTCAGGGTAAAACTTTCTTACCAGTATCTCAATATTTTCTTCATTGATACTTTTATATAGCAAACGACTACTCCCCTGTACCTTTGTAGATAGCATCATAATGTTCAGCCAATTCAGAGGTATATACAGCAGCACTCATCACATCACAGTTAAATAAATTACTATAACAAAAAGGCTCTTCAAAAAGTTCTGCACTTTGTTCTATGACCTTCGACGCTTCCAACAAGCCTTGATTATTTTTACTCGCATACTTCAACGCAGCCAAGAAGACTTCTATCTTACGCCCTGTAAACTGCTCTTCCAAAAGCTCTTTGATAAAGCCATCATTTTCATAATCATGTAAAAGTTGTTTGACTTGTATATCAGAAATATACGCTCCAGCACTGTATGCTCCATTGAGTGTAGAATCAACATCCAAATCTTCTAAATACTCTTGGGGTACGACATGTTCCCATGGAGTAATATAGGTTTTCTTGAATTCCAAATCATGAATACTAGACAAAGCACAACCATGTACAAAATAGAACTTATCAAAAAAGCCTTGTACAATAGCGATAAAGTATCCATGCCATTTGTTGAAGTTACCATAGTCGAGGTCTCTTGAACGCTTAATCATATCTATATATTTTTTATGATAATACACTTCAAGCTCTTCACGGCTGTTCTTTCTTAATTGCTGTTCTGGTATAGTGACTGACAATGATTGAGCCACACCCAAATCTTCAAAGGCATCAAAATACCACTCTCTCATTTGCTCTTGTGAAATAGGATGATAACTTACACTCAGATCCATATTAAAACCTTTTAATTATTTTATTTGATAATACTTATAGGGAAGCATTATATCATAAGTTGGCTATAATCTATTTTATGTTTATACACCACAAAGGATAGATATGTTTGATGTCGCAAAAGCCCAAATATTTTTTGGTTCAACAGAAAAAAACAAACCCTTACAACAAGAACGAAAAAGCCCTTTTGATGCCCAAGTCGTGAGTACTGCCCCTATCTGTAATGCAGAAGATACACTAAAAGCCTTAAAGATAGCCAAGTCTGCTACCAAAGAAGCGTCTAAATCTCCTCTTTCTCAACGTATCTTATGGCTAGAAGATGTAGCCCTACAACTCCACACACAAAAAGAAGCCTTTGCGATGATGCTCACCAAAGAAGTAGCCAAACCCATTGCTTTTTCACGCATAGAAGTAGAACGTTGTATAGAGACTATCAAACTCACAGCCATGGAACTAGCCCACCTACACGGAGAGACTATCCCCACCGATATTATGCCTAGTGGCAAAAAAACCTTAGCCTACTTTAGACGGGAACCTGTAGGCGTAGTGGCGTGTATTACCCCTTTTAACTTCCCTCTCAATCTCGTAGCCCACAAAATAGCCCCTGCCCTAGGTGCTGGAAATACTGTCGTACTCAAACCCACACCCGAAGCCCCCATGATAGCCTATATGTTTGTCAAGCTTTTTGTAGAATCAAAATATGCCATCAAAGATGCCATCAGCCTCGTCTATGGTGATGCCGAAGTAGGCTCTACTATGGTACAAAGTGATATACCAAGAGTCATCAGCTTCACAGGCTCTGTCACGGTAGGCAATATCATTACAAAACAAGCAGGTATCAAAAAAGTCAGCCTAGAACTAGGAGGCAATGCAGCAACCTACATAGATACCTCAGCCGATTTGGCTTTCTCTGCAAAACGCTGTGCCTTTGGAGCATTTTATAACTCAGGACAAGTCTGTATCTCCTTACAACGTATTTATGTCCATGCCTCAGTCTATGATGAGTTTGCCACACTCATAGCCCATGAAACCCAGCAACTCAAAGTAGGCTCACCCTACGAAGAAGATACCTTCTTAGGTCCCCTCATTGATGCAGAAAGCAAAAAACGTGCCAACGGTTGGATAGCCTCTGCCCTCTCAGAAGGAGCTATAGCACTCACAGGTGGTGGACAAGACGACAATATCTTCTTACCCACCATCATGGCTGATGTGACCGATGAGATGAAAATTATCTGCGAAGAAGTCTTTGCCCCCATCGTAAGTCTCATCAAAGTCCCTAGCTACGAAATAGCCATAGAAAAGATGAACAATTCACCCTATGGATTACAATTTTCTATCTTTACCAATGATTTACGACTCACACAAGCCTTTATAGAAGATGCCCAATGTGGTGGTGTAGTCATCAATGACATCCCCACCCTTCGCTTCGATGTCCAACCCTACGGAGGTTCCAAACTCTCAGGTGTAGGAAGAGAAGGTCCCAAATGGGCATTAGAAGAATTTACGGAAGTGAAATCTATTGTGATTTGCTGAGGTACACCACCTAGCCATCAAAAAGTGAGCCTTGTATTCTTTGCTCATTTCTATCTATATTTGGTGGTGTATGATTTAAAATCAACGCCTCCAACATAGCATTTCTATTTCCCTCACTTCCTCCCAAATGATAAAAATGTTCTTTAGTCACTATCTCAAACTTCTTCCAAATTGTTTTGAGATATTCATTCTCTCTATATTTATTAGAATGCCAAGTAGATAAGATAAATTTACCCTCAAAATTATCTAAAAGTGCATTCAAACTATTTTCATCTTCTGCATTCCACCCATTATAATAATCCACATATCTATCAATATAAGGAGGGTCACAATAAATAATATCTTCTTTTTTTGCCATCTTTATAGTCTCTTGAAATCCTTGATGAAGAAAAGTATAATCGCTACTTTTGATAATACGATGTATATTATCCACTTGATTGACTATTTTGGTCACATAAGACTTAGCAAAACGATTGGGCTTTTTGCAAAATGGCACATTATGACCACCTTTTTTATTAAAGCGTATCATGCCATTAAATCCTGCCCTATTAATAAACAAAAAATCCAAAGGATTATGATGCTCATTAAAGCGTTTTCTCACTTCATAATAATAATCTTCAATTCTCAGAAGTTTCTCTCCCTCTTCTTCCAAAAAAGCCCTCACGACATTGGGATTAATACTATCATCTTTAATTCCATTATAGAAGTTAATCAAATGAGGATTACTATCAGCAAGTATCGCCTTATCAGGACGAATATTAAAAGCCACCACACCAGTACCCATAAAAGGCTCTATCCAAGTACCCTCAATCTTAGAAGGCACAATATCTTTTATCCACGGTACAAGCTTAGTTTTAATCCCTTGTGATTTTATGGGAGGTACGAATATTTTCATTCTTCACTCTTATTATTCTTAGCAACAATTAGAGAACTATCACCTTTTCTATATTCCACAAAATCTTTAAGCGTATTTATCTTTTTGGTTGTTCCATCTTCTTTGCTGATAGTGATTTTATTAAAATTCATCCAATAATCATCAAACCATTTTTCACCTAATTTTGAAAACATCCCATTTCCATTAGAGATATCTTTGATGTTATTGATACTTCCAATATTGGCAGTGTTTCCACTTCCACCTTTATCACTTGCTATTTTCCATTTTTCTACAGCAAAAAAATGAAAGTTATTTACCACTGATTCAATAGAATCCAGTTCATTAAGTTGATATGATTTTGTCTCATCTATCGTGGCTTTTTCATTTCTATCATAAATAATACCCAAACAAAAGTGTCCTAGATAGTGACTATAGGGAAATTGAATATTTTTTGTGCTTCTTCTATCTTCAAAATATTTACCATGAGAGCCTAGCGTAAATCCATTACACAAAAAAGGTTTTTTAGGATTACGATAAGTGGTTTTAAAATCAAGGGCAAATTTTATTTTTGCATTGTCTATTTTCACCAAAGAAACATCAGGATAATAGTTTTGATGTTCTGCCAAGACTACTTTATAGCCATGCGTTTGAGCAAATTCAACTATTTTTGGGAAGAGGTGTATTTCTAATATTTTTGAGACTATTTTCGTGTCATTTGAGATAGTATAAATATTTTTATAGGTATCTATAAATCCCTTGATAGACCATTGACCGTCTTCTGTACTAATATGATTGGAGAGTGTTTTTACAAATAGCTTTAAATGTTGTTCAAAATCTTTTTTATACTTTACACTCATACTATCTATCCTTTTATTTTTTGAGATTATAGCAAAAATGGACTTTGTATTACAGTGAGTAAGAACGTAAAACCCATTCCTCAACAACAATAGAGTACACTACATCAAAAAGAATATACAATGAAAACTACGATAAAACTCCTACTCTCACTCCTTATCACTCAATCCCTCATAGCCAAAGAGATAAGCTACAGCATAGATAACAAGCCTTTTCAAGCAAAGTCTTCTGTCTATGTAACCCCTGCACAAAAGCTCACGCTAAAGTTTGATGTCCAAAATGCAAAAAGTATTAAGTGGTATCAGATTATCCCTGATACTTCAAAATTTTATAAAAATGCAAATCACCCTTGGGAGAAGAATCCTTATCAATGGTCTGACTATGGTACTATTGATTATGCTAGAGTAGAAATTAGTTCTTTTGAAAATCAAAGCAAAGTAATGATAACGCAGAAGATTTTAGAAGAGAATAGACCCCAAAGTGATAATTACTACAACAGTACATTAGGAAGCTTTTGGTTTGAAGTAGAAGCGACTTTAGCTAATGGAAAGAGTACTACGAAGTAAAGGGATAAAAGACATAGGTCAGCAAAGGACTTTCTCCTAAAGTACTGCGTATCTCGTACATCTCAGACAAAAGCTACATTGGGTATTTGACAAGCTTTTTTAATGTACCAGGTATTTTTGGTTCTATGCCTTACCAAAGTCGTAACTATATTGGTGTGGACTGTGCTGATGTGTTAATCGCTACTTCCAAAATAATGAATAAACAGAAGAATACCAAAAACTATAATGTCGTGATGTTGGTAGCTATGTTTAAAACAAAGCTCAAAACAAAAATACTAAATGGAACACCAAGCAAAAAGTTAAGATGGGGAAAAGCCTTTAAAAAAGGTGATTTTATTGCTGTAAAATACAGCAGAATATGGACGTTATGCACATATTGGAATGCTCTATGGCTGATGAGAATAACAATGGAATCTTAGACAAGGAAGACACTATCATAAACGCTGGACCCAATGCCTTACATTTGACACCTTTGGGTCAAGGTGCTTTTGATGGAACGGTTGTTATTTTGGAAAATGAGGATGTTAATTAATGTTTGACAAGCTTTTCAAGACGCCTTACATCTCCCACTTTTTCATACCAAAAGAGTAGTGTATCCCTTAGCTTAGAAGAGGATTCACTAGGCTCTAAGAGTTCATCAAAGTATTGATTGACCTCTTTTTGTAAGGCTTCATTTGCAAAAATAGCCTCTGCTTTTTCTTCATCTTTGTCATATTCTACAATATACTTATATTGCTCTATGAGGACTTCAAAGAGTATAATCTTAAGAGAATTACCATAGCTACTGTGTGCTACAACTTCTCTAGCCCATGCCAAACTCTCTTGATGACTGCCACCCCAACGGGCTTTTTTCATGTGAGAGACACGTTGTATGCAAAAAGCATTGTCCATGGCATTTTCTTTGATGAGTGTATATAAATCCTCTTCGAGGTGGTCGGAGTCTTTGTTTTTGAAATGCTTGACCAAATTGTATAGCTCAGCCCAATAGGTTTGTTCATGGGGGGAGAGTGCATAGGCTTTTTTGAGGTCAGCTCTGGCGTAGCGTAAGCGTTCATAAAACAGAGCATAGTTCTTTTGACCTACCGTATTGGTAAGCCCCAAACCTCTAGCCTCCCAAGCATAATGGTAAAAGTACACAGCTCTTAGATAGTGGGCATAAGAGACATCAGGATAAAGAGCAGGAAGTTCGAGGTAATCTTCGGCTGTGATAGATTTTTTATCTACATAGAGCTGGTGTAACGATGCATTACGTTCTTCTTGTGTAAAACTATCTATGAGTTCCCATAGCTTGGTTTTGTCTTCTTGGGCTAAAAGATGCTGCATGGCAATAATTTGGTTTTGATGGGCATCAGGTTTTGCTACCTTTAAGGTTGTAAATATCTCTTCTTCTAACCAAAAGAGTGCTACTTCACTCCTTTCATACAAAGCTTGAAACAAGGCATCAAACCTTTGTACTTTCTCTTCTCTGTCTTCCTCATCACTTTGAAAAAGAATATCATAAAAAAGTGCTCCTTTTAAGAAGGATTTTGTAAACGATTTGGCATTATCAAAAGTATCTTGAACACGTTGGGCATTCAAAAATAATAATCCCCAAGCTTCTTTTTCTTCAATGAGTTTGAGCTTTAGCACTTCAAGTACCAACTTGACAAAACGTGCGGCATCAAACGCCACCAAGTCTTTGACTTCGAGTGTATCCCTTAAGATATTGTTTCGTATAAACACTTCAAGGACTCCCTCTGTCCATGCTTTCTTGAGGACATAATACACTTTGGTAGAAGCATGGTCATCGTTGATATTAAATGAAAACTCCTCTGTGAGATAGCGTTCTACCTCGTAGGGCTGAGTCGTATTTTTGAGACGCTGGGTTTCTAGTTTGGCAAAACCTAAGGCAAATTCTTCTTCTTTATTCATAAACTAAATCCTCGTTACTTCAAGTTTGGGAAAGACAAAAAGACGTTTGCCAATGCTATAGTCTTCATTTTGTTGTAAGATATTTTTGGCTTTTAGCCCATGAGAAAACGTTAGTTCATTTAGGAGTAAAGGATATTGGATGAGGGCAGAGGTCTTCATGGCATCGCTAGTATGTTCTACTGTTCCCATGTTTTTAGGGTCTCGCAAGGAGGCTAACCATAAGCTACTTTTACTAGGGTTTGGTAACTGCTCAATGAAAGAAGAATCATAAGCAATAAGCTCTTGTTGCATAGATTCATCGGTGATTGTGGACAGTTGTCTTGATTGACCTTTGGCAAAAACCACCCCCATCGCCAAACAGTCTTGATGATAATGTTGCTGTAGCTTAATATGGTTAAAAAAGGCAATAGACGCAGGGACATAACGTGCTATGGGAGCGAGGTTTTGTTTGCCTTTGATTTGGTCTAAGTGAAGTTGTCCATGTTTGAGACTTATCGAAATCGTAGCATGTGGCATATTTTTGTCATCACGCAAGGAGTAGAGGATTATCTTTTCTTTTTGAATAAGCTCATGATAGTAAGACCCATAACCTCCCTCAGCTTTGGCAACATTGTCAAACTCACCCAAACAATGTTGCATGAGGGCTGATTCTCTTGCCATTTCTAAAGAAAGCTCTTCATGATGGGCTAAGAACTTGACTATATGTAAGTTATCAAAAGTAAACACTTTTTCTAGGGCTTTGGCAGAAGTCTCTGTATAGGCTCTTTGTTTCTTTTGCATACGGAGATGTTCTTGTTGAGACTTTTCCATAATATGCTCCACGGTCATACGAGGAAATTTGTGCACTATGTCTCCATGACGGCTAGACAAAAACTCTACACAGGTACTTAGGGTATCTACAAAGGTAGGGTTTTTAATATGGATATAAATAAATACTGTCTGACTATAAGGCGTAAACCAAGTAGGCACCTCACTGGCTACTAAAGCTTGATAACGTTCTACAGAATCTACGACTTCAACTTCCCTAAAATGATTAATCATCCAGCGTACAAACGCTTTTTGTAGCCAAGTATTTATCGCGATAGAAAGCGTTTTTTCTTTCGCATAGAGTGTTAGATATATTTTGAGTTCATCAATATTTATGACATTTCTGCCTTTGTTTTTTTGTGATATTTCCATGAGATTATTATAGCGAGTAGTTTAGATATTAAAGAGAAAAAACATATTATTTGCTATAGTATGCTTACGTTAATTTTTGGAGAATAGTATGAATTATATGTTTGAAGCTGGTTTTTTGGGTACACGCGCACCTTTTTTTATGGATTTTGTGATGATTATGGTAGCACTATTGCCTCTACTTGTACTCATTGCTATTTCCTTTGCGAAAAAGCAAAACTATAGACTACATGGGATTACTCAGACTATTTTGTATGTCATCGCTGTGATTGTAGTGAGTTATTTTGAATATGGTGTACGTGCAGGTGGTGGATATGAAGGCTTTGTTGAAGGCTCTTCTGTGTCTCATCAGTATGCTTTTTATGTCCTTATCTTTCATATTGCAGTCGCTGTTATTGGCTTTGTCATTTGGACACATACACTGATTATGGCACGGAAACACAATAAAACCCATACACTAGTCGGTAGCTATTCAGCCACACACAAAAAAGCAGGAAAACGCGCCTTTATAGGGATAGTCCTTACCTCCATTACAGGTCTTTGGGTCTATGTCTTACTCTTTATGGTCTAGGCTATGCATCTCCTCTTTCTTTGGCTAGGATGTACCTTTCTACTCCTAGCAAACCCCTCACAAGACAACCTCAGCAAAAGAGCCATTGTCAAGATTTATACCACTGCTAAAGTACCGAACTATCAAGAACCGTGGAGTAGCTCCATGCGAAGTAGCACAGGTTCAGGGGCGATTATCGAAGGAGGTTATATCCTCACCAATGCCCATGTTGTAGCCAATCAAGCCTTTATAGAAGTCCAACGTTATGGACAACGCAAAACGCTATGTAGCCTCAGTCTATGCAGTGTCTCATCAAGTCGATTTGGCACTGCTTAAAGTCGAAGAAGCACCCTTTATGGAAGGGGTAAAACCTTTGGCTTTTGGCTCCGTACCTCAGATGGAAGAAAAGATTGTCGTCTATGGATACCCTATGGGAGGAAGTACACTCTCAGCGACGAGTGGTGTAGTCTCTCGTGTAGAGCATCATACCTATGCACACAGTGGTGAATCCTTTTTGGCTGTACAAGTCGATGCGGCAGTCAACCCTAGGAATTCAGGAGGTCCTGCTCTTTCCCAAGGCAAGATAGTAGGTGTGGTCATGCAAAGCATCAGTACCTCTCAAAATATTGGGTATTTAGTCCCTGTAGATTTGGTCAAGCATTTTATCAAAGATATGCAAGATGGTCACTATGATGGCATGGCAGATATTGGACTCTCTACACAAAAGCTTGAAAACCCTGCGATGAGACGATACTATGGTTTTGATGAGAATACCACAGGAAAGCTTATCAACAAAGTCACCTATCACCCTAGCCTAAGAAGTAAAATTCAAGAAGGAGATATCCTCACAGCAGTCAATGGACATACTATCCAAAATGATGGTACAGTAGAATTTAGACAAGAAGAATATACCTATTTTCATTATATTATAGATAAGTATCAGATGGGAGAGAGTGTAAGACTTGACATCATTCGTGATACCAAACCCCTACAGATTCAAGCGACCCTACGATATACCCCCGATGATATGTATCTTGTCAAAACCACACGTTATGATACCATGCCTAGTTATTTTGTCTATGGAAGTTATATCTTTTCACCTCTAACGAGAAATCTGATACGTTCGAGTAAGAAGAATCGTCTAGCCCTTAGCCATTTGGCTTCACAATGGCAAGAAGAAGACAAAGAAGAAGTGGTAGTACTACTAAAGGTCTTGGCATCAGATATGAGTAGAGGTGACCACAATTTTGGTATGTGGGCTATTGATACACTCAATGGTAAATCTTTCAAGAATTTTAGAGAATTTTATGAAAGGGTACACAACAATACAGAACCTTATCTTCTCTTGGAAGACACACAAGGTATCAAGCTCATTATTGACCCCAAAGAAGCCAAAGCAGAACAGAAAAAGGTTTTGAAGAAGTACAATATTGAGTTTCCTACGTCTATTGAACTTCGGAAAGGGTCAAACTAGCCCCCCTTTCAAGTCTATTTAAGTAACTCTAGCTATTATCAAGCAAATTAACCCCAAAGGATTACCATGTCAACAATAGTAATAGATAAAGAATGTGGATGCTTCAAAAGAAGTAGTTTAGAAAACAATGTCACTTTTGACAATAAAGATGATGCACTTATCAAAGCACAAAGTATGATTAGTCACATGAATGAAAAATTCTGTGGGAAACATGGTTTTGGACTTAGTGAAAATGGTGATGACTTTTCTATCTCTATGAATGCACCACAACAACCACAAGCACAAGCGAGTTCAGGTGGATGCTGTGGTGGTGGACACTGTAGTTAGTATTGACTAAAGGAGAAAGCATGGAAAATGGAAAAGTATTGGCACTTTATATGACTATACCTGCACTTGTACGTGCAGGTCATCGTATGAAATGTGAAGATATTGAATGTGACCCTGATGGGATTATTGGAGATATGAATTATGAAAGTGCCAATAAACACATCATGTTACTCACTTCTAAAAAAAGTTATGACCTCGTAGCAGAAGCAGGATTGGTTATTCATGAAGGTGTTTTATTAGAAAGCATCTATGTCGATATCGATTTGTATCATCTCAAAGAAGGCTCTGTTATTGAGTTAGGGGAAACCTTACTTACGGTGACAGGTGCATGTGAGTCTTATGGTTATTTAGCTGCCCTAGACCCTGAATTACCTGAAATACTCAAAGGCAATAGAGGTCTTTTCGTACGTCCTATAGACTATGGAAGAATTGTTCTTGGAGATACAGTAAAAGTCATTAGCGAAGCCTAAGCTTCTGCTGATTATTTAAAATTACCAAACACTAAAGGAGCTTTTAAATCAAGCTTCTTTATTTCACTCATCACAGACTGTAAATCATCTATCTTTTTACCCGTAACACGGACCTCATCCCCTTGAATAGAAGGCGTAACTTTGAGTTTCAATCCTTTAATGGCTTTGACTATCTCTTTGGCTTCATCTTTTTCGATACTATCGACTATTTTATAAATAATTTTGGTATTCCCCCCAGATATGCCCTCCGTTTTAACCTCTTCGAGAGATTTCCCTGCGATATTACGTTTAATCAATTTAGAGATGAGAATATCTTTGAGTGCATCTATCTTATCTTCACTAGATGAACTAAGAGAAAGGGTTTTTCCTGCTTCATTGAGAGTAATCTCTGCGATGACACCCTTGAAATCAAAACGTGTTTTGATTTCTTTTTGTGCCATAATCACAGCATTTTTCATTTCCATCATATCAAGCTTGGCTGTAATATCAAAATAGTGGTCTTTTGCCATATCTTACTTCTCCATTCTTATCATTGCAATCTCACCATGAACGACATCTAATGTACCTAGAGACTTCATCGCATCTTGCATCGTACTTTCTTTACATGAATACGTCGTAAAGAGTAAGTTAGCTCGTGAAGCATCACTTGTTGGTTTTTGCAACATAGATTCTATAGAGATACCAAATTTACCCAAGGTAGCAGTAATAATCGCTAGTACACCACTTTGGTCATCGACTTCTAATCTGAGATAATATTGTGTGACTATCTCTGCTTTGGGCAAGAGTGTTAAGCCTGATTCTAAGCCTTTTTTATAGCCCAACATTGGTCCTTGATTACCACGAACGATATCTACAATATCCGAAATCACAGCAGAAGCCGTAGCATCGCCCCCTGCTCCTGCTCCATAATACATCGTCTCACCTACACGGTCTCCAATGACAGTCACAGCATTCATCACACCATCGACTTTGGCAATCATACTCTCACTTGGAATCATCGTAGCATGGACTCTAAGCTCTACGCCATTGCCTACTTTTTTGGCAATACCCAAAGATTTGATTTCGTAGCCAAACTCTTTGGCAAAATCTACATCGGTTTGTGTAATATTCTCTATACCCTCAATGAGTATATCTTCGGGTTTGGCATCAATACCATAAGCAATACTTGCCAAGATAAGCAATTTGTGAGAGGCATCAAATCCACCTACATCAAAAGTAGGGTCAGCTTCTGCGTAACCTAACTCTTGGGATTCTTTAAGGATATCTTCATACTTTGCTCCATGATTTATCATGTTGGTGAGCATATAATTACACGTGCCATTCATGATACCTTGTATAGAATCAATATGATTCGCACTTAGTCCATTACGCAAAGCACCAATAATAGGGATACCTCCTGCTGTACTGGCTTCATACATCAAAGGAATATCACCTGCAATCTCTTGGAGTTCATAACGATGATATGCCAATAGTGCTTTGTTGGCAGTGACCACTGCTTTGCCATTTTCTAAAGCTTTTTTGACAAGAGCATAAGGCTCTTCAATCCCACCCATAAGCTCTACTACAATATCTATCTCTGGGTCATTGACCACATCAAGAGGATTATCACAAAGGCTAATACTTACGTCTCTTTCTTTGGCTAGGTTTTTGACCACACCCAATTTGACGACAATCTTTTTTCCTGCTCGTGCTTCAATAATATCGGCATTTTCTTCCAATATTTTGGCTACACTTGTACCTACGGTACCGACTCCAAGTATTCCTATTTTTACCATTATGCTTTACTCTCTTCGAGTTCTTTAAGGAACTTCTTTATATTTCTAGCTGCTTGACGGATACGATTTTCATTTTCAATCAAAGCAATCCGTACATACATATCTCCATATTTACCAAATCCTATCCCTGGACTCACAGCCACACCAGCTTTGAGTAGTAATTGTTTGGCAAATTCCAATGAACCTAAATGCTGTGCTGAGGGGGGGATTTTGCCCCAAATAAACATCGAAGCATTGGGTTTACCCATCTTCCATCCAGCATTGGCAAAGGCTTCAAGCATCACATCACGTCTCTTTTGATAACGAGGGATAATCTCCTCATCAGGAATAGTATGATAGTCATCCAATGCCACAGTCGCGGCGACTTGAATAGGCGTAAACATCCCATAATCCAGCCAAGACTTGATACTTTGCAATGCCCCAATAAGCTTTTTATTTCCTACAATAAACCCTACTCTCCATCCTGCCATATTGTAAGACTTCGAGAGTGTATAGGCTTCTACTGCCACATCTTTGGCACCTTCGACTTCCATGATAGAAGGTGTTTTATAGCCATCAAAAGTAATATCAGCATAGGCAATATCAGAAATGATATAAAAACGTTTCTCTCTTGCAATAGCCACCAACTTTTCATAAAATTGAGGGGTCACTGTAGCTGTCGTTGGATTATGAGGGAAGTTTACCACCAAGAATTTGGCTTGGGGAACGGAGTTGTCTAAGGCATCAATGAGGTCAGACAAAAATTGCTCTTCATCAACTTCAAAAGTCTCTTCATCAAAGATGAGTTGCATTTTCTCAACATTGGCTCCTGCTAAGATAAATGCTTGTGAATGAATAGGATACGTAGGGTCAGGTACAATCGCCACATCTCCAGGGTTGGAAATAGCTTGTACCAAATGTACATAGCCCTCTTTGCTTCCCATCGTAGCGACCACTTCCGTATCGGGGTCCAAATCTACATTATATTTACGCTTGTACCAGTTACTCATCGCCAAACGCAATTTATAGATACCTTTACTCGCAGAATAGCCATGTGTTTTGGGCTTGTTTGCCGTTTCACATAGTTTATCTATAATGGGCTGTGGTGTGGGGGCATCGGGGTTTCCCATGGAGAAGTCTATAATGTCTGCACCATCACGTCTTAGTTGCATCTTTAGTTCATTAATCTCTGCAAAGAGGTATTTGGGTAATCGGTTTATCTTATCAAATTGAATTTCATCAAACATGATTTACCACTGATCCCAACCACCGAGGGAAACATATTCCTCTTTGGTCAATACCTTAATCCCTTTTTTGTCCATGCTGAAATAATGTTCTTTATTGTCATTAAACTCTTCTATACCGTTGGTCAGATTCTATACTAAAAGAAGCTGAAGAAGTAGCAATCAACCATGTTTTCAGAGGAAACATCTATATCAAAACTCTTAGCTATAGAAAAATGGTCTCGTTTTTTAGAAGGCAGTTCAATCGTACCAAACCACAAACGATTGACAGGTATAATAGAAATCACATCTTTAATTACAATGATTTCCTCAACTACAGTCTTATTATTTTCAACAGCTTCTACTTTGATTGGGGCTACTTTTCTAGCCTCAATCAGTGTGGCTGTAGTTTCAATAGGAGTAGTCACCTCTACTTTAGTAATATCTAAAGCTTCCACAGTACTGGTATCTTCATCAAAGGTAGATACAAACTGCTCTACAGTGGCTTCATCAATAAAAGGAACGAGTTCACCCAAATGTTTTTTATCAAACTGTGTCAAAAAGTACCATGTAGCATAGCCCAACAACAAAAAGATAAATATAGGAAGTATCCTAGACTTTTCTTTCTTTTCATGCGCTAAACTTCCACTTACGATACTCGTTTTTTGATTCCCAAGTTGTCTATAATACTCTTCTGCTTCCTTATGTAAATCCCCTAAGTCTGCTTTATATTCTCTTGCGACAATAGAAATAAATCCAAAAGTTTTTACCCTCTTGAGTACTTCAAAGTCTTTGTTAAAAAGGCTTTCCAAATTTTCTTCAGATATTTTGGTTTGGTAACTTATTTCTTTTATCGTGTACTTTTCACATATCTCATTTAATTGCATAACCCATCCTGTGTATTAATATCGCCGCAGCTGCACTCACATTGAGTGAATCAAAGGCATGTTGCATTTCTATGCTGACTTTGAAGTCCAATTTGGAAGTGACTTTCTTAGACAGCCCCTTACCCTCACTACCCAGAACCAAAACACGCTTGGGTTCAAAGGTAAACGCTTCTACTTTTTGACCCTCTGTGGATGCACCATAAAAAGTAAAGCCTAATTGTTTGAGTTCATTTACTGTATCTAAGATATTCTTCTCAACCATAAAAGGCATATCAAGCATCGCCCCAGAACTTGTACGCGTAATAGCCGAAAGGTTCAGCTGTTTCACGCCTGTAGCAATAATCGCTTCTGCTCCTAAAGCATAAGCTGTCCGTACGATTGCACCAATATTTCCCACATCTGTGAGTCCATCTAGTATGACAATAAAATTATTCTTTTTGATTTCGTTCAAATGGCTAAGCTTATACTCATCTATCTCAAGGAGTAAGCCTTGGTGATTGCCACCTTTGCTCATAGATTGAGCCCATTTTTCTTCCAAAAATTTAATTTGATCATGATACTGATGAAACAACTCCTGAGGGAGTATGTTTTTTTTGGCTACATAAACTGTTTTTATTTTATCTGTGTGATGCGTTAAGGCATGAAGGCATACCTGTTTTCCATATATAATCATAAGATAGATTTTATCCAATTTCTTCTTAATGCTTAATAAGCACTTCATACCACTCTTTGACTGATTTATCACTCAATTGTGCCAAAAGTTTAGCTTTGGGCTTAGGTGGTAAATCCAAATGAAGGACTTCGGTAAAGCTTAGACTTTTTTCTTTTACCTCTTTCGCTGAGATAACCACAACCCATTCACCTCGTATGGTCAAGGTTTCTAAAGTTTCTTTGATAGTTTGGGCTGAACCTCTATAATAGCTTTGGTATTTTTTGCTGATTTCTTTTGCTAAAAAGAGTTCTCTTTGCGCATCTATGGCTTCTATCTCATCCAAAAGCTTTGCCAAACGGTGTGGAGATTCATACAAGACCGTATTATAGCCATTGTCCATCGCCCCACTCAGTGCCGTCACACGTTCTTTGCCTTTGTGTGGCAAAAAAGCATAAAACAAAAACTTGCCTTCTTCGAACCCCGAGGCAGCATAGGCTGTAGTCACAGCCGAAGCCCCAGGGAAGACATCATAGGCAATATCATGCTTTTGACAAAAGGCTACGAGTAATTGCCCAGGGTCAGAAATAATAGGCATCCCTGCGTCACTCACATAGACTACTTCATGAGAAGCAAAAGTAGAAGCCAATTCATCGAGCCTTGCTTGTCCATTATGCTCATTAAACGAATAAAATTGTGCCTTAGGATACATCATATCAAATCGCTCTTCTAAAAGACGCAAAAGCCGTTTGGTCTGACGTGTATCTTCACACAAAAAAAGGGTGGTTTTTTCAAAAGCCTTGATAGCTCTAATAGTAATGTCTTGGGGATTTCCAATAGGAGTAGGGATAAAAGTAATCATAATAGTAAGTAGGGACTTTCGTCCCTAGTCTCTTAAGAAAGTTTATATTTGTTTTTAAACTTCTCAACTCTACCAGCAGCATCAAGAATCTTCTCTGAACCTGTAAAGAATGGGTGACATTCGTTACAAATATCGATAGACATATCAGCTTTATTGGTTTTGATTTCAAACTTGTTTCCACAAGCACATGTTACATTACATTCTACGTAATTTGGGTGAATTTCTTTTCTCATTGTTTTTCCTATTTATAATAATATGTGACAGATAACCAATCTATTCTGGCATAAAGCCCTTCCTTGCTCAAGTCGTTACAGCAAAGGGATATTACAACGCTCTAAGGCGAGATAATAAAAACATCGTATTCTATCCAAATAATTATCATAAAACGTTGATAGCTACAACAAGACCTTAGAAGCCACCGCACAAACGGCTGTCTCAGATTTGAGTACCAAAGGGGTATCAAAACCCATAATATGCTCTGCATCAAAAAGCGCTACTTCTTCTTCACTAAACCCTCCTTCACATCCTATAAGCATCGTCTCCGATTGCAAAGAAGAGACAAAGTGATTGTCAGAAAAATTGAGCATCTTCGTCTGAGGATAGGTGAGTAAAAAACCTTTGAGGTCGGAGACGATTTCGAGTTCCATCATTTCACTTCTGCCTGATTGCTGTGAAGAGTTGCGTAATATCTTTTCAAAACGCCCCATATCTATCTTGAAAGAACGCTGAGAACGCTTACAATAAATGAAGCTTAGTTTATTGACTCCCATTTCATTGAGTGCAGGTAGCACTTTTTCTATGCTCTTGGGGTCAACGATACACCATGCAATATGTAAGTATTTTGATGCCTTAATCTCATGTGTCACACTCTCTTGCAATGCCAAATGGACAGATTTTTTGTCAATATGGGTAATAAAATAACGATGCAAAAGCCTATCATGAAGATTGCGTAAGTAAATTGTCTCTTCGGCTTTATGCCTACGCACCTTAAAGATATAACGGTGGGCATCCCCCTCTAACAATAAAGAAGTCTTCCCTGCTTTTGCATGATAGAGATATAACATCGACTAAAGGTTCACAGTCCCTTGGGCTTTGAGCATCATAATACCCATCATAATCGCCAAAAGAAAGATTTGTACCAAAGAGATTTTAACAGAAGCACCTCTGAGTACCTTGTGTGTTTGAGCATTCTGAACATTGGCAATTTTAATCACCTTATGCTTTTGAATCTCTATATACATCATAATTGCCCACAGCACAACCATAAGAATCGTCGTAAGAGACCAACCCAAATCCCCTGTAAAGACTGCTACAAGACCTGCAAAAGCTACCATAGTTATAATCGCTTGAAACATCATGGTATAAATAAAACTCGCCTTCTTGAATCCTGCTGGACTTTTGGCTGTAACAAAAGGCAGGAGTAATCCTCCTAGCAAAAATCCTAAAAAAGCATTAATCAAAAAACTATGTGTTGCTAACATTTGTGTAACTTCCATCGTTCATTCCCTTTATTTGACTCTGTTTAATACTGATTATACCCTAATTTGTTATAATCACTCTATTAAAACCTAGGAGTGTTACCTCATGAATATAAATATTGTCTGCCCCCATTGTCTCAAAGAAACTATTGTTGAAAAAAAAGCGTCTTATAGTGAAGAAAACTGTACAGCCTGTGGAGAATCCCTATTGGATACAGCCCTCATTGAAGGAAATGCTGTCATCTTAGACAACTATATTACCCATTCACAATTGCCTGTCATTGTCGATTTCTGGGCACCTTGGTGTGGACCTTGTTTACAAATGATGCCCAATTTTACAAAAACAGCCCAATCCATGCTTTTAAAAGCCCAATTTCTCAAAATCAATAACGACGACGAACAATCGTTAGGTGCCAAGCTCCAAATAGCCAGTATCCCTGCTGTACTTGTCTTCCAAAATGGCAAAGAAATAGATAGATTTGTAGGTGCTAAAAATAGTAAACAAATACAAAAATGGGTGGAACAGTATATTTAGTAGATACCTCATAACATCAAGAAGAACAGGTAATATGTGATATTCCAGCAATGTCAAAAAATTCACTAGGCTTTAGGGCATAGTATTTCTCTTCTATCTCTTTAGACTGTTCCTCATAAGGTTTTGTCATCACTTCTTGTAATTCTCTAATGAGCGTATAGTCTCCTTGATTGGCTTGTTCGTAGGCAGGGACTAAATGCCATTCTCTGAGTGTGTATTTTGGGTTTACTCGCTTTCATTTGTTTTGAAAGTGTTTCATGTGACTTAGGGTTGCTTGTTTGAATAAGTGCATTCCACTTTTCTAGCCACTGTGACCAACGCTGTCATCAAGGCTTGATTTTCTGAGGCATCCCCATAAAAGCTTTCTATGAGTGGAGCTCATCTCTTCGAGGTGATGTAGGAGAGTTCACGAAAGAAAATTGTATAATCTACAGAAGTTTCTACCATCAATAAAAAAAGCTCTTTATAGAGTTCGGCATCAAAAGTTTGGAGTCCAAGCTTCGAAGCCCACATCTTTTGCATCTCTTTTTGCATGACTTGTGAAAAACCTCTTTTTGTCTCTTCTAGTCTGCGTAAATCCTCTTTGTTTGATTGAAGTAATGGGGCTAAAGCATTACAGAATACAGCAAAATTTCGTTCTCCTGCTAAGGGTTGATTGAGGAAAGAAAAATGTACCCCACCTCCTGTCCAAGGCTGATATTTGGGGTTAAATATATCTATAAATCCAAAAGGACCATAATCTAAGGTAAATCCTCCTGCTGGACAATTGTCACTATTGAAATTTCCTTGACAATAGCCCACACGCACCCAATTGGCTATAAGTGCAGTCAAACGCGTACGAAATTCGTTTGCGAGTAAGAGGACTTTTTGGCTCATAGGTAAATTTTTATCAATGACTTCACTGTATTCACGCTCAATCAAGTGCAAGACGATTTGTTCTAGCTCTTCCATCGCTTTGGGATGCTCATTTTTTCTAGCACGACGAGCAAAAAGTTCTATTTGTCCTACACGAAGAAATGAGGGAGCCACGCGTGTGGAGATAGCAATACTTTCATCTATCATGAGTTCGGGGTCTTTGGAGTATGAGCCTTTGTGAAACCACGGACGCTTGACGGTTTGCGTTTGTGAAGTAAACAAACTTAAAGAACGAGAAGTCGGAACGCTCAGGGCATACATCTGTTCTTGTGCCAAAAACTCACGAACACTAGAACGCAAGACTGCACTCCCGTCTGCACCACGACAATAAGGCGTTCTGCCCTCCTCCTTTGAGTTGCATTTCCCATCGTTTACCCTTTAGCACCCCTTCAAAGATAGAAATCGCACGACCATCCCCATACCCATTGCCTGTCTTAAAAGGACATTGCTCATAATATTCTGTACCATAAATAGAAAGTGCATACCCACAAGCCCAACCGACTTTAGACATACCTTCTGGAGTCTGAGAAATATCCCCTGAAAACATACGAACAAAATCCTCAGATTGGGCTAAAACCTCATCAAAACCTAGCTCAGCAAACAACTGTTTACTGTGTGCAATATATTGTGGTTGTTCTATAGGTGTTGGTGTAACAGGCACATAATGTCCAGAAAAGACTTGCCGTGGGTCGTGGTCTATACCGTCTTTGGTAGCTTGTGGGTCAGAGTTGAGGGTTTTCATGAGTGAGTAATCTGCCAAAGTTGCTAAATCGTTGAGTGTTTTTATGCCTTGCATTGTGTTTCCTTCGTGTAGAAATATAGTGGATTATACACTTCTTTTATATGTTCATACCTAACAATACCTTAGCCAAAAAGCAAAGCCAAAAATAATATATAATGTACCCCATAACCAGTACCAAAAAAGTAAATCATTATTCCAAAAAGCAATAAAATGCTAAAATATAAATAATAAAGCAAGGGGTATAAAATGAGTAGAAAAAGAAGAAAACATATAGTGCAGAGTATAAAGCCAAATTAGTAGTGGAAGTTCTGAGAGAGGAAAGGACCCTCAATGAGATAGCCAGTGAGTTATGGAAGTTTCCACCTAAGAGTCTCCTAAAATTGGAAAAGCAATTTTTAGAAAATGCTTCACTAGCATTTGATAAAAGTGCAGTGGTCAAAGAGTATAAAGAACAGATTGGAAACTCTTGAAAGAGAGAAAGATGCAACTTCAGAAAAGCTGGGTGAAGTGGATAGTAGAAAGAGACTTCAGCCGGGAAAGCTAAAAGCTCTCGGTATCCTCTAAAAGTAGAAAAGAACTACTGGAAACTGGGCTTGAAATATCCAAAAATACACAGCTAAAACTATTGAGTATTCCTAAGAGTTCAATCTATTATAAAGCCAGTAGTACCATTCAGTAGTGATATGAGATCAAGAGATACTCAATGTGATAGATAAAATCTATACAAAGTATCCCTATTATGGACATAGAAGAGTGCATAAACTGTTAGGTAGATTTAACTTTACCATCGGACGAAAGAAGGTTAGGAGTGCAATGAAGCTCATGGGTATCATCGCCTTATATCCGAAGCCTAAGACAAGCCGTAGCGTAATAAGGAGCATCAGAAATATCCATATTTATTGAAGGCAATTTAAGAATGATAAAAATCAAGTGGTTATTGATAAACCCAATCAAGTTTGGAGTACCGATATTCACCTATATCAAATTGGACAAAGGCTTTGTCTATTTGGCTGCAGTCATTGATTGGAACACCAAAAAGATACTCTCTTGGAAGCTCTCAAATACGATGGATGTATCACTCACAACTGGGGTACTGAAAGAAGCCTTGGAGAAGTATGATAAACCTGAGATATTTAACACAGACCAAGGTTCTCAATATACAGCAAAAGAGCATATTCAAATATTAGTTGATAACAATATTTCTATTTCAATGGATGGAAAGGGAAGAGCCACTGACAATACTGTGATTGAGCGTTTTTGGAGGTCACTTAAATATGAAGATGTTTATCCTCAAAGCTACTCGACCATCATAAGAAGCTAGAACGGGGATAGGAAAGTATATCAATATTTACAACACAGAAAGACTTCATCAAACTTTGGACTATGCTACTCCTGATGAAATGTATTTTAAAGGGGTGAATAATCAGGTATTTCAGAGTAGGGAAATGTTACTAGATGTAGCATCCTGAGGTGGAATAAGGAATTGGATTTTATTGGTCTTGACTTTGGGGTACATTTTAGTTGTACCATCAAAACTATTACACCCTTTTTTAAACAACTTAGGTAAATATCGTATAGCTAAACCTACACCAATTACTGTACCCAATAACGCAGGAATGTCATCCAAACTAACCCCATCCCAACCACCAGTAATCACATTGGTAAAGTTAGAATAAGCCCCTATTTGCATATTTTGTAAAGTATTTTGTATCCCCATAGCCCCGGAAACACTCATCATAGAAAAATACCCACTAGGGTCAATATTCATCACAGGATTCCCATTCGCATACAGATACTTATGAAGCGTAATAGGGTCTTGTGAGTTACCCATATAACTATCTTGTTGGGTAAAGCCTCCTCTTAGAGGGCTGAAATATCTTGAACGGAGGTAATAGTTTTGTGTTTCCTCGTCTAGTTGTTCTCCTGTGAACTTGTAGTGGTTTGTGGTGTTTCCTTCGCTATTGAGGAGCTTTCCAAAGGCTTCGTAGTTGTAGCTATCGGTAAATGTTCCGTTTTGGTCTGATAAATATCTCGCCGAGCCTAAGCCGTCATAGTGATAGTCGTAGGTTTTGTTTTGTCTTGTTTGGCTGAGTAAATCGTGTCCATAAGTGTAGCTTACGCTTAGGCTCTCGTCTTCTATCTCTTGGACGACTTGTGCGTAGGCTTGGTTTGAGTCTATGATGTATTGGGTAGTTTGGTCTGTTTTGCTTTTGGCTGTTCTTATGCCTTTTAGATTGTAGCTGTAGGTAATGGTATCGCTGTCTGTGGCTACAACTATCAGTTGATTTTTGGCATTGTAGCTATAGTCTGTCACATTATAATCAAGGGTTTGGCTTAGGGTGTTTCCTTGCTCGTCATAGGTGTAGATTGTCCCACCTTGTTGGAGCAGTCTATCGTTATCATCATAATCATATTGTGTCGTCACTCCGTCTATGGTACTTGCAATCGTATTACTCACTTCATCGTAAGTGTAGCTAGACGTGTAATCACCGTTTTTACTGTCTGTTATCTCTTCGCTTATCACGCGTGAGAGGTCATCATAGTTGTAGTGTGTGCTTCTGTTGTCTTCTACTATCTCTACTCTTTCACCTAGTGGGCTAAGGGTATAAGCAAAAGTAGCCAATGTGTTTGCATTGGCATCTTGATGTATGAGTGAAGTAAGTCTATTGAGATTGTCATAGCTGTAAATCTCTTGGGTTCCATTGGCATGGGTGAGTGTTTTGAGATTTCCTAGGTCATCATAGCTGTAGTTTGTGGGTTCTCCTTGTGGAGAGATGACGGTTTTGAGACGGTTGAGTGTGTCGTATTGGTATTGGGTAGTGCTTACTTCATTGTTGGCATTGCTAAGTGTAAAGGTAAGTAGATTTCCTACACTATCATATTCATATTCCAGTATTGCAGCACTTGGCTGTACTTCTTTTGTGAGTCTGCCTAAGGTGTTGTGGTAGCTGTAGCTTGTGATGAATGTCTCTGTGCCTATGGTCATGGTCGTTTGTGTGGTTTGACCTAAAGCATTATAGACAAATTCTTCTTTTTGATTATCTGCGTAAGTGATGGTTTGGATTCTGTCATTGCTATCGTAGCTGTAGCTTGTGGTCTGTTTGTTAAAGTCTGTTTTGGTGGCAACTTTTCCGAAGGCATCATAATAAAATGTACCCCAAAGTCAAGACCAATAAAATCCAATTCCTTATTCCAGCTCAGGATGCTACATCTAGTAACATTTCCCTACTCTGAAATACCTGATTATTCACCCCTTTAAAATACATTTCATCAGGCAATACCTTAGCCAAAAAGCAAAGGCAAAAATAAAGAGAGGTGATGAGATAACTGCTATAATCTTAAACCAAAAAAACATAAAGTTATCCCATGACAGAAATTATAACACTCTTAAGATGTATCGCACCTATAATTGCAAAAACAAGCATAAACAACTAGAAATAATCATCCAAGCCTTGCTCTCAATGCGAGGAAGAATCACAATGTTAGGATTGAGCAGATGGAGTGAAAAAGGAGGGAGTTATCGGACAATTACACGGTTCTTTCATTCAAAGATAAATTGGGAAGAAATCAATTGGATGTTTATCAAAACGCATTTAACAAAGAAGGGTTCAATCTATCTTTTGGGTGGAGATGAAGTAGTAGTAAGCAAAAGTGGGAAGCATACTTATGGGGTAGATAGGTTTTATTCTTCTATCCAAAATCAAGTGATAAAAAGTTTGGCATTTCTCAATCTTTCGTTGATAAGCGTAGAGACAAGAAAAGCCTATCCACTAAGTACACAACAGATAGTGCGAGACAAAAAAAGAAGGTTGTATCAAAGATAAAAGTGTGAAGAAGAGTAAGAAAAAAAGGATGCTAAAGTCGGAAGACCTAAAGGAAGTGGGAATCAAGATAAAAAGATATTGAACTCTCACCCTATCTAAAAATTTGTCAAAGAGTCCGTAAATAAGGCACTTAAACGGATTGACAAGCATATTGATATTGTCTATTTTGTCTTTGATGGAGCATTTGGAAATAATCCTGCTGTACAAATGGTTAGGCAATGTGGATTGCATATCATTTCTAAACTTCAAAAAAATTCTGCACTGGTATTTCCTTATAGTGGAGAGTATGCAGGAAGAGGAGCTCCTAGGAAATATGGAGATGCTATTGACTATGATAATCTTCCTGAACCCTATCTAAAAATCAGATAGCATAGACGAAGATAAAAATATCCAAACAAGAATTTATCAAATGGAAATGTCCCATCGTAAATTTTCTGATACTCTCAATGTTGTGATTATCCAAAAGAGAAATTTAAGCACAGGTAAAATCTCTCATGTGAATCTCTTTTCTACCGATGTAACATTGGATTATGAAAAGGTTATTGATTACTATTCACTTCGCTTTCAGATTGAATTTGTCTTTAGAGATGCCAAGCAGTATTGGGGAATGGAGGATTCTATGAACATTAAGAAAATACCTATCCATAATTGGGCAAATCTCTCTACTTTTATGGTCAATTTCTCTCATGGATTACGCCAAAATTCTGATATGAATGAGATGAGTATTCTTGACCTTAAAGCCCACTACCACGGCTTAAATACGTCAAAGAGGTATTTAAATTGCTTCCCCATTTAGCTAAGCGAGTATTTAATTCAGAAGGTAATCCTATTAAGATAATGCTGAATTTAGGGGACGATTCATAGCACTCGTGAGAGGTGTGCGCTTAAGAGGGCAGCTTTTGGCTACAGGTATTGATCAGGAGTAGCATCAGCTCTCACAAGTTTGATGAAGTACAATTTCTGTGTTGAGTAGATGGATTGATATACGGTGTTCCTATCCCTGTTACTACGCTTCTTTGATGGTCAGAGATAGCTTTGAGGATAGAACATCAATTCATATTTATAGATGACCTCTAACAAAGAATCGTTCAATTATCTTTTGGGTGGAGATAAGTAGTAGTGCAAAAGTGGGACGCATACTGCATACCTTTCTCCAATAACCAATTGAAATAGAAAGTATTGTTATACAACTAATATTTGAGATATGACTCTTTGACTGTATGATATGAGAACCTTGGTCTGTGTTGAAATGAATCTCAGGTTTATAATACTGCTCCAAAGCTGGTCTGATTCTAGTACCCCAGATTGATGAGTCGATACATCCATCGTATTTGATAGCTTCCAAGAGAGTATCTTTTGGTGTTCCAATCAATGACTGCAGCCAAATAGACAAAGCCTTTGTCCAATTTGATATAGGTAATATCGGTACTCCAAACTTGATTGGGTTTATCAATAACCACTTGATTATTATCATTCTTAAATGCCTTCAATAAATAGTGGGATATTTCTGATGCTCTTTGATTGGCTATGGTTGTCTTAGGCTTCGGATGATAAGGCGATGATACCCATGAGCTTCATTGCAGTCCTAACCTTCTTTCGTCCGATGGTAAAGCCAAATCTACCTAACAGTTTTATGCACTCTTCTATGTCCATAATAGGGATACTTTGTATAGATTTTATCTATCACATTGAGTATCTCTTGACCTGTATCACTACTGAATGGTACTACTGCTTTATAATAGATTGAACTCTTAGGAATACTCAATAGTGTTTAGCTGTGTATTTTTGGATATTTCAAGCCCAGTTTCCAGTAGTTCTTTTCTACTTTTAGAGGATACCGAGCTCGTTTAGCTCTCCCACGACGAAGTCTCTCTTCTACTATCACTTCACCCAGCTTCATATGAAAGATTGCATCTGTTCTCTCTCTCAAGAGTTTCAATCATGTTCTTTATACTACTTTATGACCACTGCACTTTTATCAAATGCTAGTGAAGCTATTTTCTCAGAAAAAATTGCTTTTTCCAATTTTGGAGACTCTTAGGTAAAAACTTCATAACTACTTGGCTATCTCATTGAGGGTCTTTTCTTCTCTCAGAACTTCCACTACTAATTTGGCTTTATACTCTGCACTATATGTTTTTCTTTTTCTACTCATTTTATACACCTTAGCTTTATTATTTATATTTTAGCATTTTATTGCTTTTTTGGAATAATGATTTACTATTTTTGGTGCTGGTTATGGGGTACATTGATAGCGTGAGAAGTTGGATTATTCTGGTGCTAGTACTATCGGTAGAAGTTTATCAGCGATGGGTGCATTAATCCCAAGTATAGAATCCATACCTATGGATAAAAGCTTTCAAATCACAGCGCTTCTTGATGAGATATTTATAGGTTCAACTCCGATTCTTATAATGGTTGAGCCTAAAAGTACCGCGATACTCAATATACAATTGGCTGAGGATAGAAGTGCTAAGACTTGGTCAAAACATATTAACTATTTGACATCTAACCGAGATATAGAAATCAATAATACAGTAAGTGACCAAGGAACAGGATTACTTACAGGAATCAAAGATAGCTTGATTGGGGTTCACCGACAGCCTGATACATTTCATGCCCTCTCCCATAGATTAGGTGACTTTGTACGGATATTTAGGGCAAAGGCTTATGGCTCTATAGCAAGTGAATACGAGCGTGAAGAGGTATGTTTATCCAGAATTAAGCCAAAAAGTATTTGATGAAAAAGCAAAGCTATACGATGAGGCTTGTGTGAAGACAATTGAAGCGATTGAATTGTATGAAAACTTTAGCTATTTATACAAATATGCGATAAAACAACTTAATCCCTTTCACTCCAATGGAGAGATTCGTGATGCTAATTGGGCAAGAGGAGAGATAGAGACAGCCATTGAACTGATGGAACTCTTAGAACATACAAAGGTAAATAAAGAGGTTAAGAGTATCAAAAGATTCTTCCTGATTTGCTAGACTACTTTGAGCAGACGAAAGAGGCTATAAAAGTCTGCAAAGCATTAGGGGTAAGTAATGATGCGATAAAGAATCTTAGCTTAGAGTGGCAATGGAATAAGGCTGTTATCAAAGCTAAAAAGAGTGATAGAAAGAGAAGAGCAAAAGAGAAAAGAGCTATATATACTGAAAATTCTAAGCAAATCTTAGGTGATACATATGAGGATATTAAACAAAAAGTATTTGATGAGCTAGATAATATCATTCAAGCTTCATCTATAGTTGAGAACATCAACTCTATCTTACGCCCCTATTTAGACCGAGCAAGAAATCAGGTGACCCAAGAGTTTCTCAATCTTTTTGCATTTTATCATAATCATAGACGATATGTTCAGGGCAAACGAAAAGGTAAAACACCGATGGAGATACTCACCCATAAAAAGCAAGATAAAGATTGGATAGAGCTTTTGACTGAGGCTATTGAGAGTAAAAATAAAGATTTCTTTCTTTAGTTAGATAGTTGCTTTTAGAATAGATTATTGTTAATTTTTTAGATTTCCTCTGGTACTTAGGGGGAGGTATGGTCTATTTTAAGTGTGCACTACTTTTAGGGGGTTGGGGAGGATGCCCATTTTCTTAATATAAAAGACGATTTTTTCATTTCCAACAATACTTGCAATTGTGATTTATATGCATATTCAAAGTTTTAAAGTCTAAACTAGCAATACAATACCTTAGCCAATTTGTATTTTTACTAAAAAATAGCTATTTTCTTCTTCTCTAACCCTCCTATTTACGGGGTTTGAACTTTTCAAAATATGCTCATTTTCATTTTGGCGAAGGTATTGTTCCTTACTTTGATAATCTATTCATTGTACTTTCCTCTCCCATAAGCCTTGGCTTATAGTTTATGAGAAAATCCCCTTTTCCTTTTCCTTTTGCAAAACTACTTCTATAACCCAAACCTTCTAGTATGAATCTTGTGTGACTCCTAGCTTCTTCATTACTCCATTGCTCATATTCTATTCTGTAAAGAGCAGAATAAATTTGTGCACGACCTGTTCCATGATAACAGTGTATTAATACTGGATAATTTGATATATCATCAAGAGCTTCAAAAAATTTAACTAAAGTCTCTTTAGTTGGTACTTGTAAAGAAGGTATTCGTATATGTTTTACCTTTTTATCATACTTCTTATTATAAGCTAAAATAGCCTCATCTTCTAAAAGAATATCATTGATAAATGCTGGGTTCAAGTTATCTTGAATATGTGGATTAAGTAAATTAATAACAGTATTTATTTTATTTTCTTCTAGGTAATACCCCAATTTATTTGGGTCTATAAGACCAGACTTATAAACTTTATTTTCTGTAATCGTTTTAAAGTTAAAATTATATTCTATCATCCAGATATAATATATTAGGCTAATCGCTACCCCACTTAACAGTATTTTTAAAACATTTTTCATGACTATCCTTATATTATAACTCTAAGATTATATCCAAAAATACTTTCAGTTACATCTATAATGTCAGCAATTCTAACTCACTATAATGTACCCCATAACCAGCACCAAAAAAAGTAAATCATTATTCCAAAAAAGCAATAAAATGCTAAAATATAAATAATAAAGCAAGGGGTATAAAATGAGTAGAAAAAGAAAAACATATAGTGCAGAGTATAAAGCCAAATTAGTAGTGGAAGTTCTGAGAGAAGAAAAGACCCTCAATGAGATAGCCAGTAGTTATGAAGTTTTACCCAAGAGTCTCCAAAATTGGAAAAAGCAATTTTTAGAAAATGCTTCACTAGCATTTGATAAGAGTGCAATAGTTAAAGAGTATAAAGAGCAGATTGAAACTCTTGAAAGAGAGAAAGATGCTACATCAAAAAAGCTAGGTGAAGTGATAGTAGAGAGAGACTTTGTTGTGGGAAACTCGGCGTTCACCCTAACGGCTTCACTTTAAAAGTAGAAAAGAACTACTAGAGACTGGGCTTAAAATATCCAAAAATACACAACTAAAACTATTGAGTATTCCTAAGAGTTCAAGCTATTATAAAGCAGTAGTACCATTCAGTAGTGATGTAGATCAAGAGATACTCAATGTGATAGATAAAATCTATACAAAGTATCCTTATTATGGACATAGAAGAGTGCATAAACTGTTAGAGAGATTTGGCTTTAATATAGGACGAAAGAAGGTCAGGACTGCGATGAAGCTCATGGGTATCATCGCCTTATATCCGAAGCCTAAGACAACCATAGCCAATAAAGAGCATCAGAAATATCCATATTTATTGAAGGCATTTAAGAATGATAAAAATCAAGTGGTTATTGATAAACCCAATCAAGTTTGGGTACCGATATTACCTATATCAAATTGGACAAAGGCTTTGTCTATTTGGCTGCAGTCATTGATTGGAACACCAAAAAGATACTCTCTTGGAAGCTCTCAAATACGATGGATGTATCACTCACAACTGGGGTACTGAAAGAAGCCTTGGAGCAGTATGATAAACCTGAGATATTTAACACAGACCAAGGTTCTCAATATACAGCAAAAGAGCATATTCAAATATTAGTTGATAACAATATTTCTATTTCAATGGATGGAAAAGGAAGAGCGACTGACAATATTGTAATTGAACGATTTTGGAGGTCACTTAAATATGAAGATGTTTATCCTCAAAGCTACTCGACCATCAAAGAAGCTAGAACAGGGATAGGAAAGTATATCAATATTTACAACACAGAAAGACTTCATCAAACTTTGGACTATGCTACTCCTGATGAAATGTATTTTAAAGGCATACCTTTCTACACAACTAACTCAAAAGAAAAAGTGCTATTATTCAAGTAAAAGAAAAGACATGAATCAAAGACTAAAAAAAGATATCAGAAGTTAGTAAGAGGTGAGATGAATACAAAACATAGAAGCCAAAGTGGAATGAACCTAGTATTAGAGACTGATGGATGGAGTCAAGTTCAAGCGTCATGGCGATTTTATAATAATGAAGAAGTAACAATTCCCTCACTCAATGACCCCATCATAGAAGAAGTGGTAGAGCAAAGTAACAAAAGAGCAGGTAACTATACCTTGGTAGCCTATGATTGGTCACATTTAGACTATAAAAAGCATACAAAGAAACAGGAACTTGTGACTAAGAATAAGAAAGGGAATGCGAAACAGATAGGATATGATTTGCAAGGTTCATTGGCAATGGATGAGAAAGGAAATCCTTTGGGTGCCTTAGCCCAAAACTTGGCAACAAGTGAGAAGATATACTCCACTTATGATAGCAATATTGATACAGACTTGACGCATTTAGAGGAGTTGATTCAAAGAACTAAATACATACGAGAAAATTATAAGTTTGAAAAAGAGTTGGTTGATATTATTGACCGAGAAGGAGATAGTGTAGCCTTAATGAGAGAGTATGAAGCCAATGGTTGGTGCTATCTGATTCGAGCTAAATCAAATCACAAAGTTTACCTGCCTGACGAGGATAGAGAGGTAAAACAAGGAGATTTGGCAAAAGAATTAACGCTAGGAAGCTACCTTAAAACCATTAAATATAAAGTGGATAAAAAGATGCAAAAGGTGAAGATATTTGTCAATGAAATAGAGGTAAATATAAAAAGAGATGCCACGAAATCGGTACTTGGCGAGGACGGTAAGCGAAAAACTATCTTCACAGAAGGAAAAAGTATTAAGGCAAGGTTTGTGGTGGAGAGATTGGTTGATGAAGACAATAATATTGTTGCCCAATGGATGCTTTTGAGTAATGTCCCCAAAAAGGTAACAGCCACAACTATTGGTACTTGGTATTATCATAGATGGAAAATAGAAAGCTATTTTAAACTTTTAAAATCTTCTGGATTTAATCTTGAAAGTTGGCAACAAGAAACTCCAATGGCTCTGTTTAGAAGACTTCTTGTGGTCTCCTATGCTACATTGTTTGTTTGGAAGATTGAGCGTTCGGAAGAAAAAAATGCTCCTGCTGTTAGAAAGTTTTTAGTGCAACTCTCAGGACGACTTATTGAAAAGAACAAAGAATTTACAACACCTGCTTTACTATCAGGTCTTTGGGTTTTTATGAAGATGATGAATGTTTTAAAGATCTACGATGTTGAATCTCTTTTTGCCTTTAAAGAGCAAATCGGGGATATGATGGGCATGGAACTTTGAGTTGTGTAGAAAGGTATGGTTAATGGTCATAATGGGTTAGTTGTAACTCTACGAAATAAAAATTAGATATGAGACAAGGGAAGTTAGGGAAATTATAGATGTATTTTATTTTGAGGGAGTGCGAAGGCTACGACGCAGAGCCGTTTCTTCGGCGATAAGAAGGAGCGAAGCGACTTCCCTAGTCTAGTCTAGTCTAGTTAGGCTATCACAACATAATAATCATCAAACTTATGCTCAAACTACCTAAGATACAGGATATTTCACAACAAAAGTTATAGTATTATTTCATTGGGATAGCCTTATCAAAAGTTGTTGGGATTGATTTAGTACACATGCTTCTTATCCAGTGTAAGATTTCTAGCTTTCATCAATCGATGTAAAATCTTATTAGTATTGGTTTCTTCTGCTATTCTTTTTTCTTTTTGGATGATTTGCTCAAAATACTCTTGTGAGCATGATTTTTTTCTCAAATTATTAATATCTACTTTTATATTTCTATTCTTTCCTTTGAGTATTACAGCATAATTTATAAGTTTTTTTCTAAGTATATTTTTCATGCTAATATTTTCTTTGTTTAAGTCGTATATTTTTTTACTTGAATAGTTGAAGTAGTCCCACCAAGCCGTTATACATTTCTCTTTAGGTGTTTTAGTTTTACTCAGTCTTCTAAAGGCTGATGCTGTTTCTGCACCAAGGGAGGATACAGCTTTACCCATGCTATCATATATCATTTCACTTGTTAACATCGTTTGTGCATTTAGCATAGAGGCTAAAATTAGGGGGATTAGGTAGTATTTCATTTTTTTCCTTTTATTTATCTTTTTTGCTGAAAGGGAATAGACTTCTTTATATCTTCTTGAACCTTATCCATGATAGTTGGGAATATAAAGAATATGACAATGATTATAAATCCAATAGGTACAATGACTTTATTCATAAAAGCTTTTTCTATAGGCTGTGGTGATAGCTCTCCACAATGTGGGCAGTTTTCTGCATTTATAGATATATTTTGCTTACAGGTTCTACATTCCATAATTCTCTTATTTTTTTCAACAGGCTTATCTACTTTCTCTATCTTTTTCTCATAGGGTATTTTATTACCCTTGTATGTAGTTATTTTATTGACTCTACTTTGTTTATATTTCTTTTTATTTGGCTTCCTTATAAGATAGGTACACTTATCACACATAGATTCATTATAAGTAATATTTTTACAGTTTGGACATGTTATTGACATTTATTTCACCCTATCTTTTACAAAAACTTTTACTAATATTATAATTATAATTAATGTTAGGCTCATATATAGTGCATTCATTTCTTATCCTTAAATTATGGACAGCTTTTTAAACTGTTCTAATCTGTCTTGAATCTGCATAAGAAAGTTTGAGGGTGCATAGTCTAACAACGTAACAATATTTTTAATATCATTGCTATGATTAAAGTTTGAGGTGTTTATCTCTATGGTATTTGTACCTTGTACGACATTATTTTTTAGTTCAATCCCTAAATCATCAAGCGAAGTAAGGTTAAGTAGGAAGTTCTCCACATCACTTTCAATATTTTTGTATTTTTTAGAAAGTTTTTTACATGCTTTAAGATAAAGGTCTTGTTCTACAATAGTATATGACATTAAAAATCAAGGGTAATATTTTTTTTGATGCCTTGTTTATTATTGGCATTATGGATAGCTTTAGGAATTTGTTTTATATCTTGAAGTAGCTCTTTTTCATAGCTAGTGAGTTTGTTTGGAGTGGTTACAACTTGAAAATCGTTAATCATATTATCTTTTTTAAGTACATTGAGTAAATCCAAAAAAATGTTTGACTTAGAAGTGTCAATATCTATGTTTAAATGCATGTAAAAACCCCTTTTTGAGATAAAAAATTATAACATAATCACTAATGTTACGCACTTAAAGAAAAAAGCTATTAAATCTTCCAAGTTTTAGGGTAACCACAAGGGATTGCCCCTACATAAGCATGATTAGCCGTAGGGGTAGGTCTTGTGCCTACCCTTGATATGTAATAAAACCTAAATACAACACATCCTTTTACGCTATAATTCATATTACTTAATCATAAAGGTCACACATGGCTAGTTCTATCCTCGAAGCATTAGATATTATCGCAACTCAGATTACCCCTGTGGGGAAAGAGCTTATCCCTATCGAATTGGCATTGGGGCGTATTAGTACTCAAGAATATATTGCCTCTTTTGATTTGCCTAGGTTTGATAATTCTGCTATGGATGGCTATGCTGTCAAGGTGGCTGATGCCCAAAGCCAAGTCTCTTGTACTGAGGTTATTTTCGCAGGAGACAATCCTACGATGACACTACAAGAGCATACTGCTATCAAGATTATGACAGGGGCTCCTATACCTAAGGGCTGTGAGGCGATTGTACCTATAGAACAAGTATCTCTCAAAGGCAGAGATATTAGCCTACCCAAAGACATCAAACTCCATGGTTTTATTCGTATAGCAGGAGAAGACATCAAAAAGGGGTCGGTATTTTTAAGAAAAGGCTCACGTATCAATGCCTATACTATTGCCTCCTTGGCCAGTCAAGGGGTGAGTCATATCGCTGTCTATAGACAAATCAAAGTCGCCGTATTTGCTACAGGTGATGAGCTACGTCCTCATTATGAAAGCATAGAACCTCATCAGCTCTATAATTCTAATAGTCCTATGTTTATGGCACGAAGCAAAGAACTAGGAGCAGATGTGAGACTCATTCAAACCTCAGCAGACAGTATTGAGGCATTACAAAGCTGTATTCATACGGTCTTGGATGCCGATATTATCATCACATCAGGAGGAGTGAGTGTAGGAGACAAAGACTTTACCAAAGAGGCATTTACCAACCTAGGTATGGAAGTACTCATTGACAAAATCGACATTAAACCAGGGCGACCTACCATTATAGGTAAGATTGCACATACTATAGTTATCAATCTTGCAGGAAATCCTCTCGCGTCCATGATCAACTATGAACTCTTTGTCCGTGCAGTGTTACGCAAGATGTCTGGTATACATAGCTATCATCATGGAGTCATAGAAACCAAAATGGCAGAAGACTTTTGCGTACGAGGAGGTAAACATGCGGTGGTATTAGGAAGCTTTGATGGTCAAGCCTTTAGAGCCTTAGCTTCCCAAATGCCAGGTATGGTCTCTCCTATGGACAAGGCTGAGGGCATGGTACTCATCACCCCTGAGACAAGCATACTCAAAAAAGGCACTGGTGGTCAAAATGTTGCCTATATTATGGGAACTACAAAAAGAAGAATCCGAAGTGTTATTTAGCTATATATATCCTTAACTTATAATAATTATAAGACTTTATGTTAATTTAAGGTTGGGTGGTTATACTATCATCACCAAAACAAATAATTAACATAAGGATTACAAATGAAAAAAATATTTATTACAGCACTATTGACAACACTAGCACTATTAAACCTAGAGGCAAACAGTAACTCGGTAGAAACATGTAAGAACTATATCAGCGAAGCAAAAAGCTTCCAATCTACTATGCACAATGACAAAATTTCTCAAGCCACCATGGTTTTATATAAAGAGAAAGTCGTAGCTCACTGTGGTAACATAGTAGCTAGTCTCCCTTACAAAAAAGAGTTTTTTGTCAAAGAGTTAGTGAAAAAAGATACGCAAACCGTAGCCCAATGTAAATTGGCGATACAAATAGCAAAAGCCTATACCAACAACGATAAACGCTCTACCTTTATGGCACAAACACACAAAGAGAATATGATAGACAACTGTGGGAATCTCGTAGCCCAAAAAACCCCTGCTTTTTGTCTTTTTGACAAAGTAGCTGACTCAACAGATGTCCTCAAAGAAAGATGTATCACAGCCATACAAGATGCACATAAAACAGTAGATGTAAAACAAATGCTTACACACAAAAAAGCGATTGTCTTTAACTGTGGTAAACTACACGAACAACTATAGGAGGCTTAGGTCTTCCATTTAATAAAATTTTGCTATCATTACTTATCTAATCTATACACAAAGAACCTATTTATGATTTTAAGTATTGAATCTAGTTGTGATGATAGCTCTATAGCCATTACACAAATAGACAACAAAAAACTCCTCTACCACAAAAAAATCTCTCAAGAAGAAGCACACTCTTGCTATGGTGGTGTCGTGCCTGAATTGGCTTCACGACTTCATGCTGTGGCATTGCCTGAGATACTTCAAGAGACCAAGCAGTACTTCTCCAAGCTCAAAGCCATCGCGGTGACCAATCAACCAGGGCTAAGTGTGACACTCCTAGAAGGGATTGCTATGGCAAAGACCTTGGCAGTCTTACACGATATTCCTCTCATCCCTGTGCATCATCTCAAAGGACATATCTATTCATTATTTATAGAAAAAGAAGTGATATTTCCTCTGTTGGTGCTTCTCATCTCTGGAGGACATACGCAAATCATACGCGTAAGAGACTTTCATCACATGGAAATACTTGCTACGAGTATTGATGATTCTGTAGGAGAAAGCTTTGATAAATGTGCCAAGATGATGGGACTAGGCTATCCTGGGGGTCCTTTGGTAGAAGCCCTTGCACTCCAAGGTGACGAAAACCGTTTTGATTTACCTATTCCTTTGCGTCACTCACCATTAATTGCCTTTTCTCTATCAGGACTCAAAAATGCTGTACGTCTCAAAGTAGAAGCCTGTGGAGGCAAAGAAAATATGAGTCAACAAGATAGGGCTGACCTGTCTGCTTCTTTTCAAAAAGCTGTGAAGCTTCACCTCTTGCAAAAAAGTAAGAAAATATTTGCCAAAGAATCTATCAAAGATTTTGCTATTGTAGGAGGAGCCTCTGCCAACGTATACATACGTTCTGCGTATCTAACACTCTGTCAAGAATTTGACAAGAATTTACATGTAGCCCCCCTCGCCTATTGTTCTGATAATGCAGCCATGATTGGACGCTACGCCCTTGATGCCTATGCACAAAAAGCCTTTGTCAACCCCCATAAAATTGATATTATTCGTACCAAAAAACAACAAGCAGGAATGCTACTTTAGGAGACAATACACACTCAACCCTCATAGCGTCATAAATCACGCCATTTAGCCCCCTTTCTAAGCCAAATTTGGCTAAAATAGATACCTTTATAAACCACTAAATACGGAGTAACTCATGGCAGAATATGGTGCAAGTAATATCAAAGTCCTCAAAGGACTAGAAGCAGTAAGAAAACGACCAGGTATGTACATTGGTGATACTTCCACAAGAGGACTTCATCACCTCGTCTATGAAGTTGTAGATAACTCTATTGATGAAGCAATGGCAGGGTATTGTGATACGATTAAAGTAATCATTACCAAAGCAGGTTCGGTCATTGTCGAAGACAATGGTAGAGGGATTCCTGTAGCCATTCATCCTACAGAAGGCATCTCAGCCGCGACGGTGGTTATGACCGTACTTCACGCAGGGGGGAAGTTTGACAAAGACACCTACAAAGTCTCTGGTGGACTTCATGGTGTGGGTGTTTCTGTGGTCAATGCACTTTCTAAAGATTTGCATCTCACGGTCTTTAGGGAAGGTGCTTCTTTTGAACAAGATTTTAAAGCAGGTATTCCACAAGAAGCCTTGGTCAATACGGGCAATTCTCGTAAGCATGGAACCAAAATAGAATTTTGGCCAGATGATTCTATTTTTACAGAAACCGTAGATTTCAAAAAAGAAATTTTGATGAAGCGTTTCAAAGAACTCTGTTACCTCGAATCCTAAAATTAGTATTGATTTTAGAGATGAGCGTGATGGTAGCAAAGAAGTGTATCATTTTGAAGGTGGTATCAAACAATTTGTAGAAGATATGAATACCAAAGAACCTCTTACTACGGCTCAATTCTTTCAAGGGAAAGCTGATGATATAGAAATTGATATTGCTTTGATGTATTGTGACGCAGACAGCGAAAAATCTCTCTCTTTTGTCAACAACATCAAAACAGCTGATGGTGGTACACACGAAGCAGGATTTAGAGCAGGACTTACGCGTTCAATGTCTAGCTATATCTCCAAAAATGCCAATGCCAAAGAAAAAGGTACGAAAGATTACAGGAGATGACTGTAAAGAGGGATCTGATTGTCATCGTCTCTGTGCGTGTACCTGAACCACAATTTGAAGGGCAAACCAAAGGAAAACTAGGCTCTAGCTATGTACGTCCCTTGGTACACAAATTCTTCTCTGAAAATTTCAATAAATATTTGGAAGAAAATCCCATTGAAGCCAAAGCCATCATGGGTCAAGTCTTACTCGCAGCAAGAGGAAGAGACGCAGCCAAACGTGCCAAAGACTTGGTCAAACGCAAAGACTCAATGAGCATCGGAACCTTACCAGGGAAACTAGCAGATTGTCAGAGTAAAGACCCTGCTATTTCGGAGATTTATTTAGTGGAAGGTGATTCGGCCGGGGGGTGTTGGTCAGCAGAAACTAAGGTAAAATGTGCTAATGGGGAAGAAGTTCGAATGGATATTCTAGCCAAAGAACACTTAGAAGGCAAAGAGAATTTTATCTATACTTATAATCATCAAACAGATAAAATTGAATTACAAAAAGTAAAAAATGCTTGGGAAACTAAAATTACGGATGATTTGCTTTATATTACCTTAGATAATGGGAAAAAAGAGTTGTGTACTTCTGACCATAAATGGCTTTGTAGAGATGGTTCTTATGTGGAAGCTAAGGATTTAAAAGAGGGTATGTCCATGATGCCTTTATACACAGAAATGAGAAAGTTTGGTACACATTACCGAAAGCATACAAAAGAATTGAAAATTCATGAATATGAAATGGTTTCACATCCAAATAAAGGTGAAGACTTTACACATCATTTAGCCAATAATTGGAATTTAAAAAACAACATTTATATTCAAAGAGATGAAAAAGAAATCCATAGACACCATATTGATAAAAATCCTTTGAATAATAATCCATCCAATATAGAACAATTAACGCCAAAAGAACATATTTTTAAGCATCATGATGATTTTGATAAACAAACGCCTGAATATAAAGCGTATATGTCTAAAAAAATGAAAGAACAATCTAGTGAAATTTCTGAAAGAGTGATTAAAGATTGGGAAAATCCAGAATATCGTGCAAAATTTGATGGTCAACACAAAAGAATGCGAAAAATTCAAATTGAAAATGGGCAAATGAACACAGAACATTTTGCTGAATATTGGGCTAATGACACACATAGAGAAGAACAAAGTCAAAGAGTTACAAAATATTTTCAAGATAATCCTAATGCAGTTGAAAACAATAGAAAGAAAGGAATCGCACAGTGGGATAACGAAGAACTCAAAGCATGGAGAGCCGAAGAAACTAGAAAACAGATGTCTAATCCCGATAATATAAAAAGAAAATTAGCCACAGAAAGAGAAACAAGGATTAAAAACTCTTTGGCACTTTTGAATACTGTGGGTATAGATAATTATGAGCAAGAAAGAAGTGAAACAAAAAATAGAAAAGTATTTATTATTAAAACACTTTTAGATAAAATTGATGAAAGTGAAAATTATCCATCATTTATCACTCCTCATGCCTTAATCCAAAGTAATTTATATACTTATAATCATCAAGTCCTAAAAGTAGAAAAATATACAGGAGAGCCTATAGCTGTATATGATATTGAAGTACCAAATACCCATAACTTTGCTTTGGCTTCTGGTGTCTTTGTGCATAATTCGGCCAAACAAGGAAGAGACAGAGTGTTTCCAAGCAATTCTGCCTCTCAAAGGTAAGATTCTTAAATGTTGAGAAAGCACGTTTAGAGAAGATACTCAAATCTGAAGAGATTAAAAATATGATTACAGCTTTGGGTTGTGGTATTGGGGAAGAATTTAATGAAAGTAAACTCCGTTATCACAAAGTCATTATTATGACCGATGCCGATGTGGATGGAAGTCATATTCAGACACTGCTTCTTACCTTTTTCTTTAGATTTTTGAAGCCTATTATTGAAAAAGGCTATTTATATCTTGCCCAACCTCCTTTGTATCGTTACAAAAAAGGAAAGAATGAGATATATCTTAAAGATGAAAAATCTTTGAATGATTATTTGATTGAAACAGGTATTTCTGCTATTGAATCTAATACTATGGGACATAATGACTTGGTGGATTTGTTTAAACTTGTAGCCTATTATCGTATGACACTCAAAGAGATTGAAAAGCGTTTTGCCTTGCCTGAGGTCTTGCGTTATATGATTGAAAATCCTGATGTCGCTGGTCAAAGTATCTCAGAACTCTCTGAGACTATTGAAAACTATATCGCTACACTAGGCTATAATATTTTGAATAAAAGTACCAATGAAGAGAGTATTCACCTCTTTGTACAAACCAAAGATGGGCTAGAAGAGTTGATTGTGGATGATATTCTCTTTAGTAATCCTCATTATAATGAAGCGATTAATATCAACCAAAAGATACAAGCACATATTACCGATGAATTTAAAGACAAAGATTTATTGACACTCTTTGAGCTTGTAGAAAGTTCAGCCAAAAAAGGTGCGTATATCCAACGCTACAAAGGTCTAGGAGAGATGAATCCTGAACAACTTTGGGAGACTACGATGACCCCTGAGAACAGAAGACTACTTCAAGTCAAAATTGGTGATGATGAAGAAGCCTCTGATACTTTTGTCCTCTTTATGGGTGATGAAGTTGAACCAAGAAGAAACTACATTGAAAGCCATGCCAAAGATGTCAAGCATTTGGATGTCTAATGTTAATATCACAAAAAGAAGAACGTGAAAGACGCTTTACCCTTGCACTCCGTGCAGGGATTCCTCTACTTACGCTTATTGCTTTGGTTTTTTTTAGTACTTTTACTCAGGATGATGTCTTTGTATTGACCATTAGAGATGGGGTACTGCTTACGGCTATTACTTTTATTACTATTTATTTTATCTACTTCTTAATGAACCTTTCTGTACAAGAGAGTCTTATAGATGAAGCCACGCAAGGCTTCAACAAAAAGGCTTTTATTCAACGATTGGCACAGTATAAACCTACGACTTTGGCTTGTATCAATATTGAGAACCTACAAGTTTTGAGTGAACATTATAGTGCTGAACAAATAGATAATCTGCTCTATAGTATTACCCAAAAGATTCACTTACTCTTTAAGCAACATGGTCTCAATAACGTACTTATTGGGCGACAAAGAGGCTCGGAGTTCGTCATCGCTTTGCAAGAAGAAAATCAAGATGTCCTCACACTCTTGGATAAGATGGTCAATCAAAATAGCCATATTAATGATATAGAAATAGAGTATAAATTTTCAGTCATCAGTAATAGTAACAATGATTTTGAAAAGATGATTATACAACTCAGAGATATAATTGCCAGTCAATCCTTGGATAAATCCCAAGAAATCACCCAAGAAGAACCCAAAGATGCAAAAGAACTTTCACTCATAGAAAAAGATGTCATTCACGCCATTCAAAACAAAACCTTACTTCTTTCTTTTCGTCCTTTACTCAATACCAAAACGAATGATATTGATACCTATGAGATTGCTGTGAAGCTCAAATCCTTGGGTAATCCACATATCTTACCACGCGTATTTTTACCTATTGTCAACCGTTTGGGTCTAGGCAGAGAATATGATTTTATGCTCACCCAACATATTATGACACTCCTTCCCCTTGTAGATGAACGTATTGCATTTACCTTTAACCTCTCTCCTTTTTCATTGAGAGATAAAGGGTTTCAAGAGAAGTTATTTACCCACCTACAAACTACCAAGGTCAATCCTTCTAGGCTCATTATCCAACTCTATGAGCGTAAAACCCACCATGATTTGAGTGGATATCTCAAAACACTCAAAGACTTTAGGCGTAAAGGGATGCGTATTTGTATTGATAACTTTGGTTCATCCAATGCCTCTATGGAATATATCAAACATTTCAAATTTGATGTGGTACAGTTTGATAGGGATTATGTCACAGACTTAAACAATGAAACCAGCTATGCCATGCTACAATCACTCATCAAAATGTCCAAAGACTTAAAAGTTATTACCGTTGCCAAATGGGTAGATAATGATACTCAAAAAGACAAGCTCTACCAATTAGGGATTGACTATATCCAAGGTTTTGGGGTCAGTAAACCTCTCAATGAGACAGAACTTATTCAACGATATAATTAAAGGAATAGTATGAAATACGGTGCACAAGAAATAGCAGATTTTAATATCAACCATGAGGACAACTTTTGGCCCAATACCCACAAGAAGAACTATAGCATTCGCATAGAGCTTCCTGAGTTTATGTGTCTATGTCCACGTTCTGGCTATCCTGACTTTGCTACACTTACCCTCATCTATCAGCCAGACACGCTCGTCATAGAACTCAAAGCCCTCAAAATTTATATCAATTCCTTTATGCACAGACAGGTCTCACACGAAAATGTAGTCAATGAGATATATGATGCACTCCACAGTAAACTCTCCCCCAAATCTATGAAACTCATCGCAAACTTTAATCCTAGAGGCAACGTACATACCGTCATAGAAATAGACAGTAAAGACAACTAAGCATTATCCCTTACGCTTTATATCTTGATAAACAAGATATATCGCTTTTGCTCTTCATTCTTACCAAACCCTACGATTTCCATATTTTGATACTCGCTATTGACATCTATACTAAGTCTATACATCATAGCCTCCATATCAAGTATCAACAGTGAGGGGATAAGTGCTTGGATAGTCAAGCTCTTTTGCTTAGTGTCTATAGAAAACTGTAAGACCTTACGCTCTGTATCTACCACAAAGGTATGCAGTGCTGCTTCTCCTGCGTAAATGAGTTTGGAGCTATCATTGACATCTTCTTTGAGTAATCCAGCAGTCACACTATACGAAGCATTATTACTTATGGTTTCACGAATATCTTCTATTAAGTCTATGATATATTTCATATTTTTCCTAGTGATGTAATTTCATCTTCACTCAAACCTGTAATCATTATAATAGTCTCCATATCAAGACCCTTGAGTAAAGATTTTTGGGCTATTTCTAAAGATTTGTTTTTTGCTCCTTCTTCTTTGCCTTCTTCTCTGCCTTCTTCTTTACTCTCATTTTTTGCAGTACTCAGTACATTCACCCAATCTCGATAGTGCTTGAGGCTTATCTCATATTCTTTGCGTGTTTGGGGTTTCATTTTGGCTAATTCGGAGATGATAAATGCTTCTTCAATAATATCCCCTTTAAAACTCTCTGGAATTTCATCTAAGTCTGTCAATGTATTAAAAAACCAAAGCCACATTTCTAAGTGTGTAGAAAGTTCTTTTTCTTTTTTCTTAAACTTGGGAAGTTCAATATAAATGAAGTTGAGTTTATCATACATCAAAGCATCACTGTATTTATCTCTAATTTGTCCATGATGGATATAATTATCTCCAAATGCTTCTACTTCAAAATCCAAAATACCTATAAAATAAATAGGGGTAAGATTAAAATTCCATGTCCCTCTTATCGCTTGTTCTTGTACAGGAAAAGAGGTATAATATAAAGCTCTATCTTGAAAATATTCTTGCTTCACCCTTTGGAGTTCTACGATAAAAAGTGAGCCTTTTTCATCGGTACAAGAAATGTCATAAATCGCTTTTCTATCTTCATTACTCATCCCTACATATTCATTTTTATTAAAAATAATAGAAACTATTTTCTCTTCTAAATCCAATAAATCATTCAAAAAACTAATCAAAAGTGGTTTAGACTCTTCACTTCCAAATATTCTTTTAAATCCAAAGTCTGTAAAGGGATTGACAAAAGTACCTAAGTTTGAACACATAATCACTCCTATTTATAAAAATTTAGATAAATCTTCTACTAAATGCTGTGCATCTTTGCTACGGATATAAAGTACCCTAGCATCATGCAAAGTTACTTTTAACAAAGGTTTCCAAAAGCGTATGCCTATACCATAAGTATGGCTCACTTTATTCCAAGACCAAGGTACAACGCTGAGCGTATCAATTTTATTTTTGGCGATAAACACAGAAGTACTTCCCCGAAAGAACATACCCTCTTTGAGCATATCAAGACGAGACAATGATTTGATACAACAGACTCTTACTATAACGATAAAAAGAATCAGATAATAGCTAAACGAACCAATACTATATACATAACTATAGGGTGTATCTACAGAAGAAGCATAATAAGGATTGTCAAATATCCACATAAAAAGGAAGTATTCACTCCATTCGGATAAAAGCACGGCTATCATAAAAATGACTATAAATTTCCAAAATAAGACAAAACGATTGCCTATTCTTCTCGTTAACAGCACATCCCTTTGGGTATAGTAGATAGGTATGCCTTTTTGCTTAGATACTATGATACCTCCTCGAATATAAATAACGATAACTACAAAGAACATAAGTAGCGTGAGTATCAATATATCAAAAGGAAAGAAATAATAATCGCTATAGATATAACTATAGGCATTTTGCTTTGTAAATGCTTCAGAAATACTCTCTTGAAACTCTTCTTTTGTAATACTAGAAAAAATAGCAAAAGGAGTACTGTCAAAAATTTGATGATACTCTTGTAGATATTCTTGAGCAGATATTAACTCCAATAAAGTCGCACTATCATGTTCTAATGCGCTATAATACACAGAAGATTGCTTTAATGCCTCTGCTATTTCCTTATCCTCTATCTTGAGACTATCTGCATATATCTTCTTTTGTACTAACTGTATATTCTCATCAAGCGATGCATGTAAAGACCCAAAATTCACCCCTGTCATCACAGCATTAGCACGGCTATGATAAAAATCATTGACACTATAGGTTTGTCCTAAGGTATTGCGTAAAAGTTGTTGCATTTTAGTGGCTAAGTATTCACTGTACGCATCAAGAATCAAATACTTTTTATAGTCATCCAAAATATACTTGGTACCAAGGTACGCATAGTTTTTGGATGCACCTATCTTATAACTCTGGTGGGGTTTGTTGTTGAGTGTTGCATTATAAGGAGGTTCTTTAGCTGTTTTTGTTCCTTGTTTCTGAGATGTTCCAAATTCTTTTTCTATCAATAATCGCATCTTTTTGGCTTCAAAGTTACCCACCACTTTGAGTAGCATATTTTGAGGATAATAATAAGTATTATAATGATGCATTACTTCTTCTAAGCTAAAGTCTGTATTATTCTTCCTGTAAAAATAGCTATCTAGGTATTCTTTTCGCTGGGTTAATCCAAATTCATTGGTATAAATATCTTCCTTGTTGGGGAAGATTTTAGCCAAGTATTTCAATGTTGATTTGAGGCTATAACCCAAGTGATGATACCAGTGGAATGCTCCTATTTCAACTTGTAATGCCTTTTTTTCTATCTCCAAATCACTATCAGAGACTACTTTATCCAACAACATTTGTGCAAAAATTTCTACCAACCAATAAGATTTATTACTGTCTATCGTTGCTTCATACGATGTTTCATACTGACTCGTATATCCATTGATATAAGTCGCCCCTTCTTCTTTGATATAGTCTAAGTAATCATGATAGGGGATTCTCTCATCACGAAAGATAAGATGTTCAAGAAGATGTGAGATACCTGCATTTGCCTTATCTTCAATATCCATACCAACTTTTACACTAAGGATGATTTGGGTATTACTGACTTGCTTATCACTGAGCATATAGACTTGTAACCCATTAGAGAGTTTAAAGTATTCAATATTTTTATAAGGGTCATCTATGCCTTGTCCCAAAAGCATTATCGGTAAAATTAACAATGAGAAAAGTCTCTGTATAAGTATATTCATAACACAGAGTGTACAATAAAAAGCCTCCTATTTACGCAAGATGCCCCAAAATAATCTCATCTTTGAGTAGATAGAGTATCATACCTTGGGTGGGTTTGCCTGTAATACTTTGAATGGCTTGTTGATAAAACCTCACTTGACTTTGATGTTTGAGTGCATATTTTTGGGAACTTTTATAATCAATCACTAGGTTATACGTCTCGTATTCCAAAAGTAAATCTATCTGTTTGAGTTCTCCTTCATAGGACAAAGATTGTTCTTTGGATATACTGGCATTTTTGAGCAGTGCCTGAAAGGGTTGATGTGCCAAAAGCCTCTCTAAAATATGTGCAATTTTTTGTATATTTTCTTGCCCTAGTTCCTGAGCATATTTATGTTGCATAGACAAGAGTGAAGCTTCTATATAACTAGGGCTAAAATCTCCTAGCATCTCCAAAGCATAATGCAATGCCGTACCAAAGAGCATGGCTTCATAGTCTTTTTCTTCTTCCTCTGCTTCTACTAGGGACTCTTGTGTACCATAATGGGTCAAGACTACGGAGACTTTCTCTAGTGATTCTAATTGCCTAGGGCTTTGGGGGATGATGTGTGTACCGACACTCATACATTCCATCCCTAGGATATCAAAGATAGAATCCTTGGGCTTACGAATGACTATCAAGCCATCTACGGCACGAGTGAGTGCCACATAGAGTACATTCATACGGTCTTTGGCTTCGGATACCTTACGTTTGGCAAGTATCTCTGCATAATAGCTGTCCAAATGCTCTCTTCCTTTGGTACGATACAAGATACTCTCAATCATCAAATCATCACTATAATGATACAGTAGTGCCGATTTATCTGAATTTTTGCGTGTCAACTTGTCTAAAACGATGACATAATCAAATTCCAAACCTTTGGAACCATGAATCGTCATAATCTTTGCCCCATGCATACTGTTGGAAGCTACAGAGATACTAGAGCTGTCAAATTCTTCTATAAAAGTAGGAATATTTGAGAAATGTGAAGCAAACTCCAAAAGCTTCAAGATATTTAAATCATCCCCAAAGTATCCAAATTCACGCACCAATCTGTCTAGTACTTGCAACGGTGACATAAAAGCAGAAAACCATCCCACATTGAGTGTATCCATACTTTTGCCTGTTTTTATGAGCATCGCTTGGGCATCTATCTTTTCTCCAAAAAAGAGGTAGCGACACATCGTGACAAGCGAGGCAATTTTGGGAATATGTTTTAAAGAAGAAGAGGTTTTGAGTAGGGTATTAATGCCTTCCTCTTCACATCTCTCTTGCAAGGTTTGCCCATCTTTATTGGTACTAACCAAAAAGGCAATACTATCAACGGCTATCCCCAAATCTAACAAAGCCTTCGCTTGTACCACGGCTTCATCTATTAAGGTGTCTGATTGGACTACAGACACATACCCTTGGGGGGCATTGTCTCTGCTTTTTTGGGGTATATAGCCTTGCATCGAAGGCTCAAACCAATGGTTGACTTGGCTTGTGATGGCTTTGGCACTTCGATAATTGGTATCCATCTGCTCGACAGTAATGCCATAATTTTGAGCCACTTTATCAAACAATTCTTCTACCCCTCCACGAAAACGGTACAAAGATTGCTTCGTATCTCCTACATAAAAAAAGCTCTTAAAATCCCCTGCCCCTTGACCTGCGAATATTTCATCTATCAAAGGCTTCAGCAGTAAAAATTGTAAGGTCGAAGTATCTTGAAATTCATCCAATAAAATATGTTTAAACTTCGCATCTATCTTAAAGTACAAAAATTCTTTACTCATACTCTCATGTAATAAACGATAAGTAAAATACGTCAAATCATCAAAGGTCAAAACTTTTGATGACTTCGCCGTTGTAATCGTCGCATTTTTATAATAATCATAGACTTTAAAAAGATTATAGAATACCACACGTTCTTTGGTCTTGACCCAATCATACAACAAGGCTTTAAGGGCTAAGAATCCTACCTCTATCTCTGGGTCTTTTGCTATATATTTTTTATAAAGATTGTGTAATAATAAACTCTCTTTTTGAAAAACGGTCTTGGAAGAGAGCTGTTTGATGGACATAGGCATGAAATTATTCATCGCCGTTTTAGATGCACCTGAAGCGATGACACGTTGATAAAGACTGTCACGAAGCGTCTCAATCTGCTTTTCCAAGGTTGCCATATCTCCTAAACTATGGTCTTGCTCTGGCAAAAGAGGGTCAACTTTATAAAAATTTTGCAATAAATCAAAAATCTTGACAAAACGCTTGTCTTCTATATCTATGGCTAAATGTACCAAAGAAGAGAGTAATCCTTGTGCTTTTATCTCATCCAAAAAGTGGGTCTCAAACTTCTCATGTCCTTGAATCTTGGTCACAAAATCAGGCTCTAATCCCAACTCCAAAGACGCAGAACGTAAGATAGAAGAAAAGAAGCTATCAAGGGTGACAATATGTGAAGAAGAAGCCAAAAAAAGTAGCCAAGACTTCGGGCTGTTTTGCCAAAAGTTCGCTAGGACTCATATCTACTTGCACACAAATAGCTTCCATAAAAGGCTTGGTATCTTTGTGTATTAAAGAGCGTAAGGAATCAACGACCCTCTGTCTCATCTCTGCTGCTGCTTTGTTGGTAAAGGTAGCTGCTAGGATATTGGACGCAGATTCTCCCATAAATAACAAAGAGATATACCGTACAGAAAGGGCAAAAGTCTTGCCACTTCCTGCTGATGCAGAATACGCCAAATAGGGGGTAAAACTCATAAATATTCTCCTCTGTCACATAATAAAGTAAACTCACACCATTGACATTGACTCAAAGTCTCACAACGAGAAGCCACAAAAGACTCTGTCTCTTTTAACGCCATAATATGCTCTGCTAAATACGCATTTTTCTCTTCTAATAGTGTAATCTCTTCTATCTCTCCCTTTTCAAATATCTTAACAAAAGCCAAATTGAGATTGGAGTATTTGGGGGATAAAAGTTGATGATAAATACTCATTTGCAGGTCTGTGAGTGTCTCTAAATTCTTGGTCTTTTGTGCTTCTTTGGTCGAACCACTTTTATAATCTATTAGCAAAGTATGCGTACTATTTTGGTCTATCCTATCGACACGCCCCTTAAAGCGTAATCCTCCTATCTCTCCTTGAAATTCTTTTTCTCTTTCTACTACTTTCCAATCGGTCTTGAAATAGGCGACTTGTGAAGCCACATAGCCTTTGAGTTTGGCTTTCCATAAGAGCTTTTGATAGTCAATCTTCGAAGAGCTATAAGGCAACAAACTATCTAAGAGCATATCGAGATTTTTTTGCATGGCTTCTATACTAGCATAGCTATCATGCTCACGATGCAGATGGTCTAAAAGACTATGCAAAAAGGCACCTTCATTGAGTTCTGATTCTTTTTGGGCTTGAATCTTTTGGATATAACGATAATAATACTTACGCTTACACTCCAAATAGGTCTTAAGCCGTGAGGCTGACCATGTAATATCATAGGCATTAAAGCCTTCTACTATAGGGTCTTCTATTATGCTTAACAGTTGAGACGGTTGTGCATAGAGTAAGTCAAATTGAGCCTTAGACGCTTGGGCTTTGGGTACACCTAATTCATAGAGGAACTTTGAAGGCAGGGTATTATCAGCCGTACAATAGAGTATAATAGCCGTCTGAGACTCTTCTAAGAGACGTTTATAATACTGCTTTTGTAAGGCTTCTCTATCGGCTTTGGTAGGGAGATTGGCAAACATCCGTACAGAAGAATTGAGAAATTGGTCTTTACTCGAACTCGCAGGTACAATCCCTTCATTGAAATCCACAATCACCACACCCTTGAAATGCACCCCCCTAGTCTCAAGTACACCCATTACCGTAATCTTGCCACCACGCACATCATCATGTGTCACAGTAGAGAGACTCTTTAGCCACAAAAATAACCACTCTTTGACTGATAACTTCTCCTTTGCCAAAACCTTGACAAAATGGATATACGCTTCATACACACGTTCATCAAACTTCTCTTGGCTCACCGTACCTAACAAAGGTGTTTTGTGTAATCCCCACTGCACAAGAAGCAAGAAGAAATCTTCTACACCCAATACTTTACTAGCAGAAATACCTTCTATCTGTTCCTTGTCTACGCCATAACGTTCAAGCAATACCCCACTGGCACTATCACGCACCTGCCAATGCACATATACAGCATCCAAAGATTTATACAAATACCCCTTACTATAATCATATCCCATAGCAAAGTTAAGATTATGATGTTGGTCAAAAAGGCTAAAATGTTCCTTGAAAGTCTCATCAGGTAGTATGAGTACAATCTCATCAGGAGACAGACCCGAAGCTACCATCGTTTCTATCTCTGCAAAAGCCACAGCGATTTGCTCATCTCTTTCTTCTACCCCATAGACCTTCGCTTCAATCGTAGCCGTATTGCTTACGCTCTCCAATATTTTTTTGTCACTTAACGAAAATACGACATGAGCATCATTGGGCAAAGGCATCCCTATAGCTTCAAAGCGTTCTTGCATCTTGATATTAAAAGTACTGGTAGTATAATGAATAAGCAAAGGCACAACAGCCGATATTTCATCAAGTAAAGAAAGCTCAAAATGACTCAAATACCCCTCAATATGTATCCTAATCTCTTCATAATCTTGCAAAAAACCTATATTAAGTCTATAGCCCTGAGGCATCAATACTTTATCCGTCATCCCTTTGGAATGCAAAAGCTCTGTATAATTGCGTAAAAGTTGTTGCAAAATATCTAAGTGCTGACTAAACTCTGCATACGCATCAGCTTCTCCCAATTGCTCAAACGTGACATTTTCAGTAGCCAACTCTTCAAAAAACTTAAAAAGGGCATCACTCTTGGTAAAAAACTGTACCAAAGACAAATCCATCTTCAAAAGAGAAAACTGCGAAAAATGTGCTGATTTACGCAGAAGTAAAATACGTTGAAGAGGGTCAATTTGCAGACTATTTTTCAAAATAACAGCACGTTGTTCAAAGGCATCCATACGCATAAGCGTCGGATGAAATCCATCTTCCAAAGCATACCCTTTACGGATACTTCGTAAGACTCTTGCAGTAGGGTAAATGTGTAATGTATTCATGCTAAAAGTATAGCATAGTTATCATCAAATCCTTAGAGAAGCATTCTAAAGCTTCTCTACTTCTCTCTCATCAAACAATGCTTCTATTTCTTTCTTATTTTTACATTAAGTAAAGGCAAAAAGATAGGAGAAAAAAATATATCTGTCCAAGAATATGTCATGAAAGAAAATATTCGTATAGAAAGAAGTAGGGGCAATAATAAGAGAATATAAGTAATAAAAGCAAAAATAAATCTCTTTATAGAGGCTTTGACATCTAAAGGTTCTAAGGTTTTTGTGAGTACTTTGAGACCTAAGATTTTCTTACCTAAAGTAGCATTCCACGAAGATGAAAGCATGATAACACTATAAATTCCCCATAAAACAAGAAAGATAAAAATACTTTCAATATGTAAAATACTCCATATATCAAATAGCATCACTATAAGTATAAAAGGCTGTACTAACACGATGATGTCTATCAAAGAAGCTATACTTCTCACCCAAAAACCTGCGTATATATTTGTTTTTTTATCTTCCATAGTAATTTTCCTTTAACTTAAAATACAATGCTGTTTGGTTAGATACGAGGTGATAATGATAATCTAAAGTTTTTCCCTCATTCACATTCCGTCCTCAATGTGAATGGATACTAGACAATATGTTAGAAAAGTTAAAAGAGTAAACTTACCTACAGTTTTAAATAAGCAGCTAACTCTGAGTAGCCTATGGTATTGCCTATGATGGCACGAAATTGTAAGGTGTATCTTCCTTCTTTTTGTATATCAATGACTGGGGTAACATATCTTTGCTTTGTGAATGCTATCTGTGATACAGGTACATCATCTTTGCGTGTGTGGGGGCGTGTAAGGACGAAGCTTACTTTGGCATCTTTGATGACTTTGCCTTCTTTGCTTACGACACTATAGGAAAATTGATTTGCACCTAGAGAGAGTGTGATAGGGTTGGGTTGAGGACGATTGGAATTGATATTATCTATCATGACCATCGTAGTCGTATCTTCAATCCTAATGGTATAGGCTTTATCAAATGCCTTTTTTCTTTCTAGAATATCGTTCATGTGTATATCTGCTTCTTGGTATTTCAACATATAATCATTGGATTCTTGTACGGGTAAGGCATTGGCAGATTTAATTGTCCAATATCCCAAAGTAATCCCTATCGCTAGAAATCCTAATATCATGTGAGGCCAGTAGGTTTTGTTATTTTTGTCTGTTGTGTTATTATTTGACATCTTTTTCCCTTGTCCAAAATCGTCTTAATACAAATATCCATAGTAATATGGCTGTACCTGTATAAATGAGTATTCTCAATATCATAATCATTGTACCCATCTCATCTTTGATGCTTTCATCCAAAATCATACCTTTGCTCTGTGCAATATTATCAGCTAATACAGAATACGCTTGTAATACACCTATATTGAATTTGTCTTCATCACTATTACTGTCTTTTATCGCGATAATATCAATCCCTGCATCTCGAACCTCTTCATAATCATACCAAGTTCTCACCGTATCAGAGGAAGGAATGATACCAATACGTCCTCGTGCATTAGACTTCTTGGTAATCGTTGCATAAGGGGCAAAGATATAGATGACATAAGGCTTTGTGAGATTACTTTCATACTTTTGGCTATAGCTTACGAGGTTAAAGCCTTCGGGGAAATGTTCATTGGTCGCTATTACATACGCGTTGACAGCTGTTTTAGTATGTAGTTCTTGACCGATAGTATCAATAATCTTTACAGCTTCTAATTTGATGAGGTCATTTTTGAGGAGCTGTGTTGCGTGAAGAAAGAGGGGAAGTATAGCCAAAGCAAGTACGGCAAGAAATCTTGCCTTGAACTTTACTTTATGCATATTAACCTACATACAAGAGGTATTTTGTACCATTGAGTGACAAAAATATTGCTGCTGCTGCTGCAAGAGCAAGACATCCGAGAAGTACTTTATCCATATATTTAATCATTCTTTATCCTTTGTTTGAAATGCGAAGTTTTTATTATCTACTGAACGCATTTTTAAGTTTGCTACATCTCTAATAGGTGCAGGGTCATAGGCTTTTTTGACTGAACTTTGCTGTACAAGAATCGCTTGTGACATCAATATTGCCCAGATAAAAAACAAACCAAAAATGGAGATGAACACTCCAAAGATACCATGAAATCCAAATAGTGACCTTTTTGTATTTTCTGCCATAATCACTCCTTAGTTTGACAATGACTGAATATAAACAGTCAAAGCTTTTTCTTGTATCGGGGTAATCAAGGTATTAAACGCTGGCATTTCACCAATGAGTCCTTTTTTCCCTTTTGCTAGTGTATTTTTCATATCAAAACCATTGATACGAGGTCCTACCATCTCTACACCCTCACCATTGGCACCATGACAACCTCCACAAACTGCATACATAGGAGGCTCTGTTCCTTTGAATCCAGAAGCTACATATTTGGCAATATCTTCAGCATCTTGACCCGAAGCCATACCTCCTGGCATACCTCCCGGGAATGAATGTAAAGCATTTTGCCCTTCATTAATGATTTTCAAGATACTTTCTGTACTTTTTTGTGTAAAGTCTTCTGCTCGACCAGAAAGTCCATCACCTTTTTCACCGTGACACTGAGAACATTGTACTGAAAAGATAGATTCACCCATCTTTTTGAGTGTTTCTTCATCAGCATTCTTATGCTTGTGTTCAAACTTTTTATTATATGCTAATACTTCTTCATTATATTCACCTATTTGACTATAGGCATTGATAGGATAACCAATGAATCCATACCACATAGACCAGATAAAAAGTCCCAAGAAAGTATAAGCCCAACCAGAAGGCAATTCATTTTTGTACTCTCCAATACCATCCCAACTCTCTTCTGCTAACTTACCCGTTGCTGTATCTGTTTTCATTTGGTGAATATACTTTCCTGTCACCATGGAAGTAATCACCGCAATAGCAATTGCTCCTGCCATCGTTAGCATATTGATTGACAAGGGTATGACGATACCAAAAATGGTTAAAGTATTGGTCGTATCCTCAAATATTTCAATATCCAAACTCATCACAACTGAAATTGTGGCAGTCATTAGTATGGCTGAAAATGCCAAGAATTTTATCGTTACTGTATTCATTTACTCTGCTCCTTATACTCTCTTTGTGAAGCGGGTTTATCTTCTATGGGGGTACTTGTGATATTATCATCAAGTGCAATCTTCCCATATTTTTCATAATCGCGTTCACCTTTTTTTTCAGACCTGTAGAGGTGTATAATATACCCATACAAGATAAGCACCAAAATAATGGTCATAAAGAAGTTGGCGTAGCCTTGCATTTCTCTAATATCCATCTGTATCTCCTTACTTCAAACTATTCATATAAGCGATTAAGGCTACGACTTCAGGTACATCACCTTTTTTCATTGCTTCAATCACACGTGGGTCTTTCATATCAGATGCAATTTTTCTTGCTTCTTCAATGAGTGTAGGCTTATAGGCTTCCCATGCTTCTCTACCTCTTCTGACTTCTGGACCATAAGGAGTATGAAATACATTTTTGACCGTGACCGCTTCAGCATAGGCAGTTTCAATATCTGCTAGGTTAACAAACTGATGGTCGTAAGCAGGCATAATAGAACCAGGTACAATGAGTGGAGGATTGAGCATATGTGCCTCATGCCAATCTGTTGTACGATAATTACCAATACGGTGTAAGTCTGGACCTGTTCTTTTACTTCCCCAAAGGAAAGGTCTGTCATAGGCATATTCTCCTGAGAGTGAATAGGCACCATAACGGTCTGTCTCAGACTTAAATGGACGAATCATTTGTGAATGACAGGCCATACAGTTGTCTTTCATATACACATTTTTACCTGCAATTTCTAAGACCGTGCGTGGCTTCATATCAATCAGAGGTCGCCCTGCTTGGGTAAAGTTTGGCACGATTTCGATTAATCCAGCAAATGAAATAACAATAGATATCGCCGCAGCGAAAAAGAATGGGTTTTTTTCCAACCAATGAAACATAATACTCTACCTCCCTTACGCCATAGGCGTTCTAAACTGTGGCTCAGTAGAAAGTTTTCTACCTGCAGTCACAGTTTTATAAATGTTGTAAGCAAACATCATAAATCCAATAAGATACATCACACCTGAGAGTGTACGAATCATATAATAAGGTTCTAATATAACTACCGTCTCAATAAATGAATACATCAAGTTACCATACTCATCAACAGCTCTCCACATCATACCTTGTGTAATCCCTGCAATCCACATAGAAGTGAAATACAAGACCACAGCAATAGTTTGTAACCAAAATTGAAATTCCATCAATTTTCTGGAATAAATTTCTCTTTTGAACATCCGTGGAGTCATATGAAAAATAGCTGCCATCATCATAAAGACGACCCAACCTAAGACACCATCATGTACATGCCCTGGAATCCAGTCTGTAAAGTGTGCAATAGCATTGACTGAACGAATCGCTTGGATAGGTCCTTCGATAGTGGAGAGCATATAGAAAGTAGAAGCTAGAACCATAAACTTAATAAGTGGATTTTCAGTGAGCTGATTCCATTCACCTTTCATAGTAAGAAGCATATTAATAGCCGACCCCCATGAAGGTAAAATCAATACAATAGAAAAGGCTGAACCCATAGTCTGCATCCAATCAGGAACGGTTGTCCACAATAGGTGATGAGACCCTGCCCAAAGATAAACAAACATCAATCCCCAAAAAGAAAGTAAGGAGAGTTTATATGAATAAATCGCTTGTCCTGATTCTTTGGGAAGAAAGTAGTAAATCATCCCAACAATCGGTACAGTAAATCCAAATGCCACAGCATTATGTCCGTACCACCATTGTACGAGTGCATCATTGGTACCTGAGTACATAGAGACTGAGTGCATAGGATTACCTAAGCCACCCGAAGCAAAGTAGGTAGGGATTTCCATATTGTTAAAAAGGTAAAGCATAGCAATACCAAGAAAACATGCAAGATAGTACCATACAGAAATATAAAGGGCTTTTTCTCTTCTAATACCGATGAGTCCCATCATATTGATACCCCAAAGTACCCAAACAAGGATAATCACAATATCAAAAGGCCACTCATACTGTGCATACTCTTTGGAAGTTGAATATCCTAACACCAAAGACACGGTAGCTGCCAACACACCTACAAGATAGAGCCAAAACTGAATATTTCCAAGTACCATCAAAAATCTTGATTCAGCAAGGGAAACTTTGAGTACCCTCTGTCCCAAGTAAAACCATGTAGCAAATATCCCCGATACAGTAAATCCAAAGACTACCGTATTGGTGTGTACTGGTCTTAATCTTGAAAACGTGCCATATTCCCCCAATAAATAATTGAGTTCAGGAAATGCCATTTGTGCGGCAATAAGTGTCCCCACGAGCATACCCAAAAATCCAAACAAAATTGTTAAATAGGTAAACTTTTTTGCTAATGAATAATCATATTCTAATGATGCATTTGATTGCATACATACCCCTTTGTATTAATTCTATGTTATAAACACAACATTTACTTATAATTATAAGGTTTTTAATGCATCAAAAGCTTAATACGTATCAAGATATGCATATTTAGAGCCAATTCTTAAAAGTGACGTTTTAATGATAATCTACTATCGTAAAAACTTATACTTTAAAAAATATTATCTATCAATTATTTTGATAACCTTATTTCCACCATGCTTTAATATCCACCCAAAGACCTGTTTCAATCCCTTTATCTTCGTTGTCCAAATCCGTAAAACGCTCACATCCTACCACCAGTCCTAGGTCACAGCCTTTTTGATAAAAACGCTTCTCTTGTTCTCTACTTTTTGTTACACCAAATCCACCTCGATACATAATGGCTACATTGTGACAAGCATCGCCACTTTGGAGGTCACAAGCTTTGGTGTAAAACTCTCTTGCTTTGACATCATTTTGTCTAATGTCATGTCCATCACGAAAAATCGTTCCTACAGCTTCACAAGCCGTCTTGATACCTCTATTACACGCATCGACAAGATAAGGTCTGGCTGCTCCATAACTTTTGTTTTTGAGATAATTTTCTCCAAGTTTATCACAGGCTTTTTTCTCACCATAGACACAGGCTTTTCGCATATAGCCTAAGCCCTCTTTCATGGTCTCTTGGTTCTCACCATTGGCTCCTGTAGTCAAATGTGTAGCCAGAGCGTAACAGACAGTGATATTGTCCTCTTTACATCCTGCTATAGCTTGGATTTTATCAAAAGCCTGTACCCATCCCATACTCAATACGAACATCATAATTATTATTTTAGGCATTGGCTTTTCCTTTGGCTTGATGCATCGCTTCGAGTAAATCTTTGTTTTCGTCTTGCATGATGATAAATCCTTCTTCTAATCCTGCGATAAGTGCCTCTTGGCTCATACCTTCTTCATAGATACGGTCATAGTGTATAAAGAAATCTTTATAGGGTGTCGTACCCGAAGCGATAACAAGTGTAAAATCTATCTCAGGGAAGTACGTATTCCATGAAGCCGTGATACTGCGAATGACTTTGGTATTATTGATAAAAGTAAGTGTAATCACCATAATCATCAACATAGACAAGAAAATAATATAAAAGATAATCGCTTGAGCGATACCTAATAAAGCAAACATAATAGGATTAAAGATACCTATATATAATAAAATAGGCAAAGAGATATAAAAGGCTATCACCCATTTTACCCCTAAGCCCTCTATAGGGGCTTGGTCAAAAATGAGTCGTTTTTTAATCCTATTATTTTTTCTTTTTGTCATAGTATCAAGGAGAGAAGGAAGTGAATAAAGTTTTTCTTGCATAAGAAGCCTTTGGAAGTAAAGCCAAAGGCTTTACTAATATAGTGTTAAGAAATATGGTGCTTGATATACTCGTCTATACTCAAGAGAATAATAATCGCTAAAAACGCAGCATTTATTTTCCAAAATACAGAACGTGCATTGATGTAAGTTGAAAGCTCTTCGCGTAAGAGTTCCAAAGAACTGACAAAAGCAAAGATAGCTACAACGATAGACGCCATCAATAGTCGGCATATAAGGTTCAAAAATAGAAACCAAAAAGATACCTGCTTGAATGGTAAAGATAAGCCAAACAAAGGTCAACCTCTGAAGACTCGCTTGTCCAAAGAGACGCATAGCCGTGGGATATCCTCCATCTTTAAAATCTCCATGAAAGAGCATCACAAGTAACCAAAAATGAGGCACTTGCCAAATAAAGAAATACAGTGCCAACGCAATGAATTCTAATTCCATCAAGGAGTTACCTGCTACCAACCAACCAATCGCTGGTGGTATGACCCCAAGAATCGCTCCAGGAACGACAGCCAATGCTGAACGTTTCTTCAAAGGTGTGTACATCGCGTTGTACCAAATAAAGGCAAACATAAAGATATTGACACCCGTGAGTCCAAGAAGAGAATAAATGAGTATCATAGATAAGAGGATAAGCACAGCAGAGATAATATATCCCGTACGAGGAAGCATACGCCCTATAGCAATAGGACGATTTTTGGTTCTTTCCATTTTGGCATCAGATTTGTACTCTTGTACTTGATTGAGTGTTGAGACACCCATTGCCACAAGTAGTACAGAAAATGTTGCTAGTAGCATATCAAGTCCCACATCCCCTTTTGCCATAATGTAGGCAAAGAGGGCAGAAAGACTCACTGCAAAAGAGAGAACAAATTTGGTAACTACAAAAAAGTCTTTTATCATTACTTCGCTGACTGCATATATTTGACAATCTCAGCGACATCTGCATCAGGAAGTGCAAATGGAGGCATAATCCCTGGATAGAAACCTTCAGGTATATCTTTGTCTGGTGCGGTAATAGCATCGGCTAAATACTTCGTATCATATTTTGCACCAATACCTTTAAGCGATGGACCTACAAGTATTGAATCTGTATCAATCGAGTGACATCCTGCACAACCATTGTCTTCATAGAGTGATTGACCTTTAGTCATTTGAGGGGCTGAGGCATCTTCAAATGGTGATTTCTCAGTACCTTCGAACCACTTATCATAATCGGCTTGTTCCATGACAACAATTTTGGAATACATATAAGAGTGTGCTGTACCACAGTACTCTGCACATTCTACCACATACTCACCTGCCACATCTGCTTGAAACCATTGTTTTGTCATACGACCAGGAACGATATCTTCTTTCATACGAAAGGCTGGAACATAATAGGCATGAAGTACATCATTCAACGGTGCTGTCATTTTTAAAAGTACTTTTTGTCCTACAGGAACATAAAGACCTCTTTTAACATTCTCAATTTTTTTGTCATACACCGAAGTAATTTTATGGACATGACCTGCTTTGTTTGCTGGGTATTCATATTTCCATTTCCACTTAGATGCTTCAAGCTGAATCACAAGACTTTCAGATTCTGCTGGCATGGTTCGAAGTGTTTTCATCGTTGTATAACCATAATAAAAAAGTACCATCATCAGTGCCGTTGGAATTAAAGTCCAAGCGATTTCTAACGGTGTGTTATGTGAACTATTTGAAATATCTTCATCTTTGACATTAGATTCTCTATATTTCCATGCGAAATAGAACATTGGTGCAAGAACCGAAAGACCAAGTACGATTGAAATCCAAAAGTTTATCCAAAATGCTTGGTCAATATCAGCAGCAAAACTTACTGCTCCTGAATGAAAACCACTGAGTGCATTTAATGTATTATTAGTATCCATAGTACCTCCTTAGTGTGCAGCAGTTGCTGAAGCAACGACTGGGTTGGGTTGTGTAATATAATTTTCATCTGTATATTGAAACTTTTGTACATCGACACCAATAACAATCGAAAAAAATGTTAAGACAATAAAAAGGGAAAAACCTGCCATCCATGTGATAAGTCTTTCTCCTTTTAAGTGCATATAAAACATAATAATTAACCAAGCTTTAACTACAGCAATAAGCATTTGAGCCAAGAATGTTGATTCAGTCATAAATAAATGTGGTTGAATAAATGTTACGGCTGTGAGTAAAAGTAATCCTAAAAGCACCTTATAATAATTTGCTCTTTCTTTTTTATAATCTATAATATTAGTGTCCACCTGCTACTCCTCCTGCGCCAATCATGTAATAATAAGGAAATACGAATACCCAAATAAGGTGTACGATGTCCCAGTATAGTGCGATATTCCAATATAAGATGTGATGCTCTGGACTGACTTTTCCTGCATTAATACGCTTAATCAACCAAATCATAAGACCAATACCAATAATAATATGAAAACCGTGAAGTCCCGTCATGGTAAAGTACATTCCAAAGAATAACTTTTTGACCAAATGGCAATGCGGATTCTGCTAAAAGTTGGTCATGCGTCAAGAAGATACCATGATTATACTCGGCTGTCCACTCAAAGCCTTTAATCACAAGAAAGGCAATAGCCAAGAGTATCGTTGCCCATATCATAAGCTTCGCACCTTTAACATCGCACTGTTCTCATTTTAAGTAACCCTAGTCCCATAGTCAGTGCAGAGCAAGAAGAATCACAGGTGTGTGGTTCCACCAAGAAGATCTGTTTAAAGAGGCGGAAGCATCCTATAAAATCTTCGAGGTGCAAAGTATTATAATAAGCAAGTGCCA
>JAUZSQ010000105.1 GCA_030949325.1 Sulfurovum sp.
AAACTTTACTTCTAAAGTTTAATGAGTAAAAAGCTATAATCATTGTTTAGATAAAGTATGATAAAAGGTAAGCTGTGTTAAAAAGACATCCTATACAAATATTTTTTGCTGTACAAAAGGCACTTTTTTAAGAGAATTTAATATGCGTCTCACTCAAAGTCGTTCAGGACTTTTTTGGACTTTTTTTGAACCTTTTTATCAAGTAGCTTTTTTTATTATAATCAAAGTCGTTATCTTTGGTACTGTCTCTGACAATTATGACTATACCGTATTTTTAGCTATTGCTTTTACCCCTTTTATTATGTTTAGAAATATTATTACTAAATCTCTTGGAGCATTTACTGCCAATAAAAACCTCTTTATCTATAAACAAGTCAAGCCCATAGATACCATTATAGCTAGAGTACTTATAGAAATATTTATTACAAGTATTGTCATCTTACTTTTTACTACGATTGCTCTTTATTTTAATTTTGATACGAACGTACAGCATCTAGGTATCCTTGCCTTTGCCTATATTTGGATAATTATCTTTGCCTTTGGACTTTCTATTCTTTTGGCTGTCCTCAATAGCTATACTACAATAGTAGAAAGTATTATTAGTATGCTACTTACCCCTCTATTATTTTTATCTGCCATATTTTATACCGTTGATACACTTTCTACGGAACTAAGAGACTTACTTTTATTTAATCCATTGACACACTTTATGGAAATGATTCATGCTGCATATTTTTATACCTTAGAAGATACCTATGTAAATTATACCTATATCACATTTTGGACTATTCTTCCTCTGCATGTAGGATTATGGTTTTATATCAAACTTGAAAAGCGTATTATTTCCTTATGATAGAACTTAAAAATGTCAGTAAGTATTTTCAAACAAAAACAGGGAAAAATTATACCTTGCGAAATGTTAATCTAATCATCCCCTCTCATACCAATGTAGGGATAGTAGGAAGAAATGGTGCAGGTAAAACCACACTGATGCGTATGTTGGGACAAATAGAATTTCCCAATAAAGGCTCTATTATTTCTTCTCACTCTTTTTCTTGGCCCATGGGTTTAAGTGCAGGGTTTATAAATAAAATGTCAGCTAGAGCCAATATCAAATTTGTCTGTAGATTATATGGTAAAAATACACAAGAGATATTAGAAATCATCGAAGCCGTTGATGATTTTAGTGAATTGGGAAAATACTTTGATATGCCTATATACACCTACTCTTCAGGTATGAAAGCACGATTAAATTTTGGACTCTCTTTGATGTTTGATTTTGATTATCTCCTCATAGATGAAACACTCTCCGTAGGAGATGCGCGTTTTCAAACCAAATCCAAAGAAGCCCTACTAAAAAAAATAGACAGCTGTTCTATCATACTTGTCAGCCACAATATGAAAACCTTACGTGATTTATGTGAGGCAGGAGTAGTGATACATGAAGGAAAGCTAGAATATTTTCCTAATATAGCAGATGCCATTGATGCTTATCATTTTATCAATAAAGGAGATACCCCATGATAAAAACTTTTTTAAAGCTCTTATTTCTACTCTTATTTATAGGAGGAACTATTTATATACTCTTTTATGAAACAGAACGCTTTGAGTCGCATAGTATTATCAATATTCGTGACCTTTCCAAAGAACAAACGACCAATCCTTTTGATATGTTACTCTCACAATCTTCTCCTGTGATGCAAGAGTCTAAACTTTTAGAGCTATATATACGTTCAGGAGATATGTTTTCACACCTCAATCAAGGATTTAATTTTACCCAATACTATTCAGGAGAAGAGATAGATGTACTCAGACGCTTATCAAAATATAATCTTATCCCTTCTTATAGACTCACAAAAGAAAACCTACTTGAAGCCTATAATACAGATTTATCTATTATCTATGATGACCCTTCTACAGCATTAATCGTGAGTTTTGCCCATGCAGACCCTAACTTAGCACAAGAAATAGTCAAAGATATTATTGCACATTCTAGTTATGTACTCAATTTACTAGAAAGAGACAATGCCCAAGTAGCCTTGACCTTTTTGAAAGAACAGGTCAAAGAGAGTGAAGCAGTTTTTATTAAAAGTATTAAGAATATGATTAAATACCAAAATAAACATAATACGATTGACCCCAATTTGGAAGTCGCTGCCAAAAGTACTATTTTAGCTAACTTAGAGAGTGAACTCATCAAAAAAAATGTAGAGTTTGCTAGTGGGTCTAAATTTATGGTCAAAAATTCTACGGAACTCAAAATTGCCAAAAATACCATTAGAAACTTAGAAAAAGAGATACAACGTGTCAAAAATGAAATAGCAGGGACAGGAAAGGGTAGAAAAGAACTCAATCAAAAAGTATTTGATTTTGAAATTCTCAAAAATAATATTGGATTTGCAAAAGAAGTGTATAGTCATTCTTTAGAAAAGTTAGAAGAACTCAAATCACAAGTCAATCAAAATATTAAAAATCTTCTCATTATTGCTAAACCTTCATACCCTGAACTCTATGCCTATCCTGAGAAACCTAAAAAAGTCTTTACACTCTTTATTGTTTTAAGTTTTATTTACGGTATTTTACTCTCAGTTATTACTCTAGTACGAGAACATAAAGATTAAGTTCTAAAGCTAAGCTTCGGAGGAAATAAACCATAGAAACTCCCATTAATCTGGGTAGTATTTATAATATATTGTCTATACTTTTCAAATAATACTCTATTAGGATGAGTTTGGAGTAACCAAAAATCATCTAAGTTACTACCTTTCATAGTAAGACCTTCTATATCGTAAATAGCATTTCCTAAAGTAATCGTAGGCGTGTGATGATATAAAGAAGAGAGTCCTACTGTCGAATTAATAGTAATCGTCCCTTTGGCATGTTGTAAACAAGTAGGCAGGTGAATGTCATGTAAAACAAGAATCCTCTTGCTAATCCCTAATTGTACAGCTTGTTCAAAAATAAATGCCTTATAATTTTTACGTCCTCTGTCTATAGGGTGATGCTTAAAAATTAAACTATCTTCTTCTTTGGCATAGCGACTAAAGGATTCTAATACTTCAATAATAAATTTCTCTAGTGAGCCATAATTAGAGTGCTGTAAAATTTGAAAATCATTATGTGTTTGAAGAGGCACAAAAAAATACTGCTTAGAGAGTTTACCTTCAATATCTTTTAAATATTGTTTATCACGCTGTGTATAAATTATTTTTCGTGCAAGGCTACGTAATCCAAAAAGAGTTCTTTTCTTGCTGAGTATTCTCTATGATGAACATAATGGATATAACGAAAATGAAAAAGCTTAGCAAAAAAATAGTATGCAATAACAATAGCCCAATTGCTAATAGGATTGGGTACAGCATCTTTGGGTTCAGTAATAGTTTCTAAGTCAAGAGCATCATAAAATCCTGCCGTTCTAGGTAAATGGCTATATTCATTTACCCCATACTTTTCAAGGGTAATATACTCAGGACGTATATACCCTTCTTCAAAAACATATATTTCAATCTCTAACTTAAGTGCTATGTCTATGGTAATTCGTTGATAAAACCTACAATCTCCAAAAAGAAATATTTTTTGAATGCTATGTAGCTGTAAAAATGTCTCAATAAAAGATTCCCATGCTTTAGGTTCAGCATAATAAGGGGTATAATTATCACTATAGGAAAAAATAGAATCTCCCATATTTAATCCAATACGATAGGTATGTGCACCACCTTTACGTAAAGAAGTATCTAAACGTTTAAAAAAGAACCCTATAGGTCCTTGAAGCAAAAGAATATGAATCCCCTCTACTTTCCCTATATCATTCATATTTTTCCTCATCTTGTTTTTACTTAGATATGATAGTATATAGTTATGAACTATTCCACCTCAACTACCCTAAGACATCATAGCCAAAGATTTTTAAGACCACCTCTCTCATCGACTATCTATGGATGGGGACGAAAGAAATCTGGATTAAACGCTGTCAAACTTGCCAAGAAAAAACATTTATCCTATAGCCTTCTTGAAGATGGTTTTATTCGTTCCCTAGGCATAGCAGGAGACCATGCTCCCTCTTTTTCATTGGTCGAAGATACCCTAGGTATCTATTATGATGCCACACAAACTTCTACACTAGAACAAATACTCAGTACCTATGATTTTGATAGCGATACCCTACTGATGCAAACAGCCAAAGAGGCTATTTCCCTCATAAAAAAGCATCATATTTCTAAGTATAATCCTATGCAAAAAGATATACCTATAGCCTTGCAAAAAGTAGGTCAACCCAAAATACTTGTCATTGCCCAAACAGCAAATGATAGCTCTCTACACTATGGATTGGCAGAAGCCTATACCACTCAACAGATGATATTGGATGCGATGAAAGAAAATCCAAAAGCATCTATGTATCTTAAGATACATCCTGATGTACTTGCCCATAAAAAAATGTCCGATATTCACCTCTATGATATTCCTATAGACTGTCATATCATAGAAGAGGATATCAATCCTATCGCTTTACTAAGTCACTTTGATAAAGTCTATACCAAAACTTCGGGTATGGGTATGGAAGCACTGATAGTGGGTGTAGAAGTCGTTTGCTATGGGATGCCTTATTATGCAGGATGGGGTCTCACACAAGATAAACAACATTGTCCAAGACGGTCACGCCAACTCACACTTACCCAACTCTTTGCAGGGGCATATATACTCTATACAAAATATCATAATCCTTATAGCAAAGAAGATTCTACTATCATAGACACCATACACACTATTATCAAATATCGTGAGTATCAAAAAACAGATAATGGAAGTTTATATTTATTTGGCTTTACATGGTGGAAGAGACACTTTATAAAATCCTTTTTTCATACGACCTCAGCACATAAAATTATTTTTTGTACTTCTTTATCACAAGCTCTCCAAAAAGGACTTCAACCCACAAATAAAATATATATTTGGGGTAAAAAACCTTTTCAAGAAGTAGAAGCCTATGTAAAGACTCACAAAACTCCTTTATATCGTATAGAAGATGGGTTTGTGCGTTCTATCTCTTTGGGGTCGGACTTGACCAAAGGATACTCTATGGTCATGGACTCACGAGGTATCTATTTTGATGCAAGACATCCTAGCGACTTGGAATATCTACTCAACACCACAGTCTATAACCAAGCACTGATTTCACGTTCCAAAAAGCTTCAAGGTACGCTACTTAAACATAAAATATCCAAATATAATATCTATGCAGAGACAACTCTTACCTTAGATACTAAGTACCCTCAGCAAACAGTCGCCCTAGTCGTAGGACAGGTCAGTGATGATGCCTCTATCGTTTATGGTGCAAAAGGGATGAGTAACTTAAAACTATTAAAAGAGAGTAGAAAAAATGCTCCTGATGCCTATATTATCTATAAACCTCATCCTGATGTCATAGCAAAAAACCGTAACGGTGCAATAGAAGAAACAAAAGTCTTACAATATGCCGACCGTATTATTACAGACCTAAGTATTGATAGTATCTTAGCCTGTACTGATGAAGTACATACCATTACTTCGCTTGTAGGATTTGAAGCACTCATACGCAAAAAAAAGGTCTATACCTATGGTATGCCTTTTTATGCTGGATGGGGATTAACCATAGATTCACAAGTCTGTAAAAGACGTAAGAGAATACATAGCTTAGATACATTGGTTGCTACGACACTCATCCTCTATCCACGATATATAGACCCAAAAACCAATAGCTTGTGCGAAATAGAAGTCGTACTCAAAGCCTTAGAAAAAGGAAAAGCCTATTATCATTCTCATTATATCTATAGGTTTGGCATACATATTCGGAATTTTGTATTACGTACACTACAAAGGTCTTATCGTCTATTACTGCCAATAGTCTGATGGTGTAAGCCTTTTTTAAGTATCAAATCAACAATGGGTTGTTCACGTTTATTGGAACGCTTACAATGGTCTTTTTGAAAAAGGTTGGTGAGCCAAATCACCCCTTTAGCCCAAGTACTGTCTCTATCTCTCCATGCATGAGAAGAGATAGACTCCCATGCATAACCATTAAAAAGTGTAGCATTCACAAAATGATCCATAGCCCGAACCCCCTGCCTACCTCTTTTTACTTTACCACATAATCCAATACAGAGGATAAGCATATATCCCAATACAGCCAAAGGTACAATAGCAGACATTAAAAGTGTACCTCCCAAGCGTTCCTTTAGTGATATCCTTAGACTCAAAGCTTACCTCTTTACTAATTTAACAGAAATACCATTGAGTGAACGTGTGGTCAAACGTCCCACAATATCAGGGATAAACCCTTCTTCTAGTTCTATCCTAAATTTACGAAGAATAGAAGCCAATAATAAGACAGTCTCTTGCATTGCAAATCGTTCTCCCACACAACTACGAGGTCCTAAACCAAAAGGAATATAGCTATCCTTGGGAATAGCACTAGGGTCATCAAAACGATGAGGATTAAACATATGGGGGTCTTCCCAATATAAGGCATTGCGATGGATAAGCCAAGGAGAAATAATCATTGCTGTACCTTTTTTGACTACTTTATCTCTCATAGTAGTGTCTCGTGCAGAAACCCGAGGTAAGAAGCTTACAGGTGGATAGAGCCGTAACGATTCTTTAAACACATTACTGATAAAGTGTAGCTCTTTAATATTACTCACGCTAAATGCTTCATTCCCACAAATACAGAGTAACTCTTGGTAGGCTTTTTCTTGCTCTTTGGGATAGAGTCCTAAGAGATAGAGTGTCCATGACATCGAACTCGCTGTCGTTTCATGTCCTGCCAAAAAAAGCATAGCTACCTCATCAAGTACCTCTTCCATCTTAAAAGGTTTGCCTGTATCTTTATCTACTGCTTTTAAAAGTGAAGATAAAATATCTTGATGATTGTCTTTTTGATTACTTTGCATAGCATTATAACGTGGTCGAATAATCGTAGCCAAACTTTCTCGAATACGTTCTCCTGAAGACCTATGCCGTTTTTCTAGTGTAAAATACCTAAATATCTTTGGGATAAGAAACATTTTTTGTATCGCAATCTTGGCACTCGTCTCTTGAAAGCTTACAAAAGAATCAATAATTTTTTGTCCTTCTTTTACTCTTAGTTTTGAAGATAGAATCGTTCTAAAAATAATATCCGCTGTCACAAAAGTCATCTCTTTATCAATATTATGATACCTCCCATCAGCCATAGTATCCAAACGGATGAGCATCTCTTTCGCTGAGGTATGCATCAAATCAAAGACATGTGAAATCCGTGTCATTTCAAAAGAAGGTTGTATAAAGTCACGTCGTCTTTTCCATATGCTACCATTGGTAGTAAAAACACTATCTCCTAACAAAGGGCGAAAAGTTTCATGTAATAGAGTATGCTTGGGAAAGCATTTTGTCTCAGTAACTAAAATACGATGAATAAGCTCAGGTTGATTGGGAATATACACTAAAATACCTGGCATTTTGACCACACCCATTTTCATAGTATAACTACGCTCATACACACCATCAAGCCACGAGCTACCTTTAATAAAAAATGTCATAAATTGTGATATCTTCTTTTTGACAGGTTTGGGATAATGTGGATATATTTTCATACTTTCTTCTCTCCATCTAACCATTCATTTAAGCATTTTTCTCCTGCTGTCATCCTAAAGTAATTATACTTTCCTATCTTATCATTGGACATGAGGTACAAAAAATGTGCCAGATACATACCCCTTTTTATTTGAGCATAACGTTTACTCTCATATAAGGTATGAAAACGAGGTGATAAAAAATGTATTTTAGCCTTTTCCTCTCCTCTTTCAAAGAAGTCATACAAATAAAATACCAAAGGGTCTATCGCAGAAGTATAATCTAACCATCGTAAATGATAGGCTGAAATATCTTCTAACTTTTGTCTATATCCCTCTGCCCCTTCTTGCAAAGAAACCATAGGAATACACTGCCCTAATGTCATAATAGAAATACGTGACAATACTTTATCATTTAGTGCAAAGGCGTTTAGGATATCAGATACAAGATTTATGAATACAATATTTCCTGCACTATGAGCAATCAGAAGTATTTCATCTATATCATTTTTTTCTGCCTCTTTGATATGAGCTATAAGATGTTGAGCAAAATAGGTAAAACGTGCATTTAAGGCCTCATCTTCTTTATTAATATAGTTTGCATAAAATCCAAGTACCTTAAAGATCCAAAATACAGCAATATTATGACTCAAAGAAAGACTCATTTTTATCACAAGATATACAGTCAACAATACCCCTATTATCACAAAATACCAAGGGAGAAAAGGAGATAAAAGAGAGTCGATATACAGAGATAACCCATACGTCATAGCTAAAGTCATGAGTATATAAAGCAGAGGATACAAAAGAGGTTTTACACCAATAGGTGACAATTTAGTATACCTGAGCAGAAAAGGAGAGAAAATATAAAATTTCAAATAAGTTAAAAAGTCTCTCATAAATATAAAGAAGGATTTTCGCCATGTTTCTCTGATAATATCATCCCATTCTAAAAAATGGTACTTCGTCTGTGTATCTATATTCTCTAATGTAGAAACAATATCCCAAGCTTGAATAAACTTTGCAGTTTTCTGACGTGAGGAGAGGCTAATCTGTCTACTATCTAATGTATTATTCTGTAAAGATTCTTTTTTATAGAGATTATAATAATGTCTTGCACCACGAGGGTCATAGCCTGATACATAAAATACAGATCTTTTTTAACATACACTATATTTAATGCTCCTAATAATTCACTTCAATACTTTGATTATATCAAATATCTCTTAAATACAAATACTTCAAGTCAATCCTTATACTTAGCACGATATAATCGTGTATAACACTGTTATAAAATTAAGGAGAAAATATGAAACACGAATTATTAATTTTGAGTATGGGATTACTTATGGTAGGATGTACCTCACAAGAAGAGTATATACTCTTTAATCAAACCAACATTACTACACCTAAGGCCCAAGCCACGGTAGCAAAGCTAAAAATACCTAAATATGAGTATAAGATTGCTTCACATGATAGAATCTCTATTACTATGTATAACCATCCAGAATATGGAACAACCAGTGCTTCAAGCCAAAAAGAAGATACCCGTGGTATTTTGGTCACCTCAAGTGGATATATCTCTTTGCCTCTTATCAAGCGTGTGAGGGTAGCAGGATTAACACAAAATCAAGCCAAAGACAAAATAGAAAAAGCCTATCATAAATTTAATATTACCGATGCAGAAGTCTATGTTGAAGTCCTTAATAAAAGAGCCTATATTACAGGAGAAGTGAACAATCCTGGTGAAATACCTCTCTTTAATGAACGATTAGCACTGATGCAAGTAATTGCCACAGCAGGAGGACTCACCGATGCTGCCAACAGACAAGCTATCGTTATATTACAAAAACGTGGTAATGAAATTCATACAAAAACGGTTGACCTTACAGGTCCAGATTCACTCAAAGTAGCCAATTTGATGATTCATCCCAATGATACTATTTATGTGACACCAAATAATATGAAATCATTTAATACAGGTGTTAGTGAAGTCTCACCAAGTGTTGGACTTATAGGTTCTGTAGTGAGTCCTGTAGCCAGTCTTTCTTACTTATTTGACAGTACTAAGTAATCTATACCTTACCTTATACGTTTGACTAAAAAAAGACGTATAAGGAACTTTATTCTATAAAAATATCCTCTTCTGACAAAATTAAATTTGATTACATCATAAAAAATACCTATACGGTTACGATTTAAATACAAATAAGATACAAAATATCGCATAATCTTCTTATCTTCTATAGCGATATCAGATTTCAGTAATAGTGCTTCTATGAAAACTTCTCGTCCCTTATTTCGATACGGTAAAGGAGAACTCAAGTTCCATAAACTTTTTACACTAAACCTATACGATGCATAAGTATGAGAAAGAGAATTACTACTATTGTCTTCATGTAATCGGTACAAAAACTAAAAGGGTTATTCAGGGTCGTGCGTTTACCATACAGTTCATTGACCAAGGCAATCCAATAGTCATGCACCTCTAGTATAGGAGGAAAAGGTAATATACGCTTTTGTAATGCCCTATTCATGAGAATAGTATTACCCATCACACCACAACGTCCCACAATATGGGCGATATCTTTTTCTTGTTGTAGATTATATTTTTTGAAGAAAAAGAAAGATTTTTCTATTACCTTATTCTCTACATCTATCATACATAAATTTGTATGAACCAATAAGGGAGAAGAGATACTAGACGAGTGTTCCATGAGAGTCATAGCTTCCATCGAACGTGTTAATTTATCTTTGTGCCATATATCATCTTGGTCACATAGGGATATATACGGTGCGGTACTTAAGCCTATAGCTTTTTCAAAATTCCTCACTATCCCTAGGCGTGTATTATTTTGATATATTTTGATAGCAGTAAATTGTTGACGATAGGATTCAAGTATCACAAGGGTATCATCTCTTGAAGCATCATCACAGATAATCAATTCAAAATCTTGAAAAGTTTGTGCAAAGATAGAGTCTAATTGTTGCTTTAAGAATCGTTCACCATTACAAGTAGCCATCACCACAGAGAGTAAAGGCTGTTTTAAAGACACTAGCGTACCACAAACCAAGGATTGAGTAAATCTTTTTTATTATACATCAAAGGGATTTCACTATCAAACTGATAAGTCATCTTTCCTGATTCTCTGACGATAGCATCAGCAGCAGCTGTATCCCATTCCATGGTTGGTGCTAGTCTAGGATAGATATCTGCTACACCTTCAGCAACCATCACTAATTTAAGAGAGGAGCCTTTAGAGACTTGTGTAATCTTTTGGGTACCCTTTGCCAAGTCATCGATAAAAGCTTGAGTCTCTTCTGATAAATGTGATTTAGAGGCAATAATACATAAAGATTCTTCTGGATGAGTATTTATCTCTAAAGGTAATTTTTGACCATTTTTAAAAGCTCCTTCTCCTTGTTTACTTTGATACATATCATTAAGCACAGGTGCATAAACCACACCTAAAATAGGAGTATCATTATGGATAAGTGCAATATTTACCGTAAACTCTCCATTTCTTTTGATAAACTCTTTCGTCCCATCAATAGGGTCAATACACCAATAGTATTCCCAATGCTTTCTCTCATCATAAGAGATTTCTTTGCCTTCTTCCGATAAAATAGGGATATTATATTTGGCTAAAGCCTCCATAATCACAGCGTTGGATGCCAAGTCAGCTTCTGTAAGTGGAGATTTATCTTCTTTATACTCGATGCTAAAATCTCTCTTATAAATGTCCATAATCACATCTCCTGCCTTTTTAGCAATCCTTGTAATATCTTCTAAGTCAATACTATCAAGCATCAATATATCCTTTATCTTTTAAATATTTTATAATTTTATCTGCTACTTCTTCTACCGAAATATTCACATTTTTGATATGTATTTCTGCATTACTTGGTGCTTCATAGGCTGATGAGATACCTGTAAAATGCGTTATTTCACCTTTTCGTGCCTTTTGATAAAGTCCTTTTGGGTCTCTACTTTCACAGACTTCAAGAGGGGTATCAATAAAAATCTCTATAAATTCATCATCAGACACCAGCTCTCGTACCAAATCTCTCTCTTTTTGAAAAGGAGAAATAAATGCCGTAAGCACGATAAGTCCTGCTTCTACAAAAAGTTTTGAGACTTCACCAATCCGTCTGATATTCTCTACCCTATCCTCATCAGAAAATCCTAATCCACGATTGAGTCCCATCCGCACATTGTCTCCATCAAGCAAATAAGTATGACGATGCACTGCCGATAACTTTAGCTCAACAGCATTGGCAATAGAAGATTTACCCGAAGCACTCAGTCCCGTAAACCATAATATACAAGGTTTTTGTCCTTTGATACTCGCTCTGTTTTCTTGGCTAACGCTATGGTTATGCTGTATGATATTTTTATTTGACATAGTGCTTCTTTATATATTTTATAATCATTTCTGTAGATTCTTCTACACTCAATCGTTCTGTATCAAGAATTATTTCTGCATGTTTTGGTTCTTCATACACATCATTTACCCCTGAAAAATTCTGTAATTCTCCTGAAATAGCTTTCTGATACACACCTTTATAATCACGTTCTTTACAAGTTTCAATACTGGCTTTAACATACACCACAATATTATTTTGTACCATATTTCTAATCGCTTTACGAGATTCTGTATAAGGCGAAACAAAGGAAGCCACCGTTGAGATAGAATTCTTTTGAAGCTTTTGAATCAGAAAGCCTATACGATACATATGTCTATTTCTGCTTTGCCTATCAAAACCAATATTGGGAATAAGCTGACGAATATCTTTAGAATCTAAGCGTTCAAGAGGAACTTGTAGTTTCTCTAACTCACGATACACATTATCAGCAATCGTCGTCTTACCCGAAAGTGGTAATCCTGTAAACCATAAGTTGAACGGTTCTATTCTCTTTTTGCCCCAATGTACTTTGAACCATGCTCTCTCATGTATCCAATACAATCCTACTTTAAGTACTGTCTCTATCATTCCTGCGGCAATAGCTAAATCTAGCCTATCAAAGAAAAAATAGACAATAAGAATAGTGGTACTCGTAGCAATGATACGCCAGCTTATCCCTTTGGCAATAGAACGCCGATTGGTCTCTTTATACATTATATTTTCTTACAGTTCCATTCTGGAAAATGTGTTCTAATATAACTATTGAGTCCTTTTTCCGCATCATTATAGACTTTAGTTGCTAGTTTATTTACATCTTCATCTCTGCGACTCACACCAATAATCATCCCTGCACCCACCGTATTATTACTGATTCTATCTACTACAATAAAGGCACCCGTCAATCGGTTGTCACTATAGGCATCAGAAGCTATAGGTTGTGTAAGTATCATCTTACATGAGGCTATATCATTTAAAGCCAAGCTATCTACCTCGGTTCTCTTATACGTGTTCACATCAATTTTATAGTTAATATGCGTAAAGGAACCTGAGATAACTGATGTAGCACGTTTGATATCATAATTACGCCCTACTTCCATTACTTTATCATCCATCCATACGAGCATGACTTTAAGAGAGTTGGAAACACGAGGTAGATTATTGGAATGGACTATCATATCCCCTCGAGAAATATCTATTTCATCTTCTGTCGTTAGCGTAATAGCCATAGGTGCATACGCTTCTTTTGTAGTAATATCCATATACGCTTCGCTCGTATCTCCTGCGTTGATAATACTTTTGACCTTACTACTTTTACCTGAAGGTAACACTGTAATACTATCTCCTACCTTGACTGAGCCTGAAGCAATCGTCCCACAAAACCCTCTAAAGTCTAAATTGGGACGATTGACATACTGTACAGGAAAGCGAAAGTCTTCTTCTTTGGCAACCTTCGCAATATCCATGCTATCCAAGAGTCCCAATAACGGCTTACCTTGATACCAAGGCGTAGAAGTACTCGACTCTACCACATTATCACCATTAAGTGCAGAGACAGGAATATAATACGTATGGGGAATACCTAATTCTTTGGCTAAGTCAGCATAAGAGGCTTTAATCGTATTAAAAGTCTCTTCTGAAAAATTGACTAAATCCATCTTATTAATAGCAATAATAATATGTTCTATACCCAAAAGATTCACGATAAAAGAGTGTCTTCTCGTTTGTGTCAAAATCCCTTTTCGTGCATCAATCAAAATAATTGCCACATCAGCAGTCGATGCACCTGTGACCATATTTCGTGTATATTGCTCATGCCCTGGGGTATCTGCAATAATGAACTTACGATTGTCCGTAGCAAAGAAACGATAGGCTACATCAATCGTAATCCCCTGCTCTCTTTCACTTTGTAAGCCATCGACAAGCAAAGCCATATCAATACTTTCCCCCGTTGTACCATACTTTTTGCTCTCACTCTTTGCCGCTGCGAGTTGGTCATCAAAAATCATTTTGGCATCATAAAGCATACGCCCTATGAGCGTACTTTTACCATCATCCACTGAACCACACGTTAGAAAACGAAGCATATCTTTATTCTCATGCTCCTTGAGATAATCCATAATATCCATTAAAAATACCCCTCTATTTTTTTGAGTTCCATTGCACCCTCTTGGTCTTTATCTATCACGCGTCCTTCTCGTTCAGAGCTTGTCGATAAAAGCATCTCTTGAATAATCTCTGGTAACGTCGTAGCAGAAGAAGCAATCGCACCCGTAAGAGGATAACAACCCAAGGTTCTAAATCGTACTGTCTCTTTTTTGGCAGTATCACGAAGTGCTTTGGGCATTCGTTCATCATCTACTCTAATTTTCGTTCCCTCATACTCTACAACCTCTTGCTCTTTGGCAAAATAGAGTGAAGGAATTTTAATATCTTCAAGATAAATATATTGCCAAATATCCAATTCTGTCCAATTAGAAATAGGGAAAACACGCACGGATTCACCCTTATCTGTCGCAGTATTATAGATATTCCACAATTCTGGTCGTTGATTTTTGGGGTCCCAACGATGATGCTTATCACGAAAGGAAAAAATACGCTCTTTAGCACGAGATTTCTCTTCATCACGCCTAGCACCACCAATAATGGCATCATACCCTCCAGCATTGAGTGCTTGTTTGAGTGCTTGGGTTTTCATAATATCTGTATGCGTTTTAGAACCATGCTCAAAAGGAGAAATATTCATCTCAATTCCCTCAGGATTGGAATGGACTATCAATTCAAAATCCAAATCTTTGGCTCTTTGGTCACGAAAGGCTATCATTTCTTTAAACTTCCATAGTGTATCTACATGAAGCATGGGAAAAGGCAGTTTCGCAGGAGCAAAGGCCTTCATAGCCAAATGTAGCATTACAGAGGAATCTTTACCTACAGAGTACATCATCACAGGATTCGAAAATTCTGCTACGACTTCTCGTAAGATATGTATAGATTCTGCTTCTAATTGTTTGAGGTGGGTGAGGCGTTCTTGGCTTAGCAATGGGGGTTCCTTTATATGATTACGCTTTTTTCAACTGACATAAATTCTTCCTTTTTTAAAAAAATTATATCCTTATTTTACTTAAATAATTACATTCATATTATAAATAGATATAAGAACAGGTATCTTTTGGTTTGAGTTCTACAATTTCACTATTAATATCAAATCTTATTTTAAATCCTTGTTCTTTAGTACTTATACAAAATTGTATCCAAGCCGTTTTAAAATCATAGAAGGGATTAAATTTTTTAGAATTATCAAATAATTTTTTATTAATAAGTACAGCAATAGGGGCAATAGCATCAACTGTACCATGTCCTCCTATTTTATTATTTTCTATATATTCTATTTTTCTTGATTGTATTTTTGAATACGAATAAAAGAGGAGTGGAGTAAGAAATCTTTATTAAAAATTATTGGACCTACGGCCATATAAGAAGATTTTTCTCTACTATGACTAGCAAGTATTTTGAGCCAATCACTCAAAATAATAGAAACGCTCTCATTAAGTATGCAGACCCTCTCCTGCTTAGACTGAGCAATACACTTGTTAATCATTGCTGTGTCATTGTCATTATCTTGTGGGAGTAAATAGTGTACATTGTCATATTTTTGAATAAATTTTTCTATTTCTACCTTTTTATATATACTCTCTTCTGTAAATAAAATAGTGATACTATATTGAGAATAATTTGTATATTCTACTATATTATCTAAAGTATTTTCTATCACTTCTAAGTCATTAGAGTAAGAAAGTAATGCTAACTCTACATTAGGTAAATCATCAGTTGGTTGTTGATAAGTATGGGGATAAATATGGAAGTATTGGTCTAGCCATTGTGTGCCTGACATTTTATGATAAGAGAGAGATTCCTTCCAGCAGACATAATTAAAGGCTAGTTGGTCTCTCAATGAAAAGGTATCTATAGTTTTCCACCATTGCTCATTCAATATTTGTACAGATGGATTACGATGATTTCGTAAAATTTCTGCTGACTCTACCAGTCCTCTTTTCTCAGGAAAAGCTTCTGCTTTATAAAATTTCATTTGTGTCAGAACTTCAGAGGCACTGGCTTTCTCTGCTAAAATACATGCCATGCCTTCATCATAAATACAATCGCGTTTAATATGAGAATGAATAGATAAATAATGATTTTTTTTGTTTAATTCTTCTATAAGATAATTAATATTTTTACCCCTAATCTTTACACTACCATCTATCCACAAAGAATAATCATAACCGATAAGGAAAATATGTGAAAGAAGTTTGAACATTCTTGCATTTTTAGTAGAATTCTCAAACAAAGGTTCAAGATATTTAATGATATATATATCACTAGAGAGAGTTGGATTATCTGTAAAGCAAATATAATCCCAATCTTTATTGATATATTCAGGCTCTTTTAGTTCATCATAATTACCAAATATAGCGGTATAGACTACTTTTTTGTTGCCTGTTGAATAGTGTAAAAAATTTTGTATTTTACTAGATATATGAGCAATAAAGGTATCTAATTTCCATTCGGTTATTAAAGTATCTATGCGTTCTTTACCATGTTTTTTATCCAAGGATATTCTACCATTGGCTGTAAGTTGTTCTCTAATAGTATCTGTATAACTTTTAGATTTTGCATGATAGATATAGGTATCATCTGCGATAGCTATTTGATACCCTGCATCTGTTGCACGAATAGAATAATCATCTTCTTCTCCATAGCCTGTAGGGAAATATTCTGTATCAAAAATACCAATATCATTGATAACTGTTCGTTTGATTGAATAGCAAAAACCATTGACCGAAGGTACTTTTGGATAGGCTTGTTTTGAAAGTATTTCTATGAGTAACCCCATCTGTCCTATAGTATAGTTCTGAGGTAAGGTATTGACCATCCATCCCCCTTGTGGCTTACTCCTTTGTGGAATACTTTGCCAACTCGCAGCATTAGATAAAACACCTACTATACCGATATTTTCATCACTTTTAAAACAGGAAATAATCTTTTCAATCCAGTTTGTTGTGACAATGGTATCACTATTGAGTAAGATAACATAATCAGCATCACTTACAGAGAAACCACTATTCACACTATGGGTAAATCGCATATTTTTTTCATGGCGTATAAGGGTAAAGCCTTTCTCTTTAGACAATTTTAGCAAATATTCTTTGGTCTCTTCATTACTAGCATCATCAACTACTATGAGGTTAAAAATTTCACTTGCTGTCTCATAAAGTGATTCTATACATAACTTTACATCATCTAATGCATTATAAACAGGAAGAATAATATCTACACTACTTATAGAGTGTCTTTTACAATACTCATAGTAAAATGTACTTCCCAAAAAAAGCATCTGTGCTATAGGGTTATCAAATTGACAGATATTCTCATCAAATAATCTTTCTAGGGCTACACTTTCTACACTCTGAATAGAATTAATCTCTGTTACTTCTAGCCTATTAACCAATCTATTATATTCAGAACTAAATATTTTATCTATATCCCCAATATGTAATTCGATAGGTTCTTTATGCTTTTCCCAAAGTACTTTTTTGATTTCTTCTTTATCCGAAATGATTGTATCATAATCCAAGAACCCTGGGTCTCCAGCAACCCTTTTAAGATTTATATTACTATAGAAACTCATTAAGTCTTCATCATCAATATCCAAATATTTTGCTATTTGACAAATCATTTGTTCAGGCTGAGTAATAAGATTTTCATAAGAAACTATACTATGACTATATTGATAAAGTAAGGCTCTTATCTGAGTATATCCTTTTTTAGCAAACTTCATATATGCTTCAAATTCTTTATATCCAAAATCCAAAGAGGGAGCTTTCCAATATTTATATCCTGCTTCTTTTTGTGAAAGAAAAGTATGATAAATATTTCTTGAGATACAAATAATTTGTATCTCTATATCTTCTTTTTCTAAATTCTCTAAACTTTTTTGAATAAACGCTAAGTTTTTGGGGCTAGTCGAATCTTGTGAAATAATTAGGATAGATGTATCAATAGTCTCATTACGATAAGCCTTTTGATATTCTTGATGGATTGATTCTATTGTTGTAAAAGGTAAAATACCCTGTTGTCTTCTTGTGGAATAAGGAAGAAACCACGGAGTCATTTGGCTATGGCTACCTATCAAGCCTTCTAATAAAGTTAATCCACTACGATTGATACCAATAATAACAACCAATTTTTTTATTCTATTTTGCTCCATATTACTGTACCTTAACCCATCTCATTATTTTTTAAATTATAACAATTATATAAAAAAATAGACTTAATTAATTAATTAATTATTTATTTATTTATTTAATCTTAAATTTAAGATATAATATCTTATTTTTAAAGAATTGGGTTTAAACTCATCTTATATTTTACTGGCAGTTTAAACATCTTAGAAAGAATACATATATTAAATCAGAAAAGTATAAATGACCTAACTTTACATAAAAGTATTCTTCCATAAAAGTTTACCTTTTAAACATGTCTTAATTCGTAACTCTTTAGATAAGTCATTTTTTGGATCTTGCTTATTTTGGAAGAATTTCCTAAAGTCAAAAATGTGGGATACTCTTTTACTAGTGAATTTGGTAAAAAGAGTAAAGAAACATGCTGTACATGGGCCACATATTCCGCTCTTTTAGGTGGAAACTTTTGTCACTGGGATGATTTTCTTTAAATCAGAATCTTTTTATCTTATATGTCAGAGTTGACAGGCATTCCCTGAATTACTTTATGACGCTGAACATCATGGTGCAGGGACACATAATAATCTGATGGTCAAGGTATGGATTCTCATGTTGGATTTTAATTATCATAGAACAACAGGGTATCATAGGGCGAATAAATTTAATTATTTATTTAAATGAAGAATGGGAAGGAAAAGTTGGGGTGGCTGCTCTTGAATTAAGTAAAGACCCATGGGATACAAAATTCTGATTGGTCTCAAATTGTGTTACTCTTCTTAACCATGCTTATTGTATTTTGAAACTAATGAATACTCTTTGGCATGGGCTTTCAAATATAAATCTTCCTTTAGATAAACAAAAGAAATCTCGTAAATCATTAACTGTTTATTATTACACCAAAAGAAAGACCCCAAAATGAAATAGCCAAGAAAAACATGGAACAATTTAGTGTCCAAAAATCAAATCCAAAACATTTATGTGAAGGATATAGCCTAGTAAAAAGATATTCTACAGATATGAAGGCCTTAGAGTTACGTAAGAATAATTATTTAAAAAGTATGTATAGTCGTGAGTCTTCTTTTATTAACACAAATTGAAAATCAGAAGTTTCAGCTTAAAAAAATTAAAACAAAACTTACACTATTTAAATTTGGTTATGCAGAACAGACATCAGAAGCTATTGGTATTTTACCCACATTGCAAGTATTTGGATTCTTTTCAATGTAGATAGTCAAGCTACAAAAAGAGTTAAACTCTATTGCAATAAAAGGTTTTGTTACCTTCTTTGTCAATGAAGGAAAAAATAAACTCACTATTTCGATAGATTCTACTTTCTATTTTGAATTTGAGGTAGAAAAGTTATTTGAAGTTTCTTTCCCTATTCATATAGTAGAGGGGCATACTTTTGAATATTAAAAATTGATTCAAGCTTTTATGTCAAGCTCCATTTGAAAAGGGCATTGGTAATGATAAATGTGCCAAGCTGCTTTTCTCTATAAATATGCCGATATTTAAAATAATTAAGAAACACTTGGATATAATAAATACAAACGAAAGGAACACAAATGAAAACACTTCTACTTACATGTAGGCTCCCTAAAACAGGAACTACATCAATTCAACAAACACTTTATGCACATAGAGATCTCCTTTGTGAAAGCTAACTACCTCTTATCCCAAATCTCTATCTTTTAAATCATAGTCTTCCAAATACTTCTCATAGCTTCTTCCTGAGTCAGAAGAGTATGCTAAACCAAAATAAAAACTCAACAAGAAGGGTGAGACTATCTCACCCACTTGAAGTAAAGGATAATATCCCTTAATGAAGTGAAGAGACTTCAACTTGTGACAATATGATTATTTCAGGTGAAAGTATTTCTAGATTAAATAGCATTGGATTATTAAATCTTAAAAGACTTTATTCAAAACACATTGAATTATTCCAGAGATTGGTAGTTATTATTAGCGTCAGAGAAATATTAATATCCTTTGCAAGTTCTTCATATCAACAACGTATAAAAAGTGGAGGTGTTCCCTTGACTAAAATATAAATTATACCCTTTTATGACAAGTATTCATAATTTGGATTAGATGTATTTGGGAAAAAAACTTAAAAGTCTTACAAATTTGGAAGATGCTTGTCATGATAGTTTAGGTCCAGTTGAAGTTATTTTGGTAAACAAATATGGGTATTTCTCAAGAAGCGACAGATCAATTAGAAATTCTCAAGAAAAAAATGAAACAATGTCAAATAAAGCGATAGGATTTATTGGAATTTCTATTAATAGAGGAAAAAGAGAATCAAAAAAATAAACAAAATATTAATATACATCTTTTCGTACTATCCAGTGGTGAAAATTTAGACTTAGTGAAAACCAACAAAAGCACATTGTAGAAAATTCTTATGATCAACTTAAATAGGCTGAAAGATACTTTTTAACATAGCTTACAGAACAAGGACAAATAACCCCTGCTAGTACTATAGTATATGATGAAAAGTATTATCAAGATATTACAAAACTCTACTTAGAAATGTTGCCTATAATTCAAAAAAATGATTCATAAATATATACAAGAAAAAGAGTCTTATCGTAGAAAGACACACTCAGTCAAAAAATTCTTAAGGACCCTTTGTGGTCTTTTATTAAAGCAGAATACACTTGATCTATCCAAATTACGAATGATTTGTTTGCAGCTGTTCAACAATTCCTAGATGATGTGTAGTATTTTAAAGTCTTTTGCATTTAGGTCAGCAGAAAAAACAATGCATCAATATTGAAGTAGCGTTATACTTCATGAAAAAAGCACAACAATTAAAACCTAAATCTAAAAACATAGAAGAAAAAGTGACTCTACAATCAAGAAAAGTTGAAGCTGCAAGAAATAAAGTAAGTGCTGTTTTATATCAAGCACAAATTCTTATGGAACGCTACTCTCTTTAAACTAGCCATTTGGGATGAGATAATTTATAAATCAATTATCTCCTTTCAAAACAATTAATAATAACTCCTTAAAGTTACTATTCTTAGGATTTAATTCTATTGCTTTATTAATTTCTTCTCTTTGCCAAAATCATATCATTTTCCAAAAAGAATACCTTAGAGTTTAAATAATATGTTCGAGGATTATTTGGATATAAATTACTATATACTTTGACCTTTCTTTGCATCAGATAAAAAGTTTACGCTCTAAAAGAAATTCACATTCAAAAAATAAAAGCTTTGTTTTTTTTGGTTTTTTAGTTCTTTTCTTAATTATCCATATTTTTGTAGCTATTTTCAATATTTCTTGAACTAGAAATACTCATATTAACAACAGAATTAGATAATTCAACTTCTTCAAATAAATTTTCTTTATCTTTAAAATAAGTTTTTAAAATTTTATAGTTTTCTTCAAATTGTCCAATAAATCTTAGACGCTTAGTATCATTAAGCTTAATGAGTTCATCTTGAATTTCAATTCTTTCTAAAGCTCCTAATATTTCCACGCAAGTTACTATTCTGCTTAAGAAAGGATAAAATTTTATTAAAGTTCCTTAGAAAGAAAGTTTCTTCCGACCAAATGAGACATTTTTATTTGTTATTTTATTATTTAAATTATTTTTAGGTAAATTACAAATATCAATAAAGTCTTCAACAATATCCCCATTATAAAGTAATTTTTTTTCAAAATACATACTTTCATGTTTTTTGTCAAAAATATTTTGTCCATTTCCCTAGCATCGTAGCATAATGAAATCTGCTCTACCTCTTTTTGGAAATTCAAATGCTAGGACTTGACCTGATTTAATCGAAGTTGAATACAAACTTTCAAAAAACTTATCTTGTCGTCGTAAATAAATAATAACTTCTATATCCTTACTAATCATACTTAATAAATGATAAAGTCTTTCAATCTCTCGTATTTTTGTTAGTCGTGAAGAAAGATGTTCATTTGAAATAACCAAAATATTAGGATTATTTATCTTCACTTCTTCTTGTAAATTAACTATCATTTTAGCAGTAAAACTTTCAATCGCTTCTTTACCTAATATTTTTCTTTAATTCTTTAAATCATCTTTTTTATCATCATCCTGACATGCTATTGCTAAATAATTATTTGGAAAAACCTAATGATTTCTGAATATAATATTTTATTCTTAATAAAAGCTCTCTATTTTCTGATAAATAAGATTGAATTGAAGTTGTACCTGTTTTTTTCTGTACCAATATGTAAATATATTTTCATCTTAAACCTTTTCTAAAATGATTATAATGTTTCGTTTTAGAAAGAACAGTATGATAAATATTTCTTGAGATACAAATAAAAAGTTAATCCACTATGATTGATAGCAATAATGACAACCAATTTTTTATTCTATTTTGTTCCATATTACTGTACCTTAACCCATCTCATTATTTTTTAAAAATAACAATTATATAAAAATAGACTTAATTATTTATTTAATCTAAATTTAAGATATAATATATGTTAAGTTTAAGAATTAAATTTAAACTCATCTTATATTTTATAAAGGCTTAACATCTTAGAAAGAATACATATATTAAATCAGAAAAGTATAAATGACCTAACTTTTACATAAAAGTTACTTTCCATAAAAGTTTACCTTTTAACTATATATCTCTATAATATTCCTCGCTCTCTCCTTTAAGTTCTTATCTAAAACTAGAAGACTCCATCTTTCTATAGATTCTTTGAGTAGCCTCGTCTTTCTTCCCTTCCATGCATAATGCACGTAAATAAAGAACAGACAAGGAAGGAAATTCCTCAATATCATCACTGGTAAAAAACTTTATAATCCAAATCAAAACGCTTAAACTTCATTAATAATTTAAAAATTCTTTTTATCCTTATTCATGCAGCAGTTTCCTAAGAACAAAATGAACCAAATATTATCATCCATCATCCTGCCCTACATAGTCTTTTTTACTTTCTATTAAATCTGCTGTATCAAAATAATTTTATCCTCTTTGAATAAGGTATTTATAATATTAAGAAGACCATACTTCTTATGAACTTGCGTAATAATCGTATGTATCTCTTCCTTAAAAATATACCAATGTATATTGTTCTATCTCTTCATAATACGAGTAACACAACATATCAATAGCATCTGTCTCACCGACTAAAATATGATGCTGGCAAGAACTTTTTTCTATAATTTCATTAAATTCCGCAGAAGAAATACTATCTACCAGCTCAACCTTACGAGAACACGTCCTCCTACAAGATTTGCCAATCAATTCTGAGCACACTCCGACAAGAGTAAGTATAGTAGCATTGATGAGAGAACCATACAGCACAGCTCCATACCCTCCCATACTCCCACCCATACAAATTATATTTCCCGAGAAGTTCCTGAAGTTTTTCAATAAGTCTTTTTAAGCCTTTGCTCCTTCTTTCCAGCCTTCACCTAAATCTGGGATACCATGAAGATACCACGTCTTTCATATTCTCTGTATTTAGATAAATTACATTTCCATCAAATGCCTTACAGACATTGTAAGAATTTTAAAACTTTTTCTTTCTGTATTCACCGATGAAAAAGCCACTAAGGTATCTGCATTATCAAATTTTTTTTCTATTTTACAGAAATCATTAATATTTTATAGTTCCCTTATTATTGTTTAATTTTAGGTTGAGAATTAGCACGCTTTGACTAGTACTTTTTTTCCTTCTTTTTCTCTTTCAACCATCCTTGGTCTAAAGTTTCCCAAAAATGGTACTTTGATAACATCCTCTTTACTCTTTTCTATTTCTTCCTTCATCTCTGCTAAAAACTTATGAATAATAAAAGTAATTTTTTGCTCATTTATTGTTCCCACATTATCCATATTTTCGTCTCTAATCTTCTTTGCAATCTCTTTAATATTCATTCTCTTTTCCTTGAGTATTTCTTCATCTAATTTTCTTTGATACCAAATAATTTATCCATATTTACAATATCAGAATAAACATTATTTCCTATTTCTAAGTCTATAGTATACTCAATTTCTCCTTGAAGCAATTCAAAAATAGCAAGACCCTCGGATAATAACTCATCTTCACTTTTGATGTGTTACTGGCATAATGTCTCGCCAAGTCTTCATCTAACTTTTTCACCTAATCGTTCTTCCATCCAGCAGTGATGCTTTTCCTTATAACTGTATTATAGGCTCAAGAAGCATTGGAGAAAATTTAAATGTTCTCTTTCCTATTTCTCCCAAGAGTCTTAACAGTTCTCTATCTATTTGTATAGAATGTTTCCCTATAAATACCTTTGTACTAAACTTTTGATAGATATATAATAAACCTAACGCCTCTTACGTGAAAGGGATTCATTCGTATATTCTGTATCTTCTTCTTTTATCGAAATATCCAAATGCTGACAAAAATCCAATACAACATTATTTTTAGGAAATTTTTTAATATCAAATTTATATAAGTGTACATTTTCTTGATCAAAGACTTCATCAAATTTTTGAAATATTTTTTGTATTTGGGACAAATAATATTTAAATCAAGACCACTGATATCCACCCTTACTATTTGCTGAAAACAACTTTCCATATAAGATTTTGGTGGACAGACATACGCTAAAATACTAATTTTTATAAAAAATGGTTCTAAAAATATTTCAATTTTATCCAATTCATCAATCTTGACATAAGCGAAAGTGATTTCTCCCAAGATAAAATCATCTTCATTTTAGATGTTTTTTTTTAATTTCGCCCAATAAATCAGATGATTATTTTTAAGCTATCTCTTTCATTAACAACCACTCATATAATGCCCATGATTAGAAGAGTTTAAATGAAAATACTCGATATGCTCCCAAATCCTTTGCTATGCAATGTCTTCTTGAATAGAAGATGGTGCCTGTTTTATACATTCCAATATGAATAATACATTTT